>NZ_JAIUGS010000022.1:0-79079 GCF_020164735.1 Mesorhizobium sp. ESP-6-4
CGGGCTTTATCGAGGTCCTCGTTGGTTGATGCTGCGGAAGCGCGCGCCAGGGCGAGAGCCTGCGCCGTCTCGGCTGCCGTCTGCTCCGCACGCTCTTTTGCTTTGACAGCCTTGGCTCGTTCCTGTTCAGCCGCGTCGCGATCGAGGCGGGCTTTATCGAGGTCCTCGTTGGTTGATGCTGCGGAAGCGCGCGCCAGGGCGAGAGCCTGCGCCGTCTCGGCTGCAGTCTGCTCCGCACGCTCTCTTGCTGACACAGCCCTGGCTCGTTCCTGTTCAGCCGCGTAACGCTCGCGGCGGGCTTTATCGAGGTCCTCACGGGTCGATGCTGCGGAAGCGCGTGCTCGTGTCAGAGCCTGCGCCGTCTCGGCTGCGGTCTGCTCCGCATGCTCTTTTGCTTTGACAGCCTTGGCTCGTTCCTGTTCAGCCGCGTCGCGCTCGAGGCGGGCTTTATCGAGGTCCTCACGGGTCGATGCTGCGGAAGCGCGTTCTCGGGCGAGGGTCTGGGCAGTCTCGGTTGCGGTCTGCTCCACCCGTCCTCTCGCTGTGGCTGCACCGGTTCGTTCCCGCTCAGCCTTATCCGCGATCGCGGCCTTGGACAGTTCCATTGCGGCGAGGTCGCCACGAAGGTCCTTCGACTTCCGGCGCTCGTCGTCAAGCAATGCGTTCACTTGCGCAAGCGAGGCCTTGGCACTGGCGCGGTCCTCGGCGGCCGTGGCCTGAAGCTGTGAAATTTGCGCCCGCGCTTGGGATAGGTCGCGGGCCATCAATTCAGTTCGCTGACGCTCCAGATGATCAGCCGGCATCTGCGTAACGACATAGTTGATGCTCTCGCCCAGCAGCCTGCGAGCATCTCCCGCAATGCGCTGCAATGCGTCATACGTGCGGGCTGCCGCGAGTTCGTTGCGCAAACGCTCCCCGTATGCGTCGTCGGCTGCTGCCATGCTTGTCCTCAGCGCATCGACCTGCTTGCGCGATTCCAAGAGCGCACTCTGCAGAGAGGCGCTTCTGGCGCGCTCTTCTTCCACAGCTCGGTGCTCCTGGCCGGCCAGATTCCTCGCGGCGGATGCCTGAGCACGAGCAGCCTCGACTTCAGCCTTGGCAGCCGCGAGATCCGGGCCAGGCGATTCGGCATTCGTACGCCCGTCGCCCTGGGCTGGTCCCTCCATATCCAATGCAGCACTCGCCGGAACCGCGAAGGATCGCGAAAGATCGGGCTGGGAGGGATTCTGGGCCTGCGAAATGGCGGGGGCGCTTTCGACCCAATTCTGTCTCGTCATCGTATAGCCAAGCGACACGGCCAGGCAGATCGTGGCGATGCCCAGGCCTGATACAAGACCGATAGGCCAGCGAACACGGGGAGGTGAGGCCGTAGCGCTGTTTGTCGGGGAAGCGAAGGGATTGGGCAGGTCGCCTGGCGAACTCTCATAAGCTTCGGAGATCATCTCGAAATGCTCGATTCGCACCCCGAACTGACGGTAGTTTGCATCCTGAGGCCGGGCATCCGCATCCGGGGACACGACAGCCTGAGAAGAACCAGATCCGGTTGCAAGGTCGACCGGGCGTTCCCAGACCCAAGGAACCTCCTCGAGAGGAACAGGCTTGCATTCTTTCAGGTAGGCATTTGGTTTCGGGCGACTCCGCAGCATTGCGACAAGGGCATGCCGGAGCACAAGAAAGACGCCCGCCAGTACGAGTATCGCAATCCCGGCCAGAATGGCGAGATCTGTGTTATTTGTGTAAATTTCGGCAAGATGATTTGGCATCGTCGTGCCCATGTGGTCTTGGGTGCAACTCAAGTTCGCGAAGCGGTGTTTGGGTCTTCTCCCCGATGCTGGCTAAAGCTGCTGCTGCTCTCAAAGCTGTCACTGCTTCGGGCCCTGCAGTGCCGTGCGAGTGTATTTGTTGCGTTGCGGAGCGCGGTCATACGCCGGGAGAAGATGCCGGCGCAGAAGATGTGCGCTCGAACCGAAGCTCGAAGATACAGTGGCCGCCGGTTGTCGCCCGCCGCCAATGTTCCGAAAAGCCGACTCGCACCTCTCCATCGTCAATATCCCAAAAGTTCTCCCACGGGGCGTTCCAATCCGCATTTTTGGGGAGTCCGGACGGTCCATTCTGAACTCTAAGCTAGGTCACAGACACCTACGGTCAACCACCTCGGCAGGAAGATGGCCCGGGAGATGGAAGCCAATGCGCGGTGTGGTCGCGGATGAGTTTCGGAAAAGCACACGGCCCGGGAACCTGGCAAACACTCGGACACGGCTACGTTAACTGACTGAGGGCCATTCGCGCTGGCCACGCGCGACCCGCCATGCGTCCAGGTATTCCTCTGCCTCCCTTGCCGGCTTAGCATCTTCTGAGTTGGGAAGGTCGCCATAGAGTGCCCAAAGCGCATCCCGAAGAAGGCCCACCCTTTCGGTATGGCGCCGGATATCGACAGAGTGGAATCCCATTTTGCTCACTCCTTTGGGAGGATGCTTCCGACGCATATCCGAAAATACTTTTGGCGACACAGCCACTGCCAAGACAGAATTGCCCACTGTCCCGCGCAAAAAATCCCCATGAATTATCGAGTTTCTTTCGACGGCCTCCTTTTCAGTCGCTGCAATGAGCGCCGACCATCTTTTTTGAATGTCCTCGCCAATGTCAGACCGATTGAAAAAGGCCGCATTCATCACTGCGATTCTGGGGCGCAGGTTGGGCACTTCATAGTAGATAGTTTCCCCCTCGCGGCCCCTCCCGCTTCTTACCAAAAGTAGCGTCAAGATATGAGCAAGCCAGCCCTCCAATTGAGACCACGTTGCGACCATTCGCCCGACCTCGCGGTGCAACTCTGCCTCAAGTTCATCGAAGATTTTGTCCGCATCCATTTGGTCGATTGTCCGCTTGCAAAAAAATTATCGGTCGCAATTGCCGTATTTGCGCTTTCCCGTCCCGATTCTGCTATACTATTTCGTAAGAACAAAAGTCCGCAAATCGGCTGATAACCGACAAGGGCCATACTGGCATCATCAACCAAGGGCGACATCCCGGAATACGGACGGGCGCTATCAGACAGCCAGGTCGAACGGAAGATCTAGCCGCAAGCTCCCCGATTATCGGACGCCCGGCTTGGTTAGCGCCGATGCTGTTCACCAGCATGTAAGGCTGCCAAACAAAAAGACGGTGCTCTGTCAGTTCCTAGAGTGCGGAACGACAACATCGGCCATGTAGCGATTGAAGGTAAGTCGCGCATGGTGCCGGGGCTTCGGCCCTAACCGCTTTGATCGCAAGATCAGGAATCGGAGTTATGGCGCGGGCAATGGAAGCCTCCGCGCCGGTTTATCAAACCTAAGCTCTTCACCACTTTTGAACGCAGACGTTCGAACGATTCCCCTGTCCTAAACGTCATCATTTTCGTGCTGACTTTTAGGACAGGGGGAAAGTCTTTAGCCGCAGGGATTGACCGGCAAGACAAACAAGAACGAAGAACACCTTCCGGTCCGAGAAGACAAAGCGACCGCGCGAAGCGCGGGCAAGGCCGAAGGCCGCGCAGGGAGGGCGCGAAGCGCCCGAGTAGAGGTGTTTGTCTTCACCCAGCTGCCTATTATCGGGGCTAGGAATATTTTCCGTTTTTCTCGACACGCCGGTCTAGATTCTGCTATAGTGTAGCTATCGGCTTCCGTTCGATATCTCCTAACTTCACCGTCCGGCTTATCGCCGGGCGGTTTTTCTTTCTAGGGACAAGCATCACGGAAACAAGTCATCGATTACTTACTGATTTTATTGAGCAATTCGTCTTGCGTGTCGTCGCAGAATGACTCATACCGTGCGGGCAATCAGGCAACGGAGCATTCGCCTTGGACACCTACATCGATAACGACACCTACACCCGGCTCGCCCAGGGGCTCGCCGCGATCGAGCCTTGCCCATTCACCGGCAAGCGCGAGCCTTACCAGATGGTCGAGGCGCTCATGGCAGCTGAGATATGGCCATCCAGTGTGCTGGTGGAAAATGGCGGCGCGACCGCGCTTTCGGAGGTAGGTGTAATGAGTGACAAAGGCACCATCACAATCGAAACAAGTGCAGGCAACGCGACCGGGCTGTATACGGTCGAGAAGAAAATGGTGACGGTCTACTATCAGGGCGCTTCGAAATCGACGCAGGTAGGCGGCTCGCCGCCGGCAACTATCGCACGGATGCTCTTGCGGGAACTGATCGGCGAAGTTTCTCGGCGAGGGTAATCCCTGAGCCCGGCGATCGAGGCGCGCACTTCATTATTTCAGCATTGCTGGTTGCCCATGCCTTGGCTTGAGCAACCTCAAGGTGCTACGCGGAGGCCGTGAGAACAGGCGGCAGAGCGGTGCACTGGATGCGTGCCCTCGGCCTGTTCATTGAACGGTTTGTTACGGTGGCGCATGGCAAGTCGGCGTAAATATGTGATCGACGGGTTCGAATACTCGCCTTCGGCGTTTAGAAAGCTGTCACGCAGCCGCAAGAAGGAACTTATGGTTCAGTGGTTCCACGAACATTTCGAGGATCCGGCTGTTCGACTTCCCTATGAGTCAGCGGAGGGTGGTTACCAATGGACTTGGGGCGGCCCCTATAGCGCAGATGACGAGATTCAGAGCGAATTCTCAGATGTCGCAAGCTTCGAACTCATGCAGGAAGCGGTGGACGAAGTGCAGAGTGACGGGCTCTTCGACTGGGCTCCGGTGGCCGAAAGCCAATCCGACGACAACGCGAGCTTCGAGTCCTCCGCTTTTGACCTTGAAGATTTCGTGGGAACGCGACGCGACTCTGCTGCCGCGTCAAGGGGGATTTAGACCAGCTCAAGAGCGAGATGCTCGCGCAGCTAGCTGAGTTAAAAGAGCAATTACAGCTAGGGCTTCATGGCTACGGGATGATCGGTCACAACCGGCCGCCTGGACCGATAGAGGATAGCCCAGTCTCGGCGCAAGACGCTACAGAAGCTCTAAATGAGATCGCGAAAATCGAGGCAGAGGCTGAAAAGCCAGAACCAGCGATTGATACGGTAAATGAAAGCGTCGGGTTTTTGAGGCGCATGGCGGGTTCTATAGCCGTGTGGCTGAGAGATCGCGCAAACGCACAAATCGATGCAGCTATAACCCTCGGGGTCGGTGGAGGCGTGGCGTTGTATGCCCAACGTCTCCTTGCACTATTAGGCACGGCAACGGAGTCTGTGTGGGCTTGGCTTCACGCGCTTCCGTGGCCGTTCTAAGCCGATAGCGAACGGCACTGCCGGCTAGCCGAGAAATCCTCGAAGACGCTCCTTCAACGTCTTCACGTCGTTCAGTTCACATTCCCACACTGTAAGGACACGCCATCCGGCAAGCTTTAGGGTGTCTAGAACCTGGACGTCGCGTGCGATGTTTCTTGACACCTTCTGTTTCCAGTATTCGCTATTGGCCTTCGGCTGCCGTGCTCCGCGCTTGCACACCTTGGTGCGCGACCTGGAACTCGACTGAATTCAGGTGTTCGTCCTGACCGCCGAACGTTGTGTGGAAGGGTCGCCTTCTTCGCGACGTTGGCCTAGTTATTGCCCTGGCCAGACACTCGTCAACGTGAAGGAGAATGTCATGATTAAAAGGGTTATTCTTTTTCAAGTATTTGTGATTTTCGCGGTTTTATTCGACACGCCCCAAGGGTTTGCACAAGAAGCAAAAGTTGTAGATCCAAAGATACAAATATGCCAAGTTTCCACAGATCATTTTTATTCCTGTCAATCGGTCGCTACTATCGTTAGCTTCGTTGACAAAAGAATCTATGCATGCATCGCTACTGTTAAGGCAAAATATAAAATGTCCTCAGGAACCTATGTGATTGATGTAAATCCGAACAATGGAGCATTAGCGTCCTGCGTAGAAACGGCGGATAATACTGCGTCGTCGACGCCCATTTACGCTGTGAAAACGAACTTGCCGACTCCGATCGCTCCAAGCATGGATGGCAATGTATCGGTATTCTTTATAGCAGGAACGACTGTCAAAGATACGAGGTTGTGCATCGTTCCATTCGATGTGACGGCTGAGGCCTTTTGCGCAACGATGGCAGTCACGATAAAGCCTTAGTTCGCTTTTGCGAAAGAGCGGGGTTCAACGGCGCGGACCGACGATCGAGATCCTCGGAATGTCCCGAATCGGGCAAAATTCCGGCTCAATGCCCCGGAAAAGTGTTCCGGTTGTGATTTTTGCGCCCTTACTAAGCCGTTGGTTTTACTGTGAAAAGCGAAACTGGCTGGGGTTCCTAGAAGCTTTTCGAACTTTCTGGGTAGCGCCTCAACCCAAATTGCGGGTGCTTATGGACAAAGTGGGTCACTAGGTTCGGTATTTGGACGGTTCGGTCAACATAGGCAGGCACGTGCCGTCCCATAACGGGCGTCGGCACTCCCCAGTCCCTAGACTGGGAGTGGCAACTTTGCGCCTCATATCGGACTTTCCAATCAGCGCGTCGTTTTCTTAAAGCAGACCTCGCAACTGACCACTCCGCTGCGGTCGGCCGCGATGCAGCAAGAGCCATCGTTAGCGGGCGCTGATGTTCGGGCGATCTCGGCCTTCATTTTGACCGAGCTGGCGCTGCTGCAGCCGCGCCAGCTCGTGAATGCCTGAAGGTCTGGTTCTGATCTTCAGTAAGGCGAATCAGGAAAATAGAACTCTGCCGCGTTGTCCTTGGTGATCAAGGGGCTGTCCAGGATGTAGCGCCCGCGGATCGGCGCCTGCGTCGCGGCGCGCATAGCGGTCAGCTCGATCGCCGGGATGATCAGGGTAGGCGGATAGAAGATGTCGGCGTCGACGGCGCCGCCGCCGTCCTTGACCATCTTGACGACTTTGTTCATGCCGGAGCCTCCCAGAACGACGATCGGCTTCGGCCTGTTAGCCTGCTTGATTGCCTCCATGGCGCCGAGGGCGGCATCGTCATCGCCCGCCCACACGCCATCGATGGCGTCGTATTTCTGCAGGAAGTCCTGCATCACCTCGAAGCCCTTGTCCGGATTCCAGTTGGCGAACTGCATATCGAGGATCTGGACCTTCGAGCCCTCGAGTTCTTTTTTGAAGGCATCGATGCGAACATTGTCGATCGTGGTCGGAATGCCGCGCATGATCACGATCTTGGCGCCGTCTGGAAACCTCTTCTTGAAATACTGCCCTGCGATCACGCCGTATTGCGGGTTGTTGCCACCCACATAGAGGTCCTCGATCCCTTCCTCCGCCAGGCCGCGGTCGACGGTCGTTATGAACACGCCTTGTGCCTTGGCTTGCTTCACCGGTTCGGTCAAGGGCTCGGATTCGAACGGCAGGATCACCAGCGCATCGATGCCGCGTGCAACGAGATCCTCAACGTCGTTGACCTGCTTGGAAGCGTCATTGGCTGCGGCGACCACGAACTCGATGTCCGGGAAGGCTTTCTTCATCTGCTCGACGGTGCGCTTGGTATGGAAGTTGAGACCGCCGGTCCAGCCATGGGTTGCCGCAGGAATGGAAATGCCAATCGTCTTTCCACCTGCCGCCAAGGAAATTTTCGGCATGCCTACGGCGCCGAGCGCGAGCGCGATCGCTCCGCCCTTCAGGAATGTTCTCTTCTCCACGGTGTGCTCCTCTCTAGGATGGCGGGTCAGACCTGTCGGCGACCCTTCTGCAGATAAACGGCGATGATGATGATGACCCCCTGGAACGCACCGTTGAGATATGGACTGGCGAGCGCCGTGAGGTTCAGGATGTTGTCGATCAGGCCGAGAATCAGGACTCCGACGATCGACCCCCAAATGCGGCCGAAGCCGCCTTTGAGCGCGGTCCCGCCGATGATGACGGCGGCGATGGCTTCAAGCTCCCACAGGAGGCCGGTCGATGGCGTCGCGGCGCCGAGCCGCGGGACGTAGATCATCGTGGCCAGGGCAACGCAGGCCCCCTGGAACACGTAAGTCAGGATCCGAACGCGATGGACGCGGATGGCTGAGTATCTGGCAACTTCCGGATTTGACCCGATGGCGGTGACGTGGCGGCCCAGCCGGGCGCGGCGCAGGACCAATTCCGCCCCCACCGCGAGAACGATCATGGCGATCAACGGGTAGCTGACGCCTGCGACCGATCCATAGTAGAGCGGTCGCGCGACCCCCTTGAGGTTGCTTGAAAGGGAGATCGAGCCGCCGTCCGAAAGCCAGGTAATGACGGATCGGAAGATGCCCATCGTGCCCAAGGTGACGATGAACGCGTCGATGCCGCCCTTAACGACGAGGACGCCGTTAAGCGTGCCCGCAACCACGCCCAGCGCCAACGCCACGACTACGCCGATCAGCACGACCAGCCAGCTGTCCCCGAGCGACGAGCCTGCCGCGTTCATGCCCATGATGACCAGGCCGGCAATCAGCGCCGACATCGATCCGACGGATAGGTCGAGGCCACCAGCGGTGATGACATAGGTGGCGCCTATGGCGATGATGCCGACAATTGCCGAGCGGGTCAGCAGATTGGATAGGTTGCCGGCCGACAGGAAACTGTCGCTCAGAAAGCTCCCGACGAAGATCAGCGCCAACAAGGCAAGGATAGGTCCCAGCGCACTGAGTCGCTTAGTGGCGCCCAACCACGGACGGTGTGGCATGGCGGCGGCGTTGGCGGCGGTGTTCATTATGCGGCCTCCTTGGTCAGACCCATAGCGAGGCGAACGATGGTGCCTTCGTTGATGTCGTTGCCGGTCAATTCGCCGACGACGCTGCCCTTGCGCATCACCAGCACGCGATGCGCCAGACCGATAACTTCCTGCATCTCGGAAGAGATCACCACGCAGGCGACGCCTTGCGCTGCGAGTTTGGCTATGACCCGGTAAATCTGCTGCTTGGAGCCGATGTCAACGCCGCGCGTCGGCTCGTCGAAGATGACTACGTCCGGTCGGCTCGCGAGGGTCTTGGCGATCAGGACTTTCTGCTGGTTGCCGCCACTGAGCGAGCGCACGATTGCATTGCGGCCGCCGCTTCGTATGTCGAACTCGCGAACGGCCTGGTCCAGCCGGCTGCGTTCTTCCGCGGCGTCGATCCAAGCCCGGCCTCTCAGCGCCCCGACGGTGAGGGAAATGTTCTCATCGAGGCCGGCATCCAGCAGAAGCCCCTTGCCCTTGCGGTCTTCGGTCAGATACGCCAAGCCGGCAGCCCAGGCCACGCGCGCAGTGGGGAGGCGTCGGCTCGCGGCTTTGGCAAGCGTGAAGTTACGGCATTGTGCGGGTCTTAAGCCCGCGAGCGCTTCAAACGCTTCAGTCCGGCCGGAGCCGACCAGCCCGGCGATTCCGAGAATCTCCCCGCGGCGGAGTTGCAAGCTAACCCCTCTCACATGCGGTGGGCTTTGCAGATCGTCGACGCTGAGGAGGATGTCGCCCGCGGGCATCGCACTCTTGGCCGGATAGAGCTGGCTGAGCTCACGGCCGACCATCAGCGTTGCCATCTCGTCTTCCGTCAGCTCTGACGCCGGCCCAACATGCCGGATGCGCCCGTCCCGCAGAACCGCGACCCTGGAGGCGATCGCCTTCACCTCGTCGAGACGGTGAGACGTGAAGATGACGGAACCTCCCTCCGAAACGAATTGCCGCATGCGCCGGAACAGGGCGTCCACCTCACGCGCGCCCAGCACGGCGGTCGGTTCGTCCATGAGCAGAAGTTTCGGGTTCCTCGCGAAGGCCTTTGCCACCTCTACCATCTGCCACTCGGTGTTGGGCAGGCTGGAAAGCTTGGCGCGGGGATCGGCCGACGAGCCCAATGCGTCCAGAAGCAGACGGGACTCTCTGTGTATTTTCGGATAGTCGACGAGAAGGTGGCGACGCGGCTCGCGACCAATGAAAATATTCTCGCCGACGGTCAGGTCCGGCGCGAGGCAGAATTCCTGGTGGATAAGGACGATCCCAGCATCTTCGGCCTCTTGAACGGTCGCGGGCAGGGGACGTTCGTCGATCAAGGCGGTGCCTGCGGTTGGCGGCACATAGCCGCCAACGATGCGCATCAAAGTCGATTTCCCGGCGCCATTCTCGCCCACGAGGGCAAGAATTTCTCCGCGATCGACGGACAGGGTGAGATCCTCGAGAACGGGATTCAGCCCATACGTCTTCGCGACGTCGCGCAACTCGACAAACGCCGACATGAGATTGACCTTCGGATTGCGATGAAGTCAGACGCCTACGCGCTGCTTCTTGCGAGCTTGAGCCTGTTCCGCATGCGCTTCCCGCACCTGCGGCCTGGTGCTTACCTCGGGCACACCCACATCCCACCAGGCATCGCCGGGTGTCCAGGTGAAACCATCGGATACTAGCGTGATGACCGTTGTCCGATCCGTTCCCAAGGCCCAATCGACGGCCTGAGCGAGGTCCGCGAGGCTGTCGACCCGTCTGGTCAGCGCGCCCATAGATTCGGCGTGCTTCACAAAATCGACGCTGAACGGCTCCTTCACGCGGCAATCCTTGATCAGGTTGTTGAAGGAGGCAGCGCCCTTTGCATTCTGCAGGCGATTGATCACCGCATATCCACCGTTGTCACAGACGATGACGATCATCTTGTGGCCGGACAGGACGGTCGAATAGATGTCCGAGTTCATCATCATGTAGGTGCCATCGCCGACCATCACGATCGGCGTTCTCGTCGGGTCGGCCATGGCGGCTCCCCAGCCGGCGGCGATCTCGTAACCCATGCATGAGAAGCCGAATTCACAGTCGAACGTATTAGGCGCCTTGACGCGCCAGTTCTTCATGACCTCGCCCGGCAGGCCGCCCGCGGCCGTGATGACCAGGTCTCGCTCGCCAGCGCGTGCATTCACAATGCCGATGACTTGGGCGTAGCTGGGAACGGGCTGATTGGTCGGCTGCTGGTACCCGTCCAGCGCTTTGTTCCACTTGGCGAATTCGACACTGCCTTTCTCGGTCCATTCCTTTGGCGCCTGCCACTCCTCCAGCGCCGCTCCCAACTCGTTGAGCGAGGCCAAGGCATCGCCAACCACCGCCAGGGCTCGATGTTTGGTGGCGTCCCATCGGGCTGCATTGATGGATATGAACTTGGCGTCTTGCGCGAAAGCGCTCCAGGAGCCGGTGGTGAAGTCCATTAGGCGCGTACCCACGGCGACGATCACGTCTGCCGAGGCGGCCAGTGCGTTGGCCGAGGTTGAGCCGACGATGCCGATCGGGCCGACATAAGCAGGATGACTATGGCTGACGGTGCTTTTGCCGGCGATCGTCTCACACAAGGGAATGCCGTGGACGAGGGCAAGATCGGCCAATACCTGCTCAGCGCCTGAGTAGCGGGTGCCGCCACCGGAAATGATCAGCGGGCGCTTTGCTGCTTTCAACAGCTTCACTGCTTCTGCCAGCCGGTCGGCGTCGGGTCGCGGGCGAGGAATCGCATGCACGGTTTCGGCGAAGAATTCTTCCGGATAATCCCAGGCCATCTCCTGCACATCCTGCGGCAGTGCGATGAACGCCGGACCGCAATCGGCCGGATCCAGCATGGTGGCGACCGCCTGGGGCAGCGAAGAGATTATGCCTTCGGGATGGACAATGCGGTCCCAATAGCGAGTCACGGCCTTGAAGGCGTCGTTGACATTGATGGTCGGATTGCCGAAGTGTTCGACCTGCTGCATGACTGGGTCGGGGCGGCGATTGATGAAAGTATCGCCGGAGAGCAGCAGCACCGGCAGTCGGTTGGAATGGGCCACACCGGCGGCGGTGACCATGTTGAGGGCGCCCGGGCCGATCGAGGTCGCGGCCACCATGATCTGGCGGCGGCGTTTGGCTTTGGCGAAGCCGATTGCCGCGAGGGCCATCGACTGCTCGTTCTGTCCGCGCCATGTGGGCAACCGATCCTGGACCGCTTCCAGCGCTTCCGATAGGCAGGTCACATTGCCGTGTCCGAAGATGGCGAAGACGCCCGGAAAGAGCGGAACTCGCTCCCCGTCGACAATCGTGAACTGATTGCAAAGATAGCGGACCAGGGCTTGCGCCATGGTCAGACGGACCACTGACATTTGACTCCTCCGGGCATCGCGGCAACTCATGCCGAATGACGAATTCAATTCGTATTGCAGAATTTACTTTTTTGCAAGCGTCATTGCAGAAGAAGCGGCGCAAACTCGGTCCGTCGGTTTCCGAGGTGGAATTCTCCGCTGGTAAACCAAGCGCAAACAAGCCATCATGCAACGAAAATTGCAAGGATGTCGACCGTGGAAGAGAAAGTCAAAGCCCCAAAGGACTACGAGGAACTCATCCGCGTGGTCCATGATCGGTATGAGCAAATGAGCAAATCATACCAGAAGATAGCCTTGTATCTCACGCAGAACCCGAATGATGTCGCGGTGCGATCCGTGAACGCGATCGCGGAAAGCAGTGGCGTTCATGCATCGAGCTTCGTGCGGTTTGGCCAGGCATTGGGGTATGAGGGGTTCAAGGATCTTCAAACCCTTTTTCAGAAGCGATTGTCCACCGCGGCGCCCGGCTTTGAAGCGCGCGTGAAGGCGCTGGAGACGGAACTTGGGGCGCGAACCGACCGCAGCGAGTTCGGTCTCATGCGCGATCTGGTCGTTCGTGACATCGCCTCGCTGCAGGAGATGCTCACGGCCATCCCGCCGGAAGATTTGGCCGAAGCCGTCAACCTGCTGGAGAAAGCCGACGTCATCTATCTGATCGGGCAATTGCGCTCGGCGCCAGTGGTCGAACTCCTGCGGTACATACTGACGATGCTGGGCAAGCGATGCACATTGCTGGACCCTGGCGGCGGGCTCGCCACGCATATGGCTCGCGTGATCCGCCCACAGGATGTGCTTTTCGCGGTATCGTTCCGCTTCTATGCAAACGAGGTCGTGAATGTCGTGGAAGAGGTTGCCAGCAGGGGCGTCCCCATCGTGGCGATTTCGGACAGCACCTTGTCGCCGCTGGCGAAGAGCGCACGCGTCCTTTTTGCGGTGCCCGAGCACGAATACACTTTCTCAAGATCGCTTGCGGCCCCGATGTGCCTTGCGCAGGCGCTAACCGTAGCGCTGGCAGCGCGCTTGCAGAACAACGGCATTGACCCGCGCATCCCGATAGTGACAGGGCAATAGCGCTCCCACTACGCAGGTTGGCTTCCAGTTGTCGTCCTTCCTCTCTACCGTGGCGGGGATACAGGCGACGGCGGCATGATTTGACCCGGTCAGGCAGACCTGCGGTCTGCATTCGCAATGAATTTTGCAATTCGGGACTGTTCATTAAAAAAAATTGAAGGCGAATTGACTCATCGACAGTTGCAGAATATCGATGCTCTGCAATTATCGTTGCGGATCGGTTTGGGAAAACCGCTGCTCAGTGCGGGGCAATCCCTTTCATTTGCCATCCAACGTCGGAATAGGCGCGTCAGGAACCGGAACGAGAGGCGGAGAGATTCCCCGGGCAAACCGGGGATTCCGGTTCAATGGGTGCAGCCGGACACCAAGTGGAGGAGAATAAAATGAAGAAACTGCTTTTGGGCGTCGCGCTATCGGCGCTGATGTGTTCATCCGCCTTCGCCGCCAAGATCGGCGTTTCGATGGCGCGGTTCGACGACAACTTCCTCACCGTGCTGCGCAACGGCATGATCGCGCAGGCCAAGGGCATGAGCGGCGTCGAGCTGCAGGTCGAGGACGCGCAGAACGATGTGGCCAAGCAGCTCGACCAGATCAAGAACTTCGCCGCCTCGGGCGTCGATGCCATCATCGTCAACCCGGTCGACACCTCGGCCACGCAGGCGATGTCGGACGCCGCCGCCGCGGCCAAGATCCCGCTGGTCTATGTCAACCGCCAGCCGGTCAATGTCGACACGCTGCCCGACAACCAGGCCTTTGTCGCTTCCAACGAGGCCGAATCCGGCACGCTCGAGACCAAGGAAGCCTGCCGCCTGCTCAAGGAAGCCGGCAAGAAGGAAGCCAATGTCTACGTGATCATGGGCGAGCTCTCGAACCAGGCCGCGGTGCAGCGCACCAAGGACATCGAGGAAGTGATCGCCACGCCGGACTGCAACTTCATCAAGATCATCGACAAGCAGACCTCGAACTGGCAGCGCGACGAAGCGCAGAACCTGATGACCAACTGGCTGTCGTCGGGCAAGCCGTTCGATGGCGTCATCGCCAACAACGACGAAAGCGCCATCGGTGCCATCCAGGCGATGAAGGCCGCCAACATCGACATGAAGTCGGTGGTCGTCGGCGGCGTCGACGCCACGCAGGATGCGCTGGCCGCGATGCAGGCGGGCGACCTCGACGTGACGGTCTTCCAGGACGCGGCCGGTCAGGGCGCCGGCGCGCTCGACGCCGCGCTGAAGCTTTCCAAGGGCGAAAAGGTGGACAAGAAGGTCTACATCCCGTTCCAGCTCGTGACGCCGGCGAACATCGACAAGTTCTTGAAGAAGAACTGAGGCGCCTCGATACGGGGCGGCGCGTCCAATCGGAACGAACGCGCCGCTCCGCCTTTCCTCCCGTCCGCGCGGGAGGCCGGACAAGTGCGCCCCGACGGAGGAAGAAGACGTGTCACAGACATCGCATGGCATTGGCGGGCTGAGCTACGACGCCAAGAAGCGTCCATGGCCGGCCGAGTTCAACGTGTTCCTGGCGCTGGTCATCCTTGTCGTCGCCTTCGAGTTGATCGGCCGCGTCTTCCTCGGCGACAGCTTCCTGTTCAACACGCGCGAGAATGTGTCGGGCCTCTTCAACGAGCAGCGCCTGCAGATCATCATCCTGCAAGTGTCGATCGTCGGCATCATCGCCATCGGCGTCACCCAGGTCATCATCTGCGGCGGCATCGACCTGTCCTCGGGCTCGATCGTCGGCGCCACCGCCATGATCGCCATGAGCTTCGCGCAGGTTGCGACCGTCAACGGCAATCCCAATCCCAAGGCGATGTTCATCGATTATGGCTGGACCGACCTGCCGGTCATCGTGCCGGTGCTGGTCGCGATCGGCTGCGGACTGATCGCCGGCCTGATCAACGGCCTGTTGATCGCCTATACCCGCATTCCGCCTTTCATCGCCACGCTCGGCATGATGGTCACCGCCCGCGGCATCGCAAAATGGTGGTCGAAGGGCCAGCCGATCTCGTTCCCGACCGACAGCTTCGCGGCCATCGGCAAGGGCCTGATGCCTGTCGTCATCTTCATCTCGCTGGCGCTCCTGTTCCAGCTTATCCTGAGCTATACGAAATACGGCAAGCATTGCTACGCCATCGGCTCCAACGAGGATGCGGCGCGCATGTCGGGCATCAAGATCGCCAACCATAAGGTGCTGGTTTACGCCATCGCCGGGATCCTGGCCGCGATCGCCGCAGTGGTGCTGTCCTCCAAGAACCTTACCGCCCAGGCCGGCATGGGTGTCATGTACGAACTCGACGCCATCGCCATGGCGGTCATCGGCGGCGTTTCGCTGTCGGGCGGCCGCGGCTCGATCATCGGCACCGTGATCGGCTCGCTGATCTTCGGCGTCATCATTTCCGGCTTCACCTTCCTGCGCCTCGACGCCTATTATCAGGAGATGGTCAAGGGCGTGATCATCGTCGGCGCGGTCGTTCTCGATCAATGGCGCCAGCGCCGCCGCGCGATAGGAGCTTGACCAATGTCCGACATCGTTCTGAAGACCGAAAACCTCACCAAGCACTATGGCGGCGTGCACGCGCTGCAGGAGGCGAATTTCGAGCTGCGCAAGGGCGAGCATGTCGCCATCATGGGCGACAACGGCGCCGGCAAGTCGACCTTCGTGCGCCAGATCACCGGCGTCGAGCAGCGCACCGACGGCAAGATCTGGTTCGACGGCAAGGAAGTGAATTTCGCCGGGCCGATCGAGGCGCGCGAGGCGGGCATCGAGACCGTGTTCCAGAACCTTGCGCTGGCCGACGATCTCGACGTGCCGTCGAACCTGTTCCTCGGGCGCGAGAAGGTGCTCTTCAACCTCGGGCCGTTCTCGATCCTCGACCGCAAGGCGATGCGCAAGGCGACCGAGGCGGCGCTGATCCGCACGGCGGTGAAAATCCCGAACCTCTCCAGCACCATCCGCCATATGTCCGGCGGCCAGCGCCAATGCGTGGCGATCGCCAGGACCGCGACCTTCGCCTCCAAGCTGATCATCATGGACGAGCCGACGGCGGCGCTTGGCGTGCAGGAGACGGCGCAGGTCGAAAACATCATCCGCACGCTGAAGGAGAATGGCGAACCGCTGATCCTGGTCAGCCACAACATGCGCCAGGTCTTCGACCTGGTCGACCGCATCGTCGTCTTCCGCCGCGGCCGCATCGTCGCCAATTTGCGCAAGCAGGACACCGACGGCAACGACATCGTCGCCTACATCACCGGCGCCAAGACCGGACAGGCGGAACTGCAGGCCGCCTGAGGATGGAAAAGAAGTCTATACCGCAAGAACCCCGGTTAAGCCTCTCCCGGTGACGTACAGCCCTTAATCTTATGCCATTTGGTCTACGCCGGGATCGCGCGGTATGGTGCCGGCCATTGCCGGCCCTTTGGCTCATTCCTGCCAGCATCACGAGGCTCTTGGTCGCCATCGGCCAGGCGGCGTCAGATGCCGGCCGCCCAATGGCCTTGCGTGGAGTAAGTCTTTCAGCCCTTCTCGTTCTTGGGTCAGCCCTCGACGGTATAGCCCGCCGATGCCATGACGCGCAGCAGCTCGCGATGGCCGATCTTGGCCATTTCCAATGGCGGGTTCTTGATCGGATCCTGTTCGGCCTCGACGACAAACCAGCCTTCATAGCCGTAGGCCGCCAGCCGCTTGACGATGGTCTCGAAGTCAAGCGAACCATCGCCGGGCACAGTGAAGGCGCCCTTGACCACCGCGTCGAGGAAGCTCTCGCGGGAGCGGTCCAGCCCGTCGATGATAGCTTTGCGAACATCCTTGGTGTGAACGTGGCTGATGCGGCGGTGATGATTGTCGATCACGCGCAGCACGTCGCCGCCGGCAAAGGCCATGTGGCCAGCATCGTAGAGGAGGGGCAGCGCCTCACCAGAATGCTTCATCAACAGGTCCACGTCCTGCTCGGATTCGATCGGTGCGGCCATGTGATGATGGTAGGCGATCGGCATGCCCTGGTCGGCGCACCATTCGGCGAAGGCGGTCATCTTCCGGCCGTATGCCTTGATCTCCTCTTCACCCAATCGCCGCCGGGTGGCGAGCGGCGCCGAACGGTCGCCCTGGATCGTGCCCGCGGTCTCGCCATAGACGATGCAGGGCGCGCCCACGGCCTTGAACATCGTCATCTGTTCGGCAATGCGATCCTTCTCGCGGGCGATATCGCCATCGAGTAGCAGGCCCGAGAACCAGCCGCCGCAGACCTTCATGCCATAGGTGTCGAGGATCGGTCCGAGCACGCTGGCATCCATCGGGAAGCGGCGTCCGGTTTCCATGCCTGAGAAGCCGGCCTCCCGCGCTTCCGCAAGGCATCCCTCAAGCGAAATGTCGCCACTCAGTTCGGCAAGATCGTCGTTCCACCACGCGATCGGCGCGATGCCAAGCTTAGCCTTCATGATCTGATTTCTCCTTCCATCCACGACCCAAAACGGCTGCGTCGGGATCTACTATGAAATGTCTATTGACAAATCAATAGATGCTGCAATGATTATTGCAATACGGTTTTAGGGAGGACTGCGCCAACTCGCGCAGGGCACGCGATCCACCGGCCACGCCCAGGATTAGCGCCGCCGGAGGCTGCTCCGAAGGGAGTGAAACGCTCATCCCGCAATGCCGGAATCTTGTGATCGCCGCGCTGTCTGCGTGGCGTGTCTCGTGCTGTTTTCAGGATGCTCAGATGTATGGCGACTACGGACTTTTCATCGACGGAGCCTGGCATTCAACGGGCGGAGGAGGCTTCACACCAGTATTCAGTCCGGTCACCGAAAGGGCGCTCGGCGAGGTAGCTTGCGCGAATGGGGAGGACACTCGCGACGCACTCGAAAGTGCCCAACGGGGGTTTCGTTCATGGAAAGCCAAATCCGCCTTCGAGCGGGCTGATGCCCTGCATCGGATTGCCGACGAAATGCTGCGCCGCAAGGATGAAGGGGCGCGGATGATCTCGAGCGAGACCGGCAAGCCGCTGGCACAGTCGGAGCGGGAGTGGGCTCTCGCGGTCGATCAATTCCGCTGGCATGCCGAGGAGGCGCGTCGCATCTACGGGCGTATCATCGAGAGCCGCGTCCCGGGCGGACGTTTCGAGGTCCTACACGAGCCTGTCGGCGTCGCCGCGGCCTTCACGGCCTGGAATTTCCCCGCAGCACTGGTGGCCCGCAAGGTCGCGCCGGCGCTGGCCGCCGGCTGCTCGATCGTGGTGCGTCCCTCGAGCCAGACCCCGGGCACGGCCATGGTCATGGTCGACTGCATGCGAGCGGGCAACCTGCCTGCGGGCGCAGTCAACCTGCTGGTCGGCCCCACGGAAGCCACCTACACGCCGATCATGGCTTCGAAAGTAGTCCGGAAAGTATCCCTGACCGGCTCAACGCGGGTCGGTCAGCAGATGATCCGCGATGCCGCCGACACGGTCAAGAAGGTCTCGATGGAACTGGGCGGGAATGCGCCGCTGATCGTCTTTGACGATGCCGATCTCGAGACCGCGCTCGGTGTGGCGGTGCCAACCAAATATGCCAATGCCGGCCAGGTCTGCGTCACGCCCGACCGCTTCTTCATCCATGAAAGCCTGCATGACAAATTCGTGGAGGGCTTTGTCTCTCGTGCCAAGTCGCTAAAGCTCGGCGATGGTCTCGACCCCTCGGTGCAGATGGGACCGCTGATCAACGGCAAGCGGCTCTCCGACATCGAGGCCGTGGTCGCGGAGGCCGAACGGCAAGGTGCCACGGTCGCCGCCGGCGGCCGCCGTGCGGCGGCCTTCAATGCCGGACATTTCTTCGAGCCCACGGTGCTGACCAACGTCCGCGACGACATGGCGGTCTTCGCCGAGGAAAATTTCGGGCCGGTGGCGGCGATCACCTCGTTCTCCAGCGACGACGAGGCGCTGCAACGCGCCAACACCTCCGACATGGGGCTTTCGGCCTACGCGTTCACACAAAGCCCGAAGCGCGCACGTCGGGCGGTTGCCGAGCTGAAGGCTGGAATGGTCGGCATCAACAGCTTCGCGCTTGCGGCCTCAGAGGCGCCCTTCGGCGGCACCAATTTTTCGGGCATGGGCAGGGAAGGGGGCATCGAGTCGATCAAGGACTACCTCGACACCAAGCTTGCTCAAGTCGTTTTCTAAAGGCTGCGCCATGATCCCCAATACCCTCAAGAAGCTTTGGGCCGATGGCCGTCCCACCATCAACGGCTGGCTCTCGATAGGCAACTCGTTCACCGCCGAGATCATGGCCGCGCAAGGTTATGACAGCATCGGCATCGACCTGCAGCACGGCGCGCTCGACTACAACGCTATGCTGCCTATGCTGCAGGCCATGCGCGCCTCGGGCGTCACCCCGCTGGTGCGCGTCCCCTGGCTCGAGCCGGGCATCATCATGAAGGCGCTGGACGCCGGCGCCTACGGGATCATCTGCCCGATGATCAACACTGCGGAGGAAGCTGCACGATTTGTCTCCTGTGTGCGCTATCCGCCGGCGGGTCAGCGCTCTTTCGGGCCAACCCGCGCCAATTTCGCGGTCGGCCCCAACTATGCGGCGGAAGCTAATGGCGAGGTCCTCGCCTTCGCGATGGTCGAGACCGCGGACGCGATGGCTAATCTCGATGCGATCGCGGCCACGCCAGGGCTCGACGGCATCTATGTCGGGCCGGCCGATCTGACATTTAGCCTGCACGGCGGTCGCCTGGCTCCGGCCTTCGATCGCGAAGAGCCGGAAATGATCGAGGCGCTGCAAGCGATTGTGCGGGCCTGCCGTAATCACGGTATTCGCGCCGCGCTGCATTGCGGCACTCCGGAATATGCCGCGCGCGCCGTGGGGTGGGGCTTCGACATGACCACCGTCTCCAACGATGTGCGCCTGCTTGCCGGCGCAGCTGACGCCGCCGTAAGGCGGTTCCGAGCGCTGACGGCCGGAGCATCGGCCGAGGGCGCCGACGCCAAGGGAGGCTATTGATGCCGCACATCCTTGTCGCCGGCAAACTGCATCCAAGCGGCGTCGCGCTGCTCGATCGGGCTCCAGGAGTAACCTACGACTACGTCGAGGAGGTTTCCGAGCCAAGCTATGCCTCGCTGATCGGTAAGGCCGATGGTTTGGTCATTCGCACCCAGCCGCTATCTGCTCCGACCGTCGACAAGGCACGCAACCTCCGTATCGTCTCGCGGCATGGGGTCGGCTATGACTCCGTCGACTTGTCGGCGCTTAACAAGCGCGGTATCGCGCTGGCCGTCGTCGGCGATGTCAATTCGGTCTCCGTGGCCGAGCACGCCATGATGCTGCTGCTGGCGGCCGCGAAGCGCACGCTGCGCGCCGATCGGGCCGTTCGCGAAAAAGGCTGGAACTGGCGCAACAAGCTCGAGGCGTCGGAGCTCGCGGGCAAGCGGCTGCTCATCCTGGGCTACGGCCGGATCGGCCGGCATCTTGCTCGCATGGCTGCCGGCTTTTTCATGGAGGTTGAAGCCTACGATCCGTTTCTCGAGAAGATGGGCTGGCCGGATGGCCAGGTGAGGCCGGCCTGCGAGCTGGATGCTGCGCTGGGCCGTGCCGACGCAATTTCCGTGCACGCGCCCAAGGGCGAGAGGCCGTTGATCGGTGCCCGTGAATTCGGGCTCATCAAGCGCGGCGCCGTCCTGATCAACACCGCCCGCGGCGGCGTGGTCGACGAGCCTGCTCTGATTGAGGCGCTGCGAACCGGCACGGTTGCGGCCGCCGGCCTCGATGTTTTCGACCAGGAGCCGCCAACGCCGGACAACCCGCTGCTGGCCATGGATCAGGTCATCCTCACGCCGCACATCGCCGGTCTTACAGCTGAATGCGGGGAACGCATGGCGGTGTCGTCGGTCAGGAACGTCCTCGATTTCTTCGAGGGCAAGATTGATCCTACGCTCGTCGTCAATGGGGCCGAGATCAATGGGGAATGAAAAACCCAAGCTGAAAATCGGGCTGATCGGCACCGGCTTCATGGGCAAGACCCATTCCTTTGGCTTTGCCGCGGCGGAACGTGTTTTCGATCTGCCATTCGAGCTTGAGCTTCATACCGTCGCGGACCGCACCGAAGAACTTGCCAGCGCAGCCGCGCGTACGCTCGGCTTCAAGAACGCTACCGGCGATTGGCGCCGACTTGTCGGCGATCCGGATATCGATCTCGTCGACATCACCGCGCCAAACGCGTTCCACCGCGAGATGGCGCTGGCCGCGATCGCCGCCGGCAAGCATGTCTATTGCGAGAAGCCGCTTGCACCGCGCGCTGCAGAGGCCGCCGAGATGGCAAACGCTGCCGTGTCTGCCGGCGTGGGCACGCAGGTCGGGTTCAACTATCTGTGCAATCCCATGATGGCGCTGGCCCGTGAGCTTGTCGCGTCCGGCGAACTGGGCGAAATCCGCAGCTATCGCGGGATTCACGCCGAAGACTACATGGGTGATGCGGAAGGTCCCTTCACCTTCCGCCTCGACCCGGTAGGTGGCGGTGCGCTCGCCGATCTCGGCAGTCATGCCTTGGCGACCGCCGAGTTCCTGATCGGCCCGATCGAGCGCGTTCTTGGCGACGAGGTCACCGTCATCAACAGTCGCCCGGACGGCAAGGGCGGCCGTACCGCCGTTGAGGTCGATGACATCGGCCGCGCCTTCTTACGTTTCGCCAGCGGCGCCACCGGCAGCATCGAGGCGAGTTGGGTGGCGACCGGGCGCAAGATGCAGCACGATTTCGAGATTTACGGCTCAAAAGGGGCGTTGGTCTTCAGCCAGGAGCGCTTCAACGAACTGCAATTCTACACCACCGGGGAAGCCGGTCGTGTTCGCGGCTTCCGTCGCATTGAAGCCGGGCCCGATCATCCGCCGTATGGGTTGTTTTGCGCGGCCCCCGGTCATCAGCTTGGTTTCAACGATCTCAAGGCCATCGAGATCGCGCGATTTCTCGAAGCCATCGCGGGGCTCCGTCCCGAGCCATTCAGCTTCCGCTCGGGACAGCGCATCCAGCAACTGGTGGAAGGGATCCATACATCGGCAACTGAGGGCCGCTGGGTCAGCACAGCTTGATGGCGACCTCGATGCGGCACTCCGGGGCGGCGGCTAAACCACCTTCGCTCGGCCGCGCTTGCCGTGTTTGGTAGGCAATGAATTCTGGGCTGTGGACGGAATGCTGGCAGGTCAAGCGGGTCGCGGCCCGTTCCCATGCCGGCCTGCCTGTAGCCTCGGAAAAGAAGGCGACGAGCGCGCGGCCATCAGCAGCATGTTCGATAAAACTTCGAAAGGAGAGACCATGCCCTTGCTCAATATTCATGTAGTCAAAGGCAGGAGCGAAGATCAAACAGCCATGCTGTTGCAGGCGATACATGACTCAATGGTCGAAGCTTTTGAGGTACCTGAGCGGGACCGTTATCAGATTCTGCACGAGCACGAGCCATCGCATTTGCTCATGGAGGATACCGATCTTGGCTTTGAGCGAACAGATAGCCGGGTCCTGATCCATGTGACGACTCGGCCAAGAAGCCAGCAAATGAAGGAGCGGTTTTACGCGTCGCTTCTCGAAAATCTTGGACAACGCTGCGGCGTTGCACCTGTGGACCTGATGGTCTCCTGTGTTGAGAATCGCGATGATGGTTGGAGTTTCGGATTCGGGCGCGCCCAATTCCTAACCGGGGACTTATAGGGCGCGCCGAACTTGGCCGCCGACAGATCACCTCATCCGAGCAACAGCCTAAGGCCATAATTAATGATCTCGTGCGCTTTCGCAAGGAATATTGCGTAATCGCAAAGTTCCAGTATTGTCGTTACCGAAAAGGATCGACCATGCTGCTTTCGCGATCAAAGCCTCAATCTGCCAGCGAGCTGATGACTATTTTGAATTCGGCTCAGGACAATATGGGCAAGGGCGGGCGGCGCGTTGCAAATTTTTTCATCGCGAATCTTGGGGAAACTGCCCTTCTATCAAGTTCCGAAGTCGCAACTCGCTGCGGGGTGAACGCATCCAGCGTGGTGCGTTTTGTCCAGACCTTGGGTTTTTCGGGCTACCGCGAATTTCAATCGGTTCTGCAACAACATTTGTCCAAGTCGATGGTGGAAGCCAGGCACTCAGGTGCCGGCGGGATTTCGTTGCCCGAGATTTCAAAGCCGCTGCGTCTTTACCTTCTCGTCGATTCCGGACGATCGTTCAACGAGGCCGCGGAAGCCGCCGCGAAGACCTTCAGCGTGCAAAACCCGTCGATCGAAATTGAAACAGAGTCCCATGTCTCATACGCTGTCGAACCTGAGGACTTCGCGCGCCGGATTACGAGCGCCGCCGAAAGATCCGATGGCATTATCCTGGTCGCCAGAGAGCATCCGGCGATCAACGATGCAGTAAGAGCGGCAACGGGACATGGCCTCCCGGTGATCTCCTTGACTACCGATCTTCCCTTGTCGGGAAGGTCAGCTTACGTCGGTTCAGACCAATATGTCTCGGGAGCTACGGCAGCCTGGCTTTGTGGGCGAATGCTTCCGCACGGGACAGTCGGGAAAGTCCTGTTTGTCTGCAGTGTGCCATTTCGCTGCCAGCAAGACCGTGAGCAGGGGTTCAGGCATGTCCTGCGATCCGAATTCTCCACCCTAGCCATTGATGAAAGGGTGAGCTCCAACGAGAGCATTGAGGTCATCTATGAGGCTGTCCGGCGATACATAGCAAAGAGCGGGCCCCCGGCGGCTATCTACAATGTTTCAGGCGCCAACCTGGGAGTTGGGCGCGCGCTTGAAGCTGAAGGTCTTACTCATTCGACCGTGTTTATCGGCCATGAGTTGAACACGAACTCGCGGTCGTTGCTCGAGCGGGGCATCATGGACGTGACGATCGGTCATGACTTCGACCGTGAAGTCGCGCTGTCCGTCGAGTGCATAAGGATGGCGCTGCAGGGGGTTCAGCCTGTCAATCGCATAACCCAAAGCCAGGTCTTCACCCGTTTCAATTGCGCTATCTTCTGATTGGCTGAGCCATTCTGCGTTAGGCGATCAATTGCCAACTGAAACGGTTCTGCGCTTCAGTCGCCGTGGGCCCTCTAGATCGTCAGCTTCGAGACGGGGGTCGGAGGTGCGAAGGGGTAGGCACCCCAGACTGACTGGTCGAAATTGATTACAGAGCCAGTCATCATCCCGGCATCTTCCGAAGCCAAAAATGTGACCGCCTTGGCAACTTCCGCGGGAGCCAGGAGTCGCTCAAAAGGTTGCTCGGCCGCAGCCTTTTGGAGCCAGTTTGCGTCCGCGCCATGATACTCGCGCTGGATGCGGTCCTCGCCGTCGGAAGCCATCCAGCCGATATTCAGCTGATTGATCCGGATCTTGTTCCGCATCGTTGCAAACGCCGTATTGCGGGTAAGTGTGGCAAGAGCACCCTTGGAGGCGCAGTAGGACGCGATAAACGGCTGCCCGGCGAGCGCCGAGGTAGAGCCAATGTTGACGATCGCTCCTTCGATATTGTCTCGGACCATCCGCCGAATTGCCTCCTGCATCAAGAAGAAGGGAGCGCGCGTATTGATCGCGAACATCCGGTCGAAAAGCTCTTCGCTCGTGTTGAGGATGTCGCCCCGGTCCGTAAGGCCGGCGGCATTCACCAGGACATCGACGCGCCCAAAGGCCGTATCTGCGGCCTCGATCACCGCCCTGCAATCGGCCACGCTTGCCAGATCGGCCTGAACAAAGCGGACGACGCAGCCTGTTTTAGCCTCAATCCCTTTAGCGACAGCGCTGCCCTTATCGGCGTTGCGCCCACAGGTGACAATTCCGGCCGCGCCCGCATCTGCGAAATGCATGGCGATCGCAGCACCCAACCCCTGCGTGCCGCCCGTCACAACCGCGAATTTCCCATCGACTCTGTTCATTTTTCAACGCTCCTCAGAACTGCAATGAAATTTGCAGAAGAAATCAATGCGGAATTTGTATTGACACACATGCGAAAATGCAAGATATTTTGCGCGTGCACGCAAGGAATGGTGCTCGACCCGCACGACGGGCCGTAGGGAGGAAATTGATGTTGCGTATCGCCGTGCTCGGCTGTGGCCGAATTGGTCAAATGCATGCTGCCAATGTCGCGCGGCATCCCCGATCCAAGTTGGCGGCGGTATTTGATGTCAATTCAGAGGCGGCCGAAAGGGTCGCGGCGGTCCAAGGCGTCAAGGCTGCCGCCAGCGCAGAGGAGATTTTCGCGTCCGACGCGGTGGATGCCGTTCTGATCGCTACCGCAACACCCACCCATGCCGATTACATAGAAATGGCAATCGCTGCGGGCAAAGCGGTTCTGTGCGAGAAGCCGATCGACCTTAGTCTCGCCCGCGTCGAGGCGTGCGCCGCTAAGATCGGCGAGACCAAAATCCCGATCCAACTCGGCTTCAACCGTCGTTACGATCCTGGGCACAGTGCAGCGCGGACTGCGATGCTGGCTGGCGATATCGGCGAACTGCATCAAGTCATTATCACGTCCCGTGACCCCGCGTTACCGCCGAGAGTCTATCTGGAGGCTGCGGGCGGGCTGTTCCGCGATATGACAATCCACGACTTCGACTTGGCTCGCTTCATGCTCGGCGAAGAGCCGACAGAGGTCTTCGCGCTTGCCAATGCACTCATCGATCCAGCACTCGGAAAGGAACTCGACGAAGTCGACAGTGCAATGTTCATTCTGAGAACCGCGTCGGGCAAGCAATGCCACATCAACAATTCGCGCACGGCTGTCTACGGCTACGATCAGCGCGTTGAGTTGATAGGGAGCGCCGGCATGCTTCTTTCCGACAACCGCAAACCCCACGAATTGCGACGCTTTACCAGCACGACCGCCGAGGCAAGCCAGCCGTACCAGTTCTTCTTTCTCGAGCGCTACCAGGAAGCCTTCATGGCGGAGATCGATGGCTTCGTGGACTGTGTCGAGAAAGGCGCCGTTCCGCTGGCTAGTTTCGAAGATGGGCGCCGCGCGCTGATCCTAGCGGAAGCGGCTTACAAATCCATGAAAGAGCAACGTTTGGTGCGTGTCTCCGAAGTGGCTGGATAAAGCACTAAGTCGCGGATCCGCAGGAGGATGAAAGATCCGCGCAGTGGAGGAGTGGAGTTTGGTGAGGTCTGGGCTCGCAACCGCGAAAGCGTGCCCTCACTCCCGACTTCTCCAGCAGGGCTCTTTCAGTGCGGCCAGGCAGGCACTGCAATTGCATTTGCGGCTGACGACATCGCGAACGGTGTCTCATCGCAAGGTCGAACCTTTCTGTGGTGAGCACAGAAGGCCTAAGCGGCGTCAAGCCCGGCTCAACGGGCGGTCGGACCGCGCAACAAAAGGAGGAATCAATGAAATTTCCTACTCTCCCCATTTCTCGCCGCAGGGCCGCCAGCACAGTGGCTTTCGGCGCGCTGTTCCTGGCAATCACCGCTGGGACCGCGCTTGCCGAATACAAAGCCGCGGACGTGAGGATCGGTTTCACGCCGAAGTTTCTCAAAGATGATTTCCAGACGCTGATGCTGGATCTCTCAAAGAAGGCCTTCGATGCAAAGGGTTTCACCCTGGTCGGTGCTCCTGATCCGAATGGCGATATCGCGGCCGAAGTCGATGCGCTTCAGAACCTGATTGCCAACGGCGCCAACGTCCTGGTCTTCGCTCCCATCGATGCCGCGGGCATCGTTCCCGCAGTCAAGAAGGCGAACGACGCCAACGTCCTAGTCTTCTCGATCGATGATGCTCCCGCGGGCGGCAAAGTGACGGCGACGGTGCGCGCGGACAATGTCGATGCCGGCGTTCAAGGCGCCAAGGAGATGGTCAAGCGTCTGCAGGCCAAGCCGTGCTGGACCGACAACAGCTGCATCGTGCTTGAGCTGCAGGGTGCCCTTACCACCCCCAACGGCCGCGACCGCTCCGACGGGTTTTCCAAAACGCTGCACGAGCTTGCGCCCAAGGTGAATCTGATACAGCGGCCGACCGAATGGACTGCCGACATGGCCGCCGATGCTGCGCAGAACGTCCTCACCCAGAATCCTTCGTTGAGCGGCATCTTCATGGCGTCCGAGCTCATGGCATCGGCTGTGAACGCCCAGCTCACCAACGCCGGCAAGGGCGCTCCGGTGGGTGACCCGAACTCGGTGATCCGCATTGCAATCGATGGAACGCCTCAAGGGCTTCAGTTGATCCGCAGCAAGGCCCTCGACGCGACGGTGTCGCAACCCCTGAGCGCCTATGCGACCAAGACGGCCGACCTGATCGAACTCGTCTCCAAGGGTGGCAAGATCGAGATCGGACCCCGCGACGACGGCCAGGTCATCGATACTCCCGTCGGACCGCAGTACCAGCTCAAGGCGACGCTGGTGACAACCGACAATGTGGACTCACCTGATCTTTGGGCGAACAAGGTCGGCAAGTAAGCAGGAACGTGGAGCCGAAGATCATGGACAACGCGCGACCCATCGTCGAGATGCGTGACATCGCCAAGACCTTTGGCTCGACCCGGGCTCTTCGAGGCGTGAATTTCACCGTCATGCGCGGTGAGGTTCACGCCCTGTTGGGCCGCAATGGCGCGGGAAAGAGCACGCTCGTTTCCACCTTGAGCGGATACGTTTCGGCCGATACCGGATCGATCAGGATTGGAGAAGTCGAGGTAGAAGCGGTCGGCCAAAACTACGCGCCGAGCATTCGCAAGCTGATTGCCCATGTTCAACAAACGCCTCAGCTGTTCAACCTGCTGACGGTGGCGGAGAACCTTTTTGTGGAAAACCCTCTCGTCCGCAGAGGTTTCGGCGTGGTGAGTCATAGGCTGATGTTGGAGCGCGCAACTGATCTGCTGAACGAATGGAATATGGACATCCAACCCGGCTCGCTTGCAGGAGAGCTTGGCGCCGGGACGAGACAGCTGCTCGAGATTATGAAAGCCCTCAGTCGGGGCGTGCCTGTCATGATCCTGGACGAGCCAACCGCCGCCTTGAGCAATGCGGAAAAGCGCATTCTGTTCGAGCATGTGAGGGCGCTCAAAGCCAAGGGGGTTTCGTTCGTCTACATCTCGCACCACCTGGACGAGGTTTTCGAGATTGCCGATACAGTCACGATCCTGAGGGACGGGAAGGTCGTGAAGGAACGCGAGCCCGTGGAGCGTCTGGACGTGGAGACCATCGCCGACCTTATGATGGGCGAAAAGACGGTCCGAAGCACGCGCCAGGATTTCATAGCGGATGAAGCACCTATTCTGCTGCAGGCCAAGGGGATACGGCTCGACCGTTTTTCGGAAAGGGATATCGACTTCGAGGTAAGGGCTGGCGAAATCGTAGCCCTGGCAGGTCCCGTAGGCGGCGGGAAGGAAGCGCTCGCAATGGTCCTTGCTGGCCAGCAAAGGCCTGAAAAAGGCGAGGTGACCAGCCCGCGACGCAAGCTGCCTACCATCGGCTTGGTTCCGACCGACAGGCACGCCAGCGGCTATGTCGGCATTCTCGGTGTGCGTGAGAACGTGGCGATCGGCGGCCTTGACGTCTTGTCCGGCAAACTGGGTTTTATCAGCAAAGGCAAGGAAGCCAGACATGTCGGGCGCCTTGCCCAACAGACGAACGTAATCGCTTCGTCTCTTGAGCAGGCGGTGAGCCAGCTCAGCGGCGGCAATCAACAGAAGGTCGTCTTCGCGCGCGCACTTTGCCGAACTCCGGAAGTGATCGTCGCTCTCAGTCCAACCCGCGGCGTCGATGTGGGCGCCAAGGAGCAGCTCTATTCGCTGTTGCGCGATCTTGCCAGCAAGGGCCTGGGGGTTGTGGTCGTCTCTGACGAGGAAGACGAAATTGACCAACTGGCCAACCGGGTCGTGATCGTGTTCGAGGGGCACGTCGTTGATGAACTGGTGGGCCGATACACAATCAAAGATCTAATCCTGCGAATGGAGGGCGTCGTATGAGCACCGATATCGTGAGCAAATCAACGCCTAAGAAGGAACGGTCCGGCCAGTCTCGACTGTCCGCGTTTGGAAGCGCCTTTGTGGCCGGTGGATATACGATGTACCCGGTCCTTCTCCTGCTGGTGATCGTTGGTGCCATCGTTGCTCCGCGGTTCGCCACGGCGGCCAATTTGCTGAATATCCTTGACCAGGTAAGCGTTCTGGGCCTGACCACGATCGGACTGACTTTCGTAGTCCTGATAGGTCGACTGGATCTGTCGCTCGAGGGCATTGTCGGCTTCGCTCCGATGTTGGCAGCCGTCACCCTGGTCCCTGTGGCGGCTGGCGGGCTCGGATTGGAGCTGCCGAGCTGGGCTGGCCTATTCGTCGCGCTCGGCACCGCGGGGCTGATCGGCTTTTTCAATGGTTTCATGGTAGTCAGGGTGGGTCTCAACCCGTTCATCTCGACGCTTGGGCTGCTTGTGCTGCTTCGCGGCGGAGTGCTGATCATTTCCAACGGGCGTTCGATCTACTCTCCCGGCAAAGCGCTGACCTATCTCGGTTCCGCGAGTTGGTTCGGTGTTCCTGTGTCGGTGATCGTATTCATTGTGGTCGCGGCTGTGGTCGGACTTGTCTTCCACTACCATCGCTACGGCCGGGCGTTGTATGCTATCGGCGGCAATGAAGACGCCGCGAGGGCCGCCGGCATTAACGTGGACAGGGTCATTTGGTCGGCGTTTGTCTTCGCGGCCCTGTTGGCTGGTCTGGCCGGTGTTCTGATGACGGGGCGCCTTGATTCGACGGTGACAACCCAAGGACAGGGGATAATTTTCTCTGCTTTCGCGGCTGCGGTGATCGGCGGCGTAAGTCTTGGTGGCGGCCGAGGGACGATCGTCGGAGTTATTAGCGGAGTGCTCTTGATCGGCGTCATCAACAACTTGCTTACGTTGGCGCAGGTCCCGTCCTTTTACGTTCAGGCATCGACCGGTGCCGTCATCATTGTGGCAGCGGTGCTGACGACGATCGCCAGCCGACGCTCGAGCGGCGTGCGAACCCGAACCTGAGATATTGTGCCGGCGGGGATTAAGGGTTTCTGCCTGCATCACTGCCAAGCTCGAATGGAGGGTAGCGTGTACGGCTTCAACGCAATGGACGCCCAATGGGTCGTAGTCCGCCGTTGTTACTAGCGATAGCGTGGAGGTGGCGGTGAAACGGCGCCCAATCGGACAGACTGGATTGGAAGTTACCGAGATCTGTTTCGGAACAGCTCCTCTCGGCGGCATGCCGGACACGTATGGCTATGGCGTCGACGAAGGCGTCGCCCTTGCGACCATCCGGGCGATCTTCGACGGCCCGGTCAACTTCATGGACACCTCCCGCAATTACGGCTTTGGCCGCAGCGAGGAGCGGATTGGAACCGTGATCAGGGAGCGTGGCGGTCTGCCTCCCGGATTTGTGCTTTCGACGAAATTGGACCGGGAGATGGGTACAGGCGGCTTCGACGCCGGGCGCGCCAGGCAGTCGCTCGAGGAGAGCCTTATGGCTCTCGACCTGGATCGCGTTCACATACTGCACCTTCATGACCCTGAACATTGCGCCGACCTCGGCGAGATCACGCGGCCAGGCGGTGCGCTCGACGAGTTGTTTCGGATAAAGGAGGAAGGGCTGGCGACCGCTGTGGGGCTCGCGATGGGCCGTCTCGATATCATGCTGCCGATAATCAGAGAGCGGCCATTTGACGTTCTGCTGAACCACAATCGTTTCACGCTTTTGAACAGGTCGGCAAATGACCTCTTTGACCTAGCCAACGAAAGGGGAATAGCCGTGCTCAATGCCGCTCCCTATGCCGGTGGCGTTTTGGCGAAGGGAAGTTCGGCTGTTTCTCGGATTACCTATCAAGAGATTGACGAAGTTAGACTGACGCCTGTGCGTCAGATTGAGGCCCTGAGCAAAAAACATGCCGTCGCTCCCGGAGCGGTGGCAATTCAGTTCTCGCTGAATGATCCGAGGATAACCTCGACGGTTGTAGGTGTTTCCAAGCCCGAAAGAGTCGCCCAGACTATCGAGTGGGCGACGGCGGAGGTGCCGGACCAGATTTGGGCTGAACTGGGGGAGATAGGTTATTCGCTCGATGATCCAGAAGCCGACCGAAACTACCAACCAGGGTAGCTTTATGGACGAAGTCGTTCCAAGCGTCAGTGCAGCTCGCGATGTAACGGTCGGTTCCAAGGGCCTCGGGTCTGTTCTCCGGTGCGATGCGCGGCGCGTCCTGCGGGGCAGCCGGCGGCGACCAGTTGGCGCCGACCCTCGGAACCTGTTGTCAATCTGATCGAGGGTTTCGCGCGCGGTGTATGCGTTGACCTCAAGAAGGTCCTCCACCAAGTCAGTTCCCCTTTCTCGCGTGGCCGGGCCGAGCCGGTGCAGCGTGATCGAGATGTCGACAAGCTCGGCGGCAGTCCCCGCTGTGACGGTTCGAATGTCGCCGAGCTCCCTCTTCCAGCTTGCAGGTAGCGCAGACGCGATGGCCCCGACCAATTCGGCACCGTCCGGCAGAAGCGTTTAGACTCGATCGACTATGAAGGTCGACTGGACGGGCGAACGCCTGTTGATGAAGAGAGCAACGACTTCGAGAAGCTCCAGCCATTCCGGGCGCGCACCTGCCTTCGCTATGTCGGCGCGCTCTTTGGCTTTTCATGCCGATCGGCATCGAAGGCCTGCTTTCCCTTTGCAGCCCAAAGGTCACGCGCATGCTCGGCTTCATGGCTCTGCAACTTGGCGGCCATCCAGAGCAGCGCGCCATAGATGGTTGCGCGGTCATCGGCAGTCAGATCAACGATGCCCGCCTTGACGACGAGGCCGCCGAGTTCAATCAGATGTCGAGTGCGCTTGCGGCGCTCGACCTGCCAGGTGCGCATGTCATTGCGAGCCGTTGCCATTTGCCGGCGATTGCGGGCTGCCTGGTTGCGCTGCAGCGCTGCGAGGGTTGCGCTGAGATGCCGGAGCAACCCGCCGGGACCGACTCTCGAAAAACATCACTCCACGCTTGGCCCATGCCTCACGCTTTGCGGTGTCCTTCGTTTCAGCGATTGCGACCAACGCGCCGACCAGTTCGTCGGCGCTGAGTTGATCGGCGCCGGTGGCGATCACCAGTTCGCCAAGGTGCTGTACCTTCCGCGTTCTGAGCTCTCGCGCCTTCTCTTCTAGCGCGTGCAGTTCGGCATCGAAGTCACGTGGTTTACGCATCTGCTGTCTCCATCGATTGTCGATGGGGTCATGATAGGGGAGCGCCTGCCGGAAGGCTTCAGGGTTGCCGAGACAGCCCGGGACGGGCTGGTCCATCCCGAGAATTTTTCGAGGGAGGGCGCGCTTATACGTCGTGGCGACGTACGCTTTGACGTGCAAATGATCCTGCCGCGATGGCGATCTATCATCTTCACGTCAAGGTCATTGGCCGCAAGGCAGGCTCAAGCGCTGTCGGGTCGGCCGCCTACCGCTCGGCCTCGCGGTTGCGCGACCACCGCATCGAACGCAGTCATGATTTTTCCGCCAAGCGCGGTGTGGTCCATTCCGAGGTGATGCTGCCGGAGGATGCACCGGAAGCCTGGAGCGACCGCGAACGGCTGTGGAACGATGTCGAGGCGTTCGAGGTGCGCAAGGATGCGCAGCTTGCCCGCGAGGTGGAGTTCGCTCTGCCGCGCGAACTGAACCAGGCGCAAGGCATCGAACTGGCACGCGACTTCGTTCAGGCCGAGTTCGTCAGCCAAGGCATGGTCGCCGATCTCAATGTGCATTGGGACAGGGTGGAGGACGGTAGTCCAAAACCTCATGCCCACGTCATGCTCACCATGCGCTCCGTGGACGAGAATGGGTTTGGCGCGAAGGTCCGAAACTGGAACGCTACCCAGATGGTTGAGCGCTGGCGTGAACGCTGGGCTGAGCTTGCCAATGAGCGCCTGGCCGAACTCGACATCGACGCCCGTATCGATCATCGCAGCCTGGAAGCGCAGGGCATTGCCTTGGAGCCGCAAACCCAGATCGGCGCGCCGGCCCAACGCATTGAGGGCAGCGGCCTCGACGCTGCCGGCATTGAAGCAGATCGCGCCGAACTGCACCGCGAGATCGCGCGCAACAATGGCGCGCGCATCATCGCTGATCCATCCGTGGCGCTGGATGCCATCACCCATCAGCAATCGACCTTCACCCGAAAAGACATTGCGAAGTTCTCGCATCGCCACAGCGACGGAATGGAGCAGTTCAACGAGGTGATGGCAGCCATCAGCAACGCACCCGATCTGGTAGAACTCGGCAAGGACGGACGCGGCGACGATCGCTTCACCACCCGGCAGATGATCGAGACCGAACAGCGCCTTCATCATGCGGCAGAACGCATGGCCGGGCATGGACATTATGCTGTGAGCGAACGGGATCGTGCGATTGCCTTGGCGGATGCCCAGCATCATCGCCTTGTTCTGTCAGGCGAGCAGAGAGATGCACTGGATCACATCACGGATAGCCGCGGCCTTGGTGTCGTTATCGGGTTTGCCGGAACGGGCAAGAGCGCCATGCTGGGTGTCGCACGCCAGGCTTGGGCGGCCGCAGGCTATGAGGTCCGAGGCGCGGCACTTTCCGGCATTGCGGCCGAGAATCTCGCAAACGGTTCGGGCATCTCGTCTCGAACTATCGCCAGCATGGAACACAGCTGGACACAGGGCCGCGATCTGCTCACCGCGCGCGATGTCCTGGTGATCGACGAGGCAGGTATGGTCGGCACGCGCCAGTTGGAGCGGGTGCTCTCCCATGCTGCGGAGGCTGGCGCGAAGGTTGTGCTAGTCGGCGATCCGCAGCAACTGCAGGCGATCGAAGCCGGCGCCGCATTCCGTTCGATTCACGAACGCCACGGCGGCGTCGAAATCGGTCAGGTGCGCCGGCAGCGCGAGGACTGGCAGCGTGACGCCACACGCGATCTGGCAACCGGCAGGATCGGCGCTGCGATCGGCGCCTATGAGGACAGAGGAATGGTGCACCAGGCTGCCTCGCGCGATGAGGCCCGCAGTGATCTGGTCGAACGCTGGGATCGCGACAGGCAGGCAGACCCAGAGGCAAGCCGCATCATCCTCACTCACACAAACGACGAAGTGCGCGCACTCAACAAGGCAGCGCGCGAGCGCATGCGCGCTGCCGGCGATCTCGGCGACGATGTGCAAATGAATGTCGAACGCGGCCCAAGAACCTTCGCCAGCGGCGACCGGGTCATGTTCTTGCGGAACGAACGCGGGCTCGGCGTCAAGAACGGCACGCTCGGCATTGTAGAGGAAGTCAGCGCAAAGAGCATGACGACGCGCACCGACGACGGTCGTTCGGTTCGCTTCGACCTGAAAGACTACGCAAACATCGACCACGGTTATGCCGCGACCATCCACAAGGCCCAGGGCATGACCGTCGACCGGGCCCATGTGCTGGCGACGCCAGGCATGGATGCCCATGGCAGCTACGTCTCCCTGTCGCGGCATCGCGACAGGATGGACCTGCATTACAGCAGCGACGACTTTGCCACGCGAGACCGGCTCGTCCGGACGCTGTCACGCGACCGCGCCAAGGACATGGCGTCGGACTACGACCAGATCGACCCGGCGCAACACTACGCCGAACGGCGCGGGATCAGCTTCCGACAGCGCGTGGTCGAGATCGTGCGCCGGGTTGTACCTGAGAAGCTTCGTGACACAATTGGTGGGCTGCTCGACGGGTTGCGCTCGCCCGCAGACGCGGGGTCCGGCCAGGAGCGCGGGCGCAGGCCGGAAAGGGGAGACGGGGGAGCGCAAATCGCAGATGTCGGCGTTCCGCCATGGAAAGATACTTCCGTCAGGGGAGCGCAGCGCGAGACGGATGCGCCGGTGGACGCGGAAGCGGCGTTGCGCAGTGCTCGCACGAGGGCGCTTGTGCGCCACGCGCGTGCGATCGATGCGATCATGCACACCGGAAACGCAGACGGGCAGGGCAGCCCGAAGCAGATGCGCGAATTGCGAGATGCCCGCAGTGCGTTCGAGAAGGTTCGGCCCCATGGCTGGCGCGACGCCGAAGCGGCCTACGTCAAGAACCCAGAGCTGGTTCGTGAGGCGGGGGCCGGTCGCGTCAGTCGCATCGTTCTTGCACTTCAGCTTGAAACGGAAATCCGGACCGGACTGGATCCCGATCCGAGCCGCCGCGCAGATCGTTTCGTGGAACGCTGGCAGAAGCTGGACCGCATAGGCCAGCGCCAATATCAGACCGGCGACATGTCGGGCTACAAGTCAACGCGCACGGCAATGTCCGACATGGCCAAAAGCCTCGAACGCGATCCGCAACTGGAATCCTTGCTCGCCAATCATAAGAAGGCGCTCGGCATTCAGGTCGAATCCGGCCGGCGCCTGGGTGTGGAACTGATGTTCAACCACGGCATCAGCATGGGACGGGGCATAGGAATCTAAGCCCTCCGATTTGCCGCCGTTCCCACGCCCCAGATCGGTCAGATGACAAATCTGATTGCGCGCGAGCCTTGGGTTGTCCTGTCTGGTTCCAACAGGTGCCAAATACTCTCAGCGAAGGCAAGGCAGTCATGCCTGAACCGGATCGTATCATTCGCCTTAGGACCGTTCTGGCGCGGACCGGCCTGTCCCGCTCAACGATGTACCGCAAAATAGCCGAAGGCACCTTCCCGGCTCAGATCAAGATCAGCATCAACGGCGCGGGTTGGCGGGAATCCGATATCAATCGGTGGGTCGCTGATCCTGTATCCTGGCACACCAGTGGATTACAAAAAACAGCGACTAGTGACGGTCGAGCAATACGTTGCAGCCACTGTTGAGCACTCCTCTGTGAGATAAGTTCAACGACTGGGACAAGGCGGTGTCAAACAGTGCGATTTCGACGACAGAGCACCGAAAAGCAGCCGTTGAGCGCTCGCTGACCCTAGTGTCCCATTTCGACCAAAGCTAGTCGAATGCATGTTCGCTTTGAGCTGATTTTTCCAAATGCCATCATGGATCATTGGAAGAGTTGACTGTTCTCGCCGTAAGCGCGGAATATGTCCTGGCTATTGATTTTCTGATCAATCAACAAATCCGGCTTGGTAAACAAATATCAGTAGTTGTGGCGCAAAATCTCTGACCGGAGTGAGCTTGTTGCGGAGGGAGTGCCCAATGATTTCTGCTGCCGGGGGCTGTCACCCATGACGCCGACCGCCTTCATCCAGAAATGGCGCCGAGCGCAACTAGGTGAACGCCAATCCGCACAGGAGCATTTCCTCGACATTTGTGCTTTGGTCGGTCACCCATCTCCAACTCAAGAGGATCCGAACGGCGAATTCTTCGCATTTGAGAAAGGGGCCAACAAGCTCGGCGGTGGGAAGGGCTTCGCTGACGTCTGGAAGAAAGGTTATTTCGCTTGGGAATACAAGCGCAAGAACGGCAACCTTGACGAGGCTCTGCTCCAGTTGATGCGATATGCTCCGGCGCTTTCGAGTCCACCTCTCCACATCGTCTGCGACATCGGACGCCTCCGCATCCACACCGCTTGGACCAACACGGTTCCATCCACCTATGAGATAACACTCGATGACCTCGCTGAGCCTTCGGCGCGCGAGATGTTGCGCAATGTCTTCTTCGACCCGGAGAAACTCCGGCCCAGCAGGACACGAGCCGCCGTTACTAAGGAAGCAGCTGACAAGTTCTCAACCATCGCCCAGCGTCTTCAGGGACGCGGCACTTCGGAGGAGATCGCCCACTTCGTAAACCAGCTCGTGTTTTGTTTCTTCGCCCAGAGCGTGAGTCTTCTGCCGGAGGGATTGTTCACGAAGCTCTTGAGGAGAGCCGTTCGCGCGCCCGACCGTGCGATGGGTTACCTCTGCAAACTGTTCGAGGCGATGGAACGCGGCGGCGAGTTCGACCTCACTGACATCGCATGGTTTAACGGTGGCCTGTTTGATGGTCGTCGAGCGCTGCGCCTCGACGATGGCGACCTCGGCCTGCTCGTCGCGGCCGACAGTCTCGACTGGGGTCTCATAGACCCGACGATCTTCGGAACCTTGTTCGAGCGCTTCCTAGACCCCGAGAAGCGTGCGCAGATCGGCGCGCACTACACCGATCCAGAAAAGATCATGAGACTGGTCGATCCGGTGATCTTGAGACCACTCCGCTTCGAGTGGGAACAGGCTCGGCAGGAGATCGTCGAACTTCTGGATGGCCGCCGAAAGCCGCCAATGCGCAGCAGGCAATCCCGTCGTATGACAGGTCAGGAAGCTGCGGCGGAGGTCCGCTCCCGCTTTACGGAGCGCCTTCGGACGCTTCGAATTCTGGATCCGGCCTGCGGCTCGGGCAATTTCCTCTACCTCGCCCTCCAAGGCGTTAAGGACATCGAGCATCGTGCCAATCTCGACTGCGAGATGTTGGGCTTGCCGGCACAGCTTCCGCTGGTGGGGCCGGAGATCCTTCGCGGGATCGAGATTAATACCATGGCTGCCGAGCTGGCACGCACGACTATCTGGATTGGGGACATCCAGTGGCAAATCAAGAACGGCATCCGTTCGAAATCGATTCCAATCCTTCGCAAGCTCGACGCGATTGAACAACGCGATGCGCTGATCAGGGCTGCTGACGACGACGACGTGCCCCGCGACGAGCAGGGAGACTTGCTGGCGGCGCTTAAGCGTAAGTCCGGCGACGTTGAAGCAGAATGGCCAGCGGCGGAATTCATCGTCGGAAATCCGCCGTTTCTCGGCGTGCGTTTGATGCGCCAGTCCCTGGGCGACCCCTTCGTGGAACGGTTGTTCAAAGTTTACAACGGACGCGTATCCCGCGAAGCCGACCTTGTCTGTTACTGGGTGGAGAAGTCCCGCGCTGCGATGGCAGCGCGGAAGACATGCCGGGTAGGGCTTGTCACGACAAACTCTATACGTGGCGGCGCGAACCGAAAGGTGCTGGATCAGATCGCCTCAGAGAGCCGCCTTTTCGAGGCATGGAGTGACGAGCCGTGGGTCGTCGACGGCGCATCGGTGCGCGTGTCGCTCGTCTGCTTTGGCCAGGGCGGCGACGAACTGCGCCTTGATGGCAGGACGGTTACCCAGATAAACTCCGACCTGACGGCTGGAACCACCGACCTGACGAAGGCGCGCCGGCTTGCTGAAAACCAGAACGTTGCATTCATGGGCGACACTAAAGGTGGCGCCTTCGATATCCCCGGCGAGCTCGCGCGGTCTTGGTTAAGAATGCCGGCGAATCCAAACGGCAGGCCGAATTCAGATGTCCTCCGGCCTTGGCGCAACGGCATGGATGTTACCCGGCGTTCCCGCGACATGTGGATCGTGGACTTTGGCTGGGAGATGTCCGAGCATCAGGCTGCCCTCTACGAGGCGCCTTTTCAGTACATTAAGGAGAATGTCCTTCCTGAGCGAACGAAGAACAGGCGGGAGGCTTATCGCGAGCGTTGGTGGCGACACGTGGAGGCCCGCCCAGCAATGTGTGGCGCCCTGGCGCCTTTGGCTCGGTACATAATTACACCGCGTGTCGCGCGACACAGATGCTTTGATTGGGTTTCGCCCGGAGTACTTGCAGATAGCGCAACGATCGTAATTGCTCGCGAGGACGACGCCATCTTTGGAATTCTACACTCTCGTTTTCACGAAGTGTGGTCCCTGCGGCTAGGCACCTCGCTTGGCGTGGGAAATGACCCACGGTATACGCCAACCACCACTTTCGAAACGTTTCCATTTCCCGCTGGCCTGTCTCCAGACATCCCTGCAATTCGATACGAAAGGAATCCGCGTGCCCTCGCGATATCGACCGCTGCCCGTGAGCTCGTTCATCTGCGCAACGCGTGGCTCGATCCGGCCGATCTTGTGGAGTTAAGGCCCGAGGTCGTTTCCGGCTTCCCGGATCGAATCCTCGCGAAGGATGCAGCTGCTCAGGCAATCCTTGCCCAACGGACGTTGACCAACCTATACAATCGGCGCCCACAGTGGCTGATCGACGCCCATGCCGACTTGGACGCCGCTGTCGCCGAGGCTTACGAATGGCCCGCCGATATCTCGGACGACAAGGCCTTGGCGAACCTTCTAGCGTTGAATATGTCACGCGAAGCTATCGACGGGGACGCGAGAGACAGGAAAACTTGGAAGGGACGCGCGCCCACGCCCGAAGACGCTAGACGTGCCCCGCAGATGAAATTGCCGATAGACGGTGGCCTCCGCGCCGCTAGCACAAAGGAAAAGAGCTCCTGGAACAGGGTTGATCCCCAGGAGGCTGGGGCCAAGCGCACAAGAAGGAAGGCTCGCAGGGCCTCGTAAACCATCGCCGGATACTGAGAAGAATGGGCAAAGCCGTGCTATGGCCAGTTCCATACGTCGTGTGGGGGTCCGGAAGCGTGCCGGCAGCTTTTAGCACCGCAAGGAGGATAGCTGGCACTCGACATAAACGACCCGAGCAGACATTGTCGGAAAGGGATTACTCAGTTCCATTAGGTAGGCAAGGCCGAATGGGTCTGGCGAACCTCACTTCCCGATAGCACGTCAAGATTCGCCTGTGGTCAAACAGATGGCCGGCCTTTTGCCGTCAAATTCGGCCGCCTATATTGGCAACTCGGAACAGATGGATTTGTCATGAGCCCCGACCTTGTGAAGCTCGCACTTGAACATTGCGGCACGTCCGAATTTGAGAAGTATTCCCAAACGATGTTGGCGGCGCTAATTGGGCCTGCTTTTAAGCCCCTCGGCGGCCATAAGGACGGCGGGGCCGACGGCTTTGTGGATGCCGATATTTGGGAACAGACCGACAAGCCCAATCGGTTCTTTCAGGCTTCCAAGACCCTTGATGTCGAAAAGAAAATCAAGGAAACCATCACACGGTTAAAGGAGGTTGGGCGCGGACCGGACTTGCTCTACTATTCGAGCTCGTTGGTTGTGCCGTATATTGATAAGCTTGAAATGACATTGTCGGACGAATTGGGCGTTACCATCAAAATCTATGACCGGAACTGGTTTGCCCAGCGTGCCAACACCAACAAGGACGTTGAGGCGGCATTTGGACAGTACCTCCGTCCAGCAGTTCAGTTCCTTGAGGAAATCGCAGCCCCCTCTTTTCCCGCACAGCCGGTTTTTCAGAACGCGCAGGCCGTTTGCGCGTTCCTATCCCATGAGCTGGAGCGCCGCATCGGCACAACCAAAACCTTGGAGGGGGTGTGCGATGGTTTGCTTATTTGGGCGCTGGAGGAAACAGACCCCGACGCGGGAAAGCTGCTCACCCAAAAGCAGATATTGGAGAAAATCGAAAACGTTGTTCCAACAGCCCGCAAGTTTCTCCGCGGACAAATTGGCGAGCGCCTCACGGCCTTGACCGTGAAGAAGGCTGGCGCGCGCACCGTCAATGTTCATACGAAAGAGGGGGCATACTGCCTTCCCTACGAGGCACGAAAGCATATTCGAGAGTCACTGCTTGAGGACGAAAAGCTCAAGGTGGAGGTTACCGACTCATTCAGAAAACGCATCGTCGATGCAGCCATGCAGCTGGACGAGAAGGTCTTGGAACAAATCCCCGATCTGATTCACAAGACCGTAGAGAAATTGTTCGAGCAGCAGGGATATAATGCAGTCCGACATTTTGCCGACGAACCCGAGCAAGGTGCGTTAGACGTCCGCTCTGTGATCGAGGTGGCAGCCGAGGTGGTTGAAGCCGTGAAGATGTCTCACGATTCACGGGTTAAGGCGAAGCACCTCATCAAGCAGGTGCTGAGGGGGGCTCTTTATAATTCGGAGCCCATAGAGCGTGCCTATTTCGGCCGACTGGCGCGTACTTATGTACTGCTCTTCGTGCTGAAAAACACCCCCGAACTTATCGAGCATTTCAGCTCGATGGCCAAGCACTTCGTCCTCTATGTCGGCACCGATATTCTGGTGCGGGCAATCTCCGAATACTACCTCCCCAACGACGATAAGATGACGGTGAACACCCTCAAAATCCTCCAGCAAGCCGGCGCGAAGCTCATTCTTTCCGAGCCGACTTTGGAGGAGGTTCACAGCCATATCTACGCGGCAGACCGAGAGTATGACAACACGTACGCAGAAGTTGAAGCCATAGTCGACCGCGATCTGGCGTCCGAAAGTGATCGCATCCTGATCCGCGCATACTACTACGCCAAATTGGAGCACGAGAACCCGAACCGCCCACGCAGTTGGGGCGCCTACCTTGGCAATTTCCTGACGAAGGAAAAGCTCCTCGGACCAACCAGCCCCCAAAGCATGCGATCCCTCCGTGACACGCTGACCGCACGCTATGGGCTCACGTTCGAAGCCCGCGAAGACATGATGCGCGAGATTGACCAAGAGGATCTGAAGAAGCTTACAGAGGCCATCAAAAATCTCCGCAAGGAGAGCCACCGCCGAAACGAAGATATCCGAGCCGCGAACGACGCTGCCCATATCCTGCTCGTGCAGCGAAAGCGGAAGGCCGAGGAGAAAGAGGTCACCAGTCCATATGGCTATCGCACGTGGTGGCTGACCCAAGAGACCAAGTCCGGTCTCGCGGTTGCCTACGCGTTCCCCAAAAGGCACCTTCCCAGAGCAATCATGCGGCCCGAGCTACTCATCAACTACATCGCCTACAATCCTACTACTGCCGAAGTGCGGCGGAGCATGGGTGAGATCTTCCCATCCCTGATGGGCATCCGGCTTGGCACCCGTCTCGACCAATCGCATTTCGAGAAAATCATGGGAAAAATCAAAGATGCTCATCGGACGGACCCCGCCCGCGCACAGGCAATGGTCGCTGAACATTCAAATGCACTCATCAGCCAGACCCTTCGCGACTTCAGCATCAAATACACGTCGGCAATCTAACCGCGAACGTACGACGCCAGGAACGGGCCATGCAAAGGAAACGCCATACCTTTCAGCGGCCGAACCTTCGCCGCTTTTTAGGAAGTAACAATCCTAAACCTGTTCGTCTGACATGGGGCGCATTGGCTGACATTCATTGGGCAACAGACTATCTCTAAATGCGCCGCAAGTGCCGCCTTCGGCTAAGTGTTCGCGGTACCGCGTGCCAAACGCACACCAAGGCCGCCGCCATTCTCTGAAATGAATTCTATTCCGGCCGCTTCGAGCGATAGCTTCAGCGCTTGCAGGATTGATTCAGATGCTGGTTTCGAACCACGTTCGAACTGCACGATCGTCCTCAGACTTACCTTGGATAGATCCGCCAGTTCCTGTTGAGAAATGTCGAGAAGCCCACGGGCCGCGCGAACTTGGGCCGCACTTACCTTCATTGTCCAAATGCCCTGTTGCACAAAAAGTGCAAATATGCTTGTTTTAGGAAACGGCTGCTGGAAGTGGGTCTCCGCTTTCAACAGTCTAACCACGCCCACGCTTTGCGGAGCTCGGATCATGGCTGATTCCGACCATAGCACGACTATGCCTTTCGTCACGAATGGCAGGGATGCGGCGTCGAACCGGTTTCCGGATGTCGACCCCCCAATTCTACTGCTCCGAGACTGGATGCGGGCGCAGCATGTTTCTCAGGTCCTTTGCCGCCTTCAACAGCGTCGAGAGAGGCGTTATCTCGATGCTAGAGGCTCGGAAGCGATGGACAAGCAGGTCGCCTATTTGATCGCCTATCAAGCGGAAGTCGAGGCTGTGACTGCGGCTTTGAAGATTCAGGATAGACTCCCCCGTACGCCTGCACACTCACTTCTTGGCGTTGTCGCCAAGCTCGAAATGGTTGTCGGCGCAGATCGCGACATCGACGACCCGACAGATTTTCCGTGGTCACACATCGAATCGATCCTGCGTGACTTAAAGGAAATCGCCGGGAGTGTACCGCTTAAGCGGCCTGACCGATCCATCGTTCAGGCGGATTGTCGGCGGTACCAAGCAATGGCCGCCGATCTGGTGGGTCTCGAAATGCATGCAGCTGATCTCCCGCTTGGTCACGAACCGGCCGTTGGTGTTGATACAGAGTAGAAAAGGATACGTAGGCGCACACAAAGGCCATTCGGCGCTGAGGCGATTTCAGCCATCCTTGTCCCGATGCAGATATGCTCGGGACAAAAGCCGTGAAGGCGACAAGGCGCGCCATAAAACGCGGCGGCAGACGCGATGCACAGGCCGATCTGTTTTCGCGCCGGCGCGTTGTTGATGAGGCGTTCCTGGAACGAACAGCTCGCTTGTTTGAGGCTCGCATGGGGCGGTCGCTATCGACGGAGGATGCACGGCAAATCGTCGACAACATCGGTGGCTTCTTCCGTATCCTTGCCGAATGGGAGCGGATTGACCGGGGCAAATAGGTGGCGCTTCATGCTCACGTGATGGCCTTTGCTTGTGCGACCGTGTGATGAACGAGGAGGCACCCCAGGTGAACCAGCGAATTGCCCGGATCGCCAAGCCCGCAGGCCCTGTAAAGGCGCTGCTATACGCGCGCGTCTCCTCCAAGGAGCAGGAGAAGGAAGGCTTCTCCATCCCGGCGCAATGCAAGCTGCTGCGCGACTACGCGCTGCAACATCGGTTTGACATCGCCGAGGAGTTTATCGACGTCGAGACGGCCAAGACCACCGGCCGGACCAACTTCACCGAGATGGTCAAATATCTGCGAAAGCATCCCGGCATTCGAAGCATCCTGGTCGAGAAAACCGACCGCCTTTATCGCAACCTGAAGGACTGGGTGACTCTCGACGAGTTGGATGTGGAAATCCACCTTGCGAAAGAAGGTGTGACACTGTCGCGAGACTCGCGCTCATCTGAAAAATTCATGCACGGCATCAAGGTCTTGATGGCCAAGAATTATATCGACAACCTGTCGGAAGAAGCCCGAAAGGGGCAGATGGAGAAGGCGGAGCAGGGCATCTGGCCGACAAAGGCTCCGCTCGGCTACGCCAACACAACCGGGAAGGACGGCAAGAAGGTTATCGAGCCGCATCCTGAACTGGCCCCGGTCGTCACGCAGCTGTTCGAGCGCTACGCAACCGGCCGGTATTCGCTCAAGGCCTTGGCTAAGGCAGCCCATGGCGATGGGCTGATCTATCCCAAGAGCGGCAATCCGGTTCCGGTCAGCACCGTGCATATGATCCTGCGCAACCGCCTCTATACGGGACTGTTCCAGTGGAACGGCAAATTGCACCAGGGCAAGCACGAACCGCTTGTATCGATCGAACTGTGGCAGCGGGTGCAAGGCATCCTGACGGGCCGCAACGCGGTGCCGACCCACCCGATAGGAAACGAGTTCGCCTTCACCGGCCTGATGACCTGCGCCGAATGCGGCTGCGCCGTCGTGGCGGAGATCAAGAAGGGCAAATACGTCTACTATCACTGCACAGGGCATATCAACAAAGGTCGGGGCGGGTACGGTGATTGCCGCCGCAAATATGTCCGCGAGGAAGTGCTCGATAAGGCATTCGCCAACCTGCTCGACCGATTGCATTTCGACCAAGAGATACTGGAATGGGTAAAAGCAGCCCTCATGGCCAGCCATGCCGACGAGCGCCGCGAGCATGAACAGGCGATCCATCGATGCCAGGTCGAGCACAATAGGCTCGAGGATCGGCTCCACGCCATGTATCTCGACAAGCTCGATGGCCGCATCGATAACGCATTCTATGATCGGATGTCGGCACAGTGGCGAACCGAACAGACGCGGCTACTTCGTGAGATCGAGCGCCATGGTAGCGCCGAAGAATCATACATGGAGGACGGCATCCGGCTTTTGGAACTGGCGCGGAACGCCAGCCGGCTGTTTGCGAAACAGCCTGCGCACGAGAAAAAGCGCCTCTTGAATCTCGTGCTGTCGAACTGCCAATGGGACCAAGGCGAGGTTCATGCCGTCTTCAGGCAACCGTTTGATCTACTTGCGGAAACGGTCGCATCTGGAGCAGCGATAGGCACACAGCGGAGCGTCCTATCGACAGGGAGTCCAGTTTGGCTGGGGAACCTGGATTCGAACCAGGACTAACGGAGTCAGAGTCCGTGGGTCTACCGTTAACCTATTCCCCAGCAGGCGCGTCTGGTATCGCGCGATGCGGGCGGCTCATGTGCCGCGAGCGCTGCCTTGTAGCCGCCATCGGAAAATAGTCAAGCCCGCAGCTGAGATCAACGCAGGCTTTTTGAGCCTTTGTCCGATGCATGTCGTTCTCCCAAAGCCGTTCCGCACTTTGGGCGACATGCATTGGCTCTGCCGCCAGGCGCCGAAGGCTCAGCTCTCGCCTTTGCTGTATTGGGAATGCTCGAAATAGAGCACCACGCCAAGGCCGATCAGCAGCGGAACAATGAGATAGAACAGGCGGAACACCAGAAGCGCGGCGAGCACGCCGACCGGATCCATGTCCGAAAGCCCGGTGAGGAAGACGAATTCGAACACGCCGAGCGCGCCAGGCGCGTGCGACAGGAGCCCGATCGAGAACGACACCATGAACACGCCGAGCACCACGAAATAGCCGGGATTGCCGATCTCGGGCAGGGCAAAATAGATGATCGCGGCGGCCCCGAGCAGTTCGACCGGCCCAATCAGCAATTGCCGCGCCACGATCGGCAGCGCCGGATAGTGCAGCTGGAAGCTGCCTATCTTCAGCGGTCTCAGCCGCAGCCAACTGCCGAAGGCGTAGGCGCAGGCAAGGATGAGCATGGCGAGCCCTGCGGCGAATGCGGCGCCGTGATGCGGCGCGCCCGTGAAACGATCGATGATCTGGGGTTCCAGCAACAGCACGAGGCCGCCGAGGAAAACGCTGGACAGGATGAAGGTGAACCAGCAGATCGCCACTAGCACGCCGACCTGCTGGCCGGTCAGACCTCGCGTGCCGTAGGCGCGGTAACGGATGACCGCGCCGGAAAACACCGAGCCGCCGATATTGTGCGACACCGCGTAAGTGGTGAAGGAGCACAGCGTGACGAACAGCCACGATACTTTCTTGCCGATATGCAGCAGCGCGATGTGGTCGTAGCCGGCGAGCGAGGCATAGGCGACGACCGCGCTCAGGGCCGCGAGCACCCAGCCGCGCGGCGGGATGGCGGCAATGCCGGCCCAGACGTCGTCGAGCGAAACGCCGCGCAGTTCGTGGATGAGCAGCCACAGCGAGAACGCCACGGCCGCGATGCCTATGACCGGCCAGAAATAGCGCCTCCAATTCATGGCGTCGTCATCATGCGTTGCAACTCATTGATTTTGATGTTGCCCAACCCTTCGAACCTTCATTTCAGACATGCCTGATTGAAGCCGGCTATTCAACCGGCAAGACATTGCCCCAACGTGATCTGGCAAAATGCGACGTTTGCGAAATTCGGCCTCGCGCTCTTGGTGATTGTGAACTGCGCTGCTACTCTGTTGGCAACTTGAACAAATCGAGGTGCCTGCTGCGTCCGCTACCGGTTCGCGCGGCGCCGGAAGGAACTGAAGTGGAAGACCACGATACCGGCGCGGGCGCGTCGGCAGTGGGCATGTCCGGGGCATCGCCGACGCAATCGGCGGGCCCGCACACGGCGCGATTCAGCCGCCACGCGGGTGCGCACCAAAGACATGCCGGCCAGCGACAGATTGGCCTAAGCCAGGCCGACCAGCATGGCGATCAACCGAAAGGCAAGACGCGCAAGCGACGCAAGCGCAAGCGCGGCCGCAAGGTGTTCGCGCGTGACGAGAACGTCGCCGTGCCGCATGCCGCGCCTGCCGCCACGGCGACAAAACAGCCTCCGAGCGGGCTTTCGCCGGTTGAGCCAAGGCTGGCGGCCCCGCAGCGTCCGCCGCAACAGGAATTGCCTGTCTTCGCCGCGCTCGACCTCGGCACCAACAATTGCCGGCTGCTGGTCGCGGTGCCTGGCCGTCACGGCCAGTTCCGCGTCATTGACGCTTTCTCGCGCATCGTCAGGCTGGGCGAGGGGCTGACCGCCAGCGGCCGGCTCAGCCAAGCCGCGATGGATCGCGCGGTCGAGGCGCTGAAGGTCTGTGGCGAGAAGCTGCGCAACCGCAAGATCAGGAAAGCCAGGCTGATCGCCACCGAAGCCTGCCGTTCGGCCGCAAACGGTGTCGAGTTCCTGGATCGGGTCGAGCGCGAGGCCGGACTCAAGCTCGAGATCATCGACCGCCAGACCGAGGCCCGCCTTGCCGTTTCCGGTTGCGGCTCGCTGGTCGAGCGCGACACGCAAGGCGTGGTGCTGTTCGACATCGGCGGCGGCTCGTCGGAAATCGCGCTGATCGACCTGACCGGACGGCGCTCTCCGCGGCTCGCCAACCATATTGTCTCCTGGACCTCGCTGCCCGTCGGCGTGGTGTCGCTCGCCGAGCGCTTCGGCGGCCGCACGGTCACGCGCGAGACCTTTGCCGCCATGGTCGACGACGTGGCCGCGCGGTTGAAGGTCTTCGACGGCCGCGACCGGCTGGCACATGTGCTGGCAAGTCCCAATTTCCACCTGCTCGGCACCTCCGGCACGGTGACGACGCTGGCCGGCGTGCATCTCGATCTCGATCGCTACGACCGCCGCCGCGTCGATGGCCTCTGGATGGACCGCGACAGCGTCGATCGCATGATCGAGCGCCTGATCGGCTGGGATTTCCAGCAGCGCTGCGCCAACCCCTGCATCGGCGCCGACCGCGCCGATCTCGTGCTCGCCGGCTGCGCCATCCTGGAAGCGATCCGCGGTGTCTGGCCGTCCGAGCGCTTGCGCGTCGCCGACCGCGGCCTGCGCGAGGGGATCCTGAGCGAATTGATGGCCGACGACGGTGTCTGGCGCGATGGCGGGCGAGGCCGTTGATGGCTAGAAAACCGGATAAGCCGGGTTCCGCCGGTATTCGCGTCCTCAAGACCAGGATCAAGAAGAAGAGCGGCTTGAAGGAATCCTCGCGCCGCTGGCTCGAGCGCCACATGAACGATCCCTATGTGCAGCGCTCCAAGGCCGACGGCTACCGCTCGCGCGCCGCCTACAAGCTGATCGAGATCGACGACAAGCATCATCTGCTGAAGCCCGGCATGAAGGTCATCGACCTCGGCGCTGCGCCCGGCGGCTGGTGCCAGGTAGCGGCCGCGCGGACGAAGTCGACGGCGGAAAACCCACATGTCGTCGGCATCGACTATCTCGAAATGGCCGCGGTTCCGGGCGCCGTCATCCTGCAGATGGATTTCCTCGATCCCGACGCGCCGCAAAAACTTGCCGAGGCGCTCGGCGGCCGGCCGGATGTGGTGCTGTCCGATATGGCGGCACCCACAACCGGGCATCGCCGCACCGACCATCTGCGCACCATGCATCTGTGCGAAGTCGCGGCCGATTTCGCGTTGCACGTCCTGGAGCCCGGCGGACATTTCCTCGCCAAGACTTTTCAGGGCGGCGCCGAGAACGAGCTTTTGTCATTGCTGAAGCAGAATTTCCGATCCGTCCATCATGTGAAGCCGCCGGCCTCGCGCGATGAATCGGTGGAGCTCTACCTGCTGGCGAAGGAGTTTAAAGGCTAGCGCCTTGTCCTTCTCTCCTTGTGGGAAAAGGTGGCCGCGAAGCGGCCGGATGAGGGGTAAAGGGAGAAGGACAGGGCGCGCTCACTTCCCCGCGGTCCCCACCGTTTCCAGCGTCTTCGGCTTGGTTAGCCGGCCGTGGCCCGAGACCGCATTGCCGGCCTCCGGCGCAAGCCGCATGAAGGTGATCGATGCCGCCGCCGAGACGGCTGCCACGATGAAGAAGGCGATGTGGAAATCCCGCAGGGTCAGCGGTCCGCCATGGATCGAGGTCGACACTTCGAGGATGCCGCCGGCCAGCGCCACGCCGAGCGCGATCGACAATTGCTGGAAAACCGCCGTGATCGGTGTCGCCTTGCTGGTGTCGGCGGGCGTGATCTCGGCATAGGAAAGCGCATTGACACCGGTGAAGAACATCGAGCGTATGAAGCCGCCGACCAAAAGGATCGCCAGCATCAGAGCGTAAGGCGTCTGCGGCGTGAACAGGCCGTAGATGGCGATCGATGCGGCCGCGACCAGCGAGCCCCAGATCAGCACGCGCCGGAAGCCGGCGAGCCGGAACAGCAGCGCGGTGACGAACTTCATGCCGATGGCGCCGATCGCCGAGACGAAGGTGATCATGCCCGACTGGAATGGCGTCAGCCCGAAGCCGATCTGGAACATCAGCGGCAAAAGGAACGGCACCGCGCCGATGCCGATGCGAAACAGCGAGCCGCCGAGCACCGAGGACCGGAAAACCTGGTTTCGGAACAGCTCCAGCGCCAGCAGCGGATTCCTGGCGTGCCGCGCATGGAGGAGATAGAGCGCGCCCGAGATTACGCCGACGACAATGGTGATGAAGCCGGCCATCGGCGGCAGCGCCGGCAGGCTGACGACGGAAAGGCCGAAGACGATGCCGGAAGCGGCAAGGCCGGAGAGCACGAAGCCCGGGAAATCGAGCGGCGGCGTCTCGGCGGGCTCCGTCCTGGGCAGATAGCGGGTGGCGAGCCACATGCCGATAAAGCCGATTGGCACGTTGATCAGAAAAATCCAGTGCCAGGTGAAGTATGTGGTGATGAAGCCGCCGATCGGCGGGCCGACGAGCGGGCCGACCAGCGCCGGCACGGTCAGCCAGGACATCGCCGCGACCAGCTCGCTCTTGGGCGTGGCGCGCACCAGCACCAGGCGGCCGACCGGCGTCATCATCGCCCCGCCCATGCCTTGCAGGAAGCGCGACACAACGAAAGCCGGCAGTGAATTGGAAAACGCGCAGGCAACCGAGCCGGCGATGAAGACACCGATCGCAGCGCGAAAGACGTTCTTGGCGCCGAACCGGTCGGCCATCCAGCCGCTGATCGGAATGAAGATCGCCAGCGACACCAGATAAGCCGTCAGCGCCAGCTTCAGCGCGATCGGGCTCGTGTGGATGTCGACAGCGATCGCCGGCAGCGACGTCGCGATCACGGTCGAATCCATGTTCTCCATGAACAATGCGACCGCCAGTATGAGCGGGATGATGCGGTTCAAGGGAAACGCCCTGATCTGTCTTCGCGAATCTAGGCCCGGCTTGGGGGCGAACCGGTGCGACCGGGCGGTTATCACGCCTCGCCCCTGATGTCGCATTAAATTGCTGTCACTTTTGCGGGAGCGCAGTCCTGGTTGGCGTCACGGTACGCGGACTTGTCAAATGCAAGGCCGGCCGCTATGTAGTAATAATAACTACATTATAGGTGCAACCATGGACGAAACTGTTTCTGCAGCCGACGCCAATCGCAGATTCTCTCATATCCTGCGTGAAGTACGCGAGGGGCAGAGCTACGTCGTGACCAGCCATGGGCGGCCAGTGGCGCGGATCGTGCCTGCGGACAAGCACGAGGGCGTGGCCTCCCGGTCGCGCGCAGCTCTGCTGTCGCGACTCGAGAGGCAGCCGATCGTCAATGCAGGACGCTGGACTCGCGAGGATCTTTATAAGGATAACCCGTGAAGATCGCGCTGGATACCAACGTCCTTGCCTACGCGGAGGGCATCAATGATCCTGAGAAGCGCGACCTCGCCCTCGAATTGCTACGGAACGTTCCGCAAGGCGCTGTGGTTGTTCCGGTCCAGGTGCTGGGTGAACTGTTCAATGTTCTGCTTCGCAAAGCTAGAAGGTCGCCCCAGGAGGCTCGCGATACACTGCTTAGCTGGCGCGACGCCTTCCCGGTTATTGAAACAACGCCGGAAGTGATGATGACGGCTGTCGATCTTGCTGCGGACCATCGTTTCGGCGTCTGGGATGCCGTCATTCTTTCCGCCGCTTCGCAAGCGGGTTGCCGGCTCCTTTTGTCAGAAGATCTTCAAGACGGTTTTACCTGGGGCGGCGTAACTGTCGTCAATCCTTTTGAGTTGCCGCGCCACGCTTTGCTCAATGCTCTTCTGGGCATCGAATAGGTCGTCCCGCAACGATCGGCTTTTCAACCGCCCCAGGACGTGGTACCAGCCAGCGCCAATCCTGAAAGGGAAGAAGAGAGTCGGCGCTGGCCAATCGGCCTGGCGCCTTTTCCGCATTCAAAAGGACTGGCCATGGCAAAAATCATCGAAACGTCCACCGGCGCGCTGGCGCTGACTTTCGACGACGTGCTCTTGCAGCCCGGCCATTCCGAGGTGATGCCGGGCGAAACCGACATCCGCACCCGTATTGCCGGCGACATCGATCTCAACGTGCCGATCCTGTCGGCGGCCATGGACACCGTCACCGAGGCGCGGCTGGCGATCGCTATGGCGCAGGCCGGCGGCATCGGCGTCATCCACCGCAATTTCTCGCCGTCCGAACAGGCCGAGCAGGTCAGGCAGGTGAAGAAATTCGAATCCGGCATGGTGGTGAACCCAGTCACCATCGGCCCCGACGCCACGCTGGCCGATGCGCTGGCGCTGATGCGCACCTATTCGATTTCCGGCATTCCGGTGGTCGAAAATGGCGGCACCGGCGGCCACACGGTCGGCCGCCTCGTCGGCATCCTCACCAACCGCGACGTGCGCTTCGCCTCCGATCCGTCGCAGAAGGTCTACGAGCTGATGACGCGTGAGAACCTGATCACGGTCAAGGAGAATGTCGACCAGGACGAAGCCAAGCGTCTCCTTCACAAGCATCGCATCGAGAAGCTGGTAGTGGTCGACAGGAACGGCAATTGCGTCGGCCTGATCACCGTCAAGGACATCGAGAAGTCGCAGCTCAACCCGCACGCCACCAAGGACGCGCAGGGGCGCCTGCGCGCGGCGGCCGCCACCAGCGTCGGCGACGACGGGTTCGAGCGCGCCGAGCGCCTGATTGATGCCGGCGTCGATCTTTTGGTCATCGACACCGCGCATGGCCATTCGCAGCGCGTGCTGGATGCGGTGACGCGGGCGAAGAAACTGTCGAACTCCGTGCGCATCCTGGCCGGCAATGTCGCCACCGCCGAGGGCACGCAGGCGCTGATCGACGCTGGCGCCGACGCCGTCAAGGTCGGCATCGGCCCGGGTTCGATCTGCACCACCAGAATCGTCGCCGGTGTCGGTGTCCCGCAGCTGTCGGCAATCATGTCGGCGGTCGAGACGGCCAGCAGGGCCGGCGTCAGCGTCATCGCCGATGGCGGCATCAAATATTCAGGCGATCTCGCCAAGGCGCTCGCTGCCGGCGCAAGCGCGGCCATGATCGGTTCGCTGCTTGCCGGCACCGACGAGAGCCCCGGCGAGGTCTATCTCCACCAGGGCCGCTCCTTCAAAGCGTATCGGGGCATGGGTTCGGTCGGCGCCATGGCGCGCGGCTCGGCCGACCGCTACTTCCAGGCTGAAGTTCGCGACACGCTGAAGCTGGTTCCGGAGGGCATTGAAGGGCAGGTTCCCTATAAAGGACCTGTGGCTGGCGTGCTGCACCAGCTTGCAGGCGGCCTGAAAGCCGCTATGGGTTATGTGGGTGGACGTGATCTTGCAGATTTCCGCGAGCGCGCCACTTTTGTGCGCATATCCAACGCCGGACTTCGTGAAAGCCATGCCCATGACGTCACGATCACCCGCGAAAGCCCCAATTACCCGGGCGGAATTTGATCGGCAGACCGATCGGCCTGACCGCCGGCGGGGACTGTGGCGTGACTTGAGCGTGGCGGTGCTTCGGCTGTCGCGTCACGCGGCAGCGCTCTCCATCGCCTCGATTGCGCTGTTCCTCGTCATGACGGCGCTGGAGTTTCTCTATTTCCAGCGCTTGAGCGGCGGCCTGGCCTCACTCGACATGCGCGTCGCCGGCTTCACGCCCGACGAAGGCATGGCGTGGCTCACCGCGCTCGGCCGGCGCGGCGGCGAGATCATCATCGTCTGGCACTATCTGACCTTCGACCTTTTGTTCCCGGCGCTGCTGTCGCTGACGCTGGTGAGCCTTATCCTCGCCTTCGGGCGGCGACTCAGCACCTTCCGCGCCATGCCGGCGCAACTGCAGGCCTTGTTCTCCCTGACGTTGGTGGCGCCCTATGCGGTCGCCGACTACGCCCAGAATTTTGCCATGGCGCGGCTGCTCTCCGATTTCCAGCTTGCCAATCCCGATTCGCTGGCCTTCGCCTCTTCGCTGACCGTCACCAAATTCGCGCTGCTGGCGATTCCGGTCTTCGTCATCGCGGTCTTCGCGCTGGCCGGGCGGCGACGCTGAGGACAAGCAGATGCGCCAGACAGCCATCTTCTGGCCGATGCTGGCGCATGTTCTTCTGGTCTATGTCGTCTATCTGGTGATGTTCAAGCGGCGCTATCTCGCCGTTAAGTCCGGCGAAGCCAGGATCGGCCAGTACAAGGTCCGCTCAACCGAGCCGGCCTCGAGCGTCACCGTCGCCAACAACCTGATCAACCAGTTCGAGCTGCCGGTTCTCTTTCACGTGCTGTGCCTGGCGCTGTTCGTCACCAATGGCGTGAACTACCTGACGCTAGCGTTAATGTGGCTGTTCATAGTCACGCGCTATGTCCACGCCTGGGTGCATCTCGACAGAAACCATGTGCTGCACCGCAGCCGCGCCTTCTTCCTTGGCGCCGGCATACTTCTCATCGCCTGGATCTGGTTCGCGCTCCACCTGCTCGAGGTGGTGTGAGGCTCGCCTTTCCCTTCTCCCCTTGTGGGCGAAGGTGGCGCGCAGCGGCCGGATGAGGGGTATTCCAGCTTGACACGGACTTAAGCCAGCGTTGGATGCCGCGATAGGAGATCGCCAGCGTTTCACTCCGCCGGAACACCCCTCATCCGTCTCGGCGCTGCGCGTCGATCCAGCTTCTCCCACAAGCGGAGAAGAGAAAGGCGCTACAGCTCGAACAACGCGATCCGGCGCTTGTCGAATTTGATGCCGATCTCGCCGCGTACCAGCCTCAGCGCCTGCTCGCCGAAAACGGCGCGCCGCCAGCCCTGCAATGCCGCCACGTCGGCTTCGTCGCCCTCGGCGGCGATGCGGTCGATATCGTCGCTGGAGGCAAGCACCTTGGTGGCCACGCCTTCCTTCTCTGCGACGATCCTGAGCAGCACCTTGAGCAGTTCCGCCGCCGCACTCGACCCCTCCGGCGGCTGCACGCTTTTCGGCAGTTTCGGCATCGCGTCCTTGGGCAGCGCCAGTGCCGCGTTGACCGCGCCGAGCAGCGCGGTTGCCGTGGCGGAGCGTTCCCAGCCTTTCGGCGTGGTGCGCAGCTTGCCGAGCGCGGCCGCATCGCGCGGCGCCTGCTGGGCGATCTCATAGATCGCGTCGTCCTTGAGCACGCGGCCGCGCGGCACGTCGCGCTCGCGCGCCTCGCGTTCGCGCCAGGCCGCCACCGCCTGCACGATCGCCAGCTCCTGCGGTTTGCGCAGCCGCATCTTCAGCCTTTTCCAGGCATCTTCGGGATGCGGATCGTAGGTCTCGCGCGAGGTGAGGACATCCATCTCCTCGTTCAGCCAGTGGCCGCGATTCTCGCGCTTCAGCTCGGCGCTGAGATGCTGGTAGACCTCGATCAGGTGGGTGACGTCGGCAAGCGCGTATTCGAGCTGCTTGTCGGAGAGCGGCCGGTGCCGCCAGTCGGTGAAGCGCGAGGACTTGTCCAGCCGGGCTCCGGTGACCTTCTGCACGAGCTGGTCGTAGGAAACGCTGTCGCCGAAGCCGCAGACCATCGCCGCCACCTGGGTGTCGAACACCGGATGCGGCACCAGATCGCCGAGATGGACGATGATTTCGATGTCCTGGCGCGCCGCGTGAAAAACCTTCAGCACCGCTTCGTTGGCCATGAGCCGGAAAAACGGTTTCAGGTCGATGCAGGGCGATAACGGATCGATAAGCGCCTCAATCCCAGGCGCGGCCATCTGGATTAGGCAAAGGATCGGCCAGAAGGTCGTCTCGCGAATGAATTCGGTATCGACGGTAACGAATTCCGACTTTTCGAACGCCGCGACAACGCTCTCGAGTTCTTCTTGTGTGGTGATGACCTGCATCAAATCGCTTTTGGCACAATATTAGGCCTCTTTCAATTTCAGCCGCGCGCGCATTCGTCAAGCGCGGCGACGTCGTCACGCACCGCTAGTTTCGCGCGATGGCGATATGCGATGGCCCGGCGGGGCGGTTCAGGCCTCGCCGGCCTGCGCCTGCACGCTTTGCCTTGCGGTATCCGCGGCTTCGGCCGATGGCCGTCGGCCAAGCGCGCCGGCTGTGGCCAGGCTGAGCAGGATGAAGGGGATACCGATGCCATAGGCCGAGCGGATGCCCCAGTGGTCCGACACGAAGCCGAGCAGCGGCGGGCCAAGCAGAAAGGCGACGAAGGAGATCTGCGACAGGGCCGCGACATTGATCGCCGCCGGACGGTCGGTGCGCTGCGCCGCAGCCGAGATCGCCAGCGGAAAGATGGCGCTGCTGCCGATGCCCAGAAGCGCAAAGCCCAGCATCGAGATGAAGGGCAGGGGCGAGAAGAAGACGATGAACACGCCGACCGCCATTGTCGCCAGCAGCACGCGCGCTACGCCGCTCGGCGAATGGCGGTCGACAAAGCTGTCGGCGAAGAAGCGTGTCGTTGCCTGCGAGAAGGCGAACAGCGCCACGGTGAAGCCGGCAACGAAGGGGCCTGAGTCGAACACTGTGCGCATATAGATGGCGGACCAGTCCATGCTGGCCCCTTCCATCAGCATTGCCGATAGTGTCACCGCGACGAGGATCAGGATCGGCAGCGTCGGACGGGCGAATATCGGCGGCTTGTCGCCGGTCGCGGCGAAACGGGCAGGCGCGGGTTCGAAGCCGCCCAGGAACAGCGCCATCGCAACCGTCACCGTCGGCACCACCAGCGCCAGGTGCAGTTGCGGCGACAGGCCGAGATGCGCCAGCGCGCCGCCGAACAGGCCGGCGCCGAAGAAGCCGATGCTCCAGAAGGAATGCGCCCGGTTCATGATCCGGCGCTTGAGCAGGAACTCGGTCCTGTCCGCCTCGACATTCAAAATGATCTCGATGCTGCCGATCATCAATCCGACCGGGAGCAGCATCAGGAACAGGGCCGCGGGGTCCGACGCATGCACCGCGACGGCATAGGCGAAGCCAAGCAGCGGCACCAGCCACAGCAGCGCGCGGCGGAAGCCGACGCGCTCCAGGATCGGCGTCGCCAGCGTCAGCGCGATCAGAGTGCCGATCGGCGTCCCGATCAGGGCGAGACCGAGCGTGCCGTCCTCGATCTGCATGGCCCGCTTGATGTCGGGCAGCCGTGGAAAGATATTGCCCATGGCAAAGGAATAGATCGCGAAGCCGGCATAGACGCGGTGCTGGGGGGCGAGTTTCAAGCCAAGGGTCATCAGGCAAGTCCGATAAGGAGATTTTGGCGGCGGCTCTCAGGCTGCCGGCGACTCTGTTTCTTGCATGAACGGGCAAAACATGCAACAACGTGCACAACTAAATAGGATCATGCATGCTTACCGAAGAACGCCACCAACTCATTCGCGACCGGCTTGCGGCCGACGGAAAAGTGCTGGCCGGCGAGCTCGCCAGCCGTTTCGGCGTATCGGAGGACACTGTGCGCCGCGACCTGAGGGAATTGGCGAAGGCCGGGCAGCTGCGTCGCGTTTATGGCGGCGCTGTCCCATCGGGGCCCTTTGCAGCCGCGCCGCTCAGCCAGCGCAGCCGTCATGCGGTCGAGGAAAAAACCCGGCTCGCCAAGGCGGCGGTTGGACTGCTTAGTTCAGGGCAGTCGCTGTTCATCGACGGCGGCACGACCAACGAGGCGATCGCCAGGGCGATCCCGCGCGACATGGAGCTGACCGTCGCCACCAATTCGCTGGGCGTCGCCTCGGCTCTGGCGGACCTTCCCTTGGTCGAGCTGATCGTGCTCGGCGGCCGCTACGTGCCCGATCTCGGCACCTGCGTCGGGGCCGAAACGCTAGCCGCCGTGGCGCAACTCGGCGCCGATCTGTTCTTTCTGGGCTCCTGCGGCCTGGATGTCGCGCGCGGCGTCACTGCTTTCGATTCGGCCGAAGCCGAGGTGAAACGCGCCATGGCGAAAAACAGCGCCGGCATCGTCATTGCCGTCACCAACGACAAGCTCGCCACCGCCGCGCCCTATCGCGTGGCGGGGGCGGATGCGATCCGGCATCTCGTGGTGGAAAGGACCGCGCCTGCTGCCACACTCGCAGATTTCCAAAGCCGGGGTGTGCAAGTCCACTTTGCCTGAACGGTCGCAGCGGCGCGTCTGTGTGACCGCTTGCCTTGACAAAGACGGCCTCTCATGCGCTTTTCGCGCCAATTTTCGAGCCGGGCCGACGCCCGCAATTTCCGGACTTTACCCCATGACTATGCATCGTTACCGCAGCCACACCTGTGCCCAGTTGAGAAAGAACGACGTCGGCAATTCCGTCCGCCTGTCGGGCTGGGTGCATCGCGTGCGCGACCATGGCGGACTGCTCTTCATCGATCTTCGCGACCATTACGGCCTGACCCAGATCGTCGCCGATCCGGATTCGGCTGCCTTCAAGGCCGCCGAGACTTTGCGCGGCGAATGGGTGATCCGCGTCGACGGCGAGGTCAAGGCGCGGTTGCCGGAAACAGTCAATCCGAACCTGCCGACCGGCGAGATCGAGATTTTCGCGCGCGAGATCGAAGTGCTGTCGGCCGCCAAGGAGCTGCCCCTGCCGGTGTTCGGCGAGCCGGATTACCCCGAAGACATCCGCCTGAAATACCGCTTTCTCGATCTGCGCCGCGAGACGCTGCACAAGAACATCGTCGCGCGGACAAAAATCATCGCCGAGATGCGCAAGCGCATGGGGGAGGTCGGCTTCACCGAGTTTTCGACGCCGATCCTCACCGCATCGTCGCCCGAAGGCGCGCGCGACTTCCTGGTGCCGTCGCGCATCCATCCCGGCACCTTCTACGCGTTGCCGCAGGCGCCGCAGCAGTACAAGCAGCTGATCATGGTCTCCGGCTTCGACCGCTATTTCCAAATCGCGCCCTGCTTCCGCGACGAGGATCCGCGCGCCGACCGCCTGCCCGGCGAATTCTACCAGCTCGACCTCGAGATGAGCTTCGTCGAGCAGGACGATGTGCTCTCCACCCTGGCGCCGGTGATGACGTCCGTCTTCGAGGCTTTCGCCAATGGCAAGCCCGTCACCAAGGAATGGCCGCGCATCCCCTATGATGTTGCCATGCGCAAATACGGCACCGACAAGCCGGACCTGCGCAACCCGATCGTGATGCAGACGGTTTCCGATCATTTCCGCGATTCCGGCTTCAAGGTCTTCGCCAACATCCTGGCCAACGATTCGAAAGCCGAGGTGTGGGCCATTCCGGCAAAGACCGGTGGCAGCCGCGCCTTCTGCGACCGCATGAATTCCTGGGCGCAGGGCGAGGGGCAGCCTGGCCTCGGCTACATCTTCTGGCGCAAGGAAGGCGAAAAACTCGAAGGCGCCGGTCCGCTCGCCAAGAACATCGGCGAGGAGCGCACCGAGGCGATCCGCCTCCAGCTCGGCCTTGCCGACGGCGACGCCGCCTTTTTCGTCGCCGGCGACCCGAAGAAGTTCGTCTCCTTTGCCGGTGCGGCGCGCACCCGAGCCGGCGAGGAATTGAACCTCGTCGACCGCGACCGCTTCGAGCTCTGCTGGATCGTCGACTTTCCGTTCTTCGAATGGAACGAGGACGAGAAGAAGATCGACTTCGCCCACAATCCGTTCTCGATGCCGCAGGGCGGCATTGACGCCCTGACCAACCAGGAGCCGCTCGGCATCAAGGCGTTCCAGTACGATGCGGTCTGCAACGGCTTCGAGATCGCCTCGGGCGGCATCCGCAACCATCTGCCGGAAACCATGGTCAAGGCCTTCGAGATGGTCGGTCTGGATCGGCAGACGGTCGAGGATCGCTTTGGCGGCCTCTACCGTGCCTTCCAGTATGGCGCGCCGCCGCATGGCGGAGCGGCATTCGGCATCGACCGCGTCGTCATGCTTTTGGTCGGCGCCAAGAATCTGCGCGAGATCACGATGTTCCCGATGAACCAGCAGGCCTACGACCTGTTGATGAACGCGCCTTCGGAAGCGACCCCGCAGCAGCTGCGCGAGCTGTCGCTGCGCGTCGCTGCGGCGAAGAAGGACTGACGGCAGCGCTGCAACTGCCCTTTCTCCCCGTCACTATACGGGGAGAAATGTCCGGCAGGACAATGAGGGGCGGCGCGGGTGCTGGCGATTTACGGGCCGCCGTAGCAGGCGGGGCCTTCTGACGGCGATCGGTTCAGCATCGAATTCCAGTCGCAAGCGTCGGCGCTGCCCCTCATCCGCCTGCCGGCACCTTCTCCCCGTATAGGGACAGGGAGAAGGCAGCTAATTCGATCAGTCTTGGTTCGCCTTGACCTTGACGCCAAGCGTCTTCGGCAGGTCGAGCGGGTTGGACATGGCGCCGGCCATGATCAGCGCGAACGGCACCGACGACGGCGGCTCGGCCGAGATTTCCAGGCTCTTTGGATTGTCGAGGAAGGTATTGACCGCCGCCGAGACTTCCGCCGTCAGCTCGGGATTGTTGAGCTGCGCCATGCCGAACGGCACGATCGCCTTGGCCTGGTTGGCGACGTCCTTGGCCGACATGCCTTGTTGCTTGCCGACATAGTCGAGCACCTTGCCGGTGAGCGAATCGTCCTCGAAGCGCACCGATGCGCCGTTGAAAGAAAGCTGCTGCATCAGGCCGAGCATGGCCATGCCTTGCGCGGAATTGTCGGCGCCTTCCGGCTGGGCGGCGAGCTTCTTCTGCATTTCCTGCATCGACTTGATGAAGTCGAGCGTGTAGCCGCCGAGATTGAAGGTCATGCCGAGCGTGCCGGCATTCTCGACCGAGATGTCATATTTCGACAGCTCCATCTTGCCGTCACTCGGCTGCCAGGTGCCGGCCATCGCGATGTTGCCCGAGATGTTCTGGTAGCCGAGCGCGTCGATCGCTTCCTTGGACTTCGGATCGTCGACCAGCGACAGGTCGGCGGTGAATTTTTCGGTGTTGGCGGTAAAGTCCATCGCCTTGCCGTCGGCCGGCGGGGTGATCTGGACGGCAAGCCCGTCCATCGCGAACGCCGTCTTGTCGCCGACCTTGACCGTCATGTTGGCGAGCTCCGCCGACTTGTACATCATCAGCGAGCCGAGCGGATCGGTGCCGCCTTCGGCCGGGACCTTCATGTCGTGGACGACCACCGGGCTGAGATTGAGCGTCACGCCGTCCTTGCTGTGCTCGAAAGGCGAGGTCGAGAGGGTTGCGATCTCATAGCCGCCATTGGCCTCGCTGACCCTCTCCAGCTTCACGTCGCCGATCGGCAGCGCTTCCTTCTCGGCCGCCGGCTTGATGGAAACACCTTGCAGGACGGCGTTCGAATCGTCGCCGGAGACGCCTGTCCAGGAAATCTCGACGCCCTGGGCGGCAAGGGCCGCCTTGATGCGCTCGGCCACCGCCGGATCGGCGGCGAAGGCCGAATTGAGCGGCAGCGTCAGCAGAAAGGTCGAAAAGGCCAATTTCTTGAGTGTTGAGCGTTGGATTGTCATGGCGAGTTCCCTGTCCTGATTGGCTATGTGAAATTATTTTTGACATCTGCTCCGTCACCATTCCGTGACGAACGGGACGGGAAAAAGGCATTTCCGGGCCCATTTGTCGAAAACGGCGATGAAAAGCAAACGCCGGTCGGCAGCTATTGCCCGATGCGGTGAATTTGTCATGAAGACCGCGGCTTTCCTCCGCCAGCGTGTTGCATTGCCAGATAGCGGCCGCATGTAACGGATTGATGTTGGCCGGCCTCGTGTTGCCGACTAAGCCTGTTTCAGATCGGCGGCAAGTTGCAGCCGCCGCGGGGCCGCTTCCGTGAAATTCTTCACACCGCCGGCTGCGCATCTATAGCCACGGCGAATGCGCCGACGTTCACGCGGCGCTTGCCGCGAATCACCCGCTCGGCTAGTCCAAATTCATGGGAAAAAGGCTTTTGCCGCCTGATGACAATGGCGGCGGCGATAAAATCGAACCGGTCGATCTGAAGGAAGCGCTCGAGCGGCGCTATCTCGCTTACGCGCTGTCGACCATCATGCATCGGGCGCTGCCGGATGTGCGCGACGGACTGAAGCCGGTCCATCGCCGCATCATGCATGCCATGCGGCTGCTCAGGCTCAACCCCGATCAGGGTTTCGCCAAATGCGCCCGCATCGTCGGCGACGTGATGGGCAAGTTCCATCCGCATGGCGACCAGTCGATCTACGATGCGCTGGTACGGCTGGCGCAGGATTTCTCGATGCGCTACCCGCTGGTCGACGGGCAGGGCAATTTCGGCAACATCGACGGCGATAACGCCGCGGCGATGCGCTACACCGAAGCGCGCATGACCGAGGTGGCAAGCGAGCTGCTTGCCGGCATCACCGAGGACGCGGTCGATTTTCGGCCGACTTACAATGAAGAGGACGAGGAGCCGTCCGTCTTGCCGGGCGCTTTCCCCAACCTGCTCGCCAACGGCTCGTCGGGCATTGCCGTCGGCATGGCGACTTCGATCCCGCCGCACAACGCCGCCGAGCTTTGCGACGCAGCGCTCCATCTGATCGAGCATCCCGAAGCGCCGGTGGCGAAGCTGATGGATTTCGTCCAGGGGCCGGATTTCCCGACGGGCGGCATCATCGTCGACAGCCGCGCCTCGATCCTCGAAGCCTATGAGACGGGCCGCGGCGGTTTCCGGGTGCGCTCCAAATGGAGCCAGGAGGACCAGGGCAGGGGCACCTGGAGCATCGTCGTCACCGAGATCCCTTACGGCGTGCAGAAGGCCAGGCTGATCGAGAAGATCGCCGAGCTTTTGATGGCACGCAAGCTGCCGCTGCTCGAAGACATCCGCGACGAGAGTGCGGAGGACATCCGCATCGTCCTGGTGCCGAAGAGCCGCACCGTCGATCCCGGCATCCTGATGGAATCGCTGTTCAAGCTTACCGAGCTCGAAAGCCGCTTCCCGCTCAACATGAACGTGCTGTCGCGCGGTAAGGTGCCGAACGTCCTGTCGTTGAAGGGCGTGCTCAAGGAGTGGCTCGACCACCGCCGCGAGGTTTTGATCCGTCGTTCGAAATACCGGCTCGGCGAGATCGAGAAGCGGCTGGAAATCCTCGCCGGTTATCTGATCGCCTATCTCAACATCGACGAGGTCATCAGGATCATCCGCGAGGAGGATGAGCCCAAGCAGGTGATGATGGCCCGCTGGTCGCTCACCGACAACCAGGCCGAAGCCATCCTCAACATGCGCCTGCGCGCCTTGCGCAAGCTCGAAGAGATCGAGATCCGCAAGGAATTTGACGGCCTCACCACCGAGAAGAAGCAGATCGAGGCCCTGCTGGCTTCCGACGCCAAGCAATGGTCGACGATCAAGTGGGAAGTCAGCAAGGTCCGCGACACGTTCGGTCCGCAGACCGAACTCGGCAAGCGTCGCACCCAGTTTGCCGATGCGCCCGAGCACGACTTGACCGACATTGCGCATGCGATGATCGAGCGCGAGCCGGTCACCGTCGTTGTGTCGGAAAAGGGCTGGCTGCGCGCCATGAAGGGCCACCTGACCGACCATTCGCAGCTCACCTTCAAGGAAGGCGACAGCCTGAAGCTCGCCTTCCATGCCCAGACCACGGACAAGATCCTGGTCTTCACCACCGGCGGCAAGTTCTACACCATCGGCGCCGATCGGCTGCCGGGCGGGCGCGGCCATGGCGAGCCGATCCGCATCATCGTCGACATGGAGAACGACCAGGACATCGTCACTGCCTTCGTCCATGATCCGAAGCGCAAGCTGCTGCTCGTCTCATACGACGCCAATGGCTTCGTCGTTTCGGAGGAAGAGGTCGTTGCCAACACCCGCAAGGGCAAGCAGGTGATGAACGTCAAGGCGCCGGACGAGGCCAAGCGCTGCATCCCGGTTTCGGGCGACCATCTCGCTATTGTCGGCGAGAACCGCAAGATGCTGGTCTTCCCCCTGGCCGAAATTCCGGAAATGGCGCGCGGCAAGGGTGTGCGCCTGCAGAAATACAAGGACGGCGGCGTGCTGGACCTGAAGACCTTCACCCTGGCGACGGGGCTCTCCTGGCAGGATTCGGCCGATCGCACCTTCACCAAGTCGCGCGAGGAGCTGTCCGAGTGGATCGGAGCCCGCGCCGCCGCCGGCCGCATGGTGCCGAAGGGTTTTCCCAGGACGGGGAAATTTGGGTGAAGCAGCACCTTTCCTTCTCCCCTTGCGGGAGAAGGTGTCGCCGAAGGCGACGGATGAGGGGTGTTCCAGCTTGACACGGACTTGAGCTGCGTTGGATGCCGCCAACGCCTCACCCCGCTGAAACACCCCTCATCCGTCTCGGCGCTGCGCGCCGATCCACCTTCTCCTACAAGGGGAGAAGGAAAGGCACTATTTGGACTATCGTCACGATTGCTGCACTATGATGGTGCATAAGCATCCATCGAACCATCAGGCAGGGAGCAACGCCGGGTTGAAGCGCGCCGAGATCCAGAAGCCGGGGCAGCGCCTATTCGGCCTGTCGACGCCGCTGAGGGCGGCCGTCATCCCGCCGCTGTCGGCGGCGCGCTGGCTCCTGGTGCTGATCGTCGCTGCCGGCGTCTATTTCTTCCACGGCTTCCTGTTCCCGGTGCTGGCGGCGCTCGTCATCGCCTTTGCCAGCTGGCCGCTGTACCGCCGGCTGCTCGTTGGTGTCGGCGGCAACCGCACGGTCGGCGCGACCTTGGCGATCCTTTTCATCCTCGCCTTCCTGGTGGTGCCGATCGCGCTTGCCGGCACCTATGCCATCAACGAGCTGCGCGAGTGGGTCACCTGGGCGATCGAGACCAATCGCCACGGCGCGGCGACACCGGGTTGGATCGCCGCCATACCGGTCGTCGGCCAGTGGCTGAACGAGCAGTGGACGGCCTATCTCGGCCATCCCGGCGGCATCGGCGAGTTGATCCAGCTGATCAGCGGCTCCAATATCGGCAGCATCTATCGCGGCGCCTTGGCCGCCGGTGGCAGCGCATTCAGCCTGATTCTGACGCTTCTGTTCATGATGATCGCGCTGTTCTTCGCCTATCGCGACGGCGAGGCTTTCGCGGCCCAGGTCGATCGCCTCGGCGAACGCATCCTGCCGACGCGTTGGGAGCGGATCTCGCGCGTCGTGCCGGCAACCATTTCCTCGACCGTGACGGGCATGACCATCATCGCCATCGGCGAGGGCCTTGTGCTCGGCATCGCCTATTGGCTGGCCGGCGTGCCATCCCCGGTGACGCTCGGCGCGCTTACCGGCATCATGGCGCTGATCCCGGGCGGCGCGCCGCTCTCCTTCACCCTGGTGTCGATCTATCTCGCCGCCAGCGGCAAGCTTTTCGCTGGCGCGGCCCTGTTCATCTGGGGCGCGGTCGAGCTCTTCATCGTTGACAAGACGCTGCGGCCCAAGCTGGTCGGCGGCCCGATCAAGCTCCCCTTCCTGCCGACCTTTTTCGGCTTGATCGGCGGCGTCAAGACGATGGGTTTTCTTGGCCTGTTCATCGGCCCGGTGTTGATGGCGCTGCTCGTCGCCATCTGGCGCGAATGGCTGCGCGAGGTCGAGATCATGGACGAGCTTCCGCCTGTCGCCGACGAGGCCGGCGCGCCGCCACAGATCGAAGCTGCGGCCGAGCCGAGGAAAGTTCAGGCCGGGTGAACCACGGCAAGCGCGGCACGGCGCTTGCGGCCCTCATGCAATTGCCACAGCGAATGCGCGACCAGCGTCACGATCAGGATCGAGCCGCCGATCAGGCTGTTGCGTGTGGGCTCCTCGGCGAAGATCAGCCAGACCCAGACTGGCGCCAGCACCGTCTCCAGCAGATAGAACATCGCCACTTCCGGGCCTGAAATGTATTTCGGTCCGTTGGCAAGGCAGAAGAACGAGATCGGCATGATCACGGCGCCGTTGAAGATGATCCACCACGGTGCGTTCACGTGAACGCCTTCGCCTGAAACCATGAAGACGGCGAGCGCCAGCGGCAGGATGACGCCGACCAGCGCGGTGAAGCCCATGTCCTCGCTGCTGGCGCGCGAAATGGTGATGGCGAGGGCGACGAAGAAGGTCGAGCACAGCGCCATGAAATCGCCGAACAGATGCCCGGTGCCGACGGAGCCGCCGACGATGATCAGCACGCCGAAAATCATCGCCAGCATGGCGATGACGGTTGCAGGCCGCGGTCTTTCCTTGAGGAAGAGCCATGACAGCAGCGCCGCGAACACGGTGTTGAAGGCCAGGATGAAGACAAGGTCGGCCGTCGAGGTGTGATAGACCGCCGTGACGAAGCATATTCCGGTCATGCCGTAGCAAAAGGCCACGGCAAGTCCCGACCAGCCCGGGATGAGCCGGGGCGCGTTCCGGTCGAACGACCGCCAGACGGCCCACACCACCAGCCCGGCCAGCAAGGTGGTGGCGGTGCGCAACATCATGATCGTCCAGGGTGTGCCGTCGGCGAGCCGGATCAGCGGTATGTCGACGGTCAGTGTGAGGCCGCCTATGGCGGTGATCAGGAGACCTTTTTGGTGGTCGGTGTGGGTGGACACTTGGGCATTCTCGCAAACTATCTTGAAGAGGCGCACAGCGGCCACGCCGCGCTCGTTCCAGCCTGAGGGCCGAAAGACCGGTGTCCTCCTCCTTGAAACAGTTAAGGATGAAGCGTGGGGCGGTTCAGCGACTGACCGCTTCGTGGTCGTAGCGTTCCCAGCCTTTCGGGCCGAGATGCTCCTGCGGCATGAAGCGCATCTTATAATTCATCTTGCGCGAGCCGTTGACCCAGTAGCCGAGATAGACGTGGGGCAGTCCCATCGCCCTGGCGCGGGCGATGTGATCGAGGATCATGAAGGTGCCGAGCGAGCGGTCCTCGAAGTCGGGGTTGAAATAGGAATAGACCATCGACAGGCCATCGGCCATCTTGTCGGTGAGCGCGACGGCTATCAGCTCGCCATGGCCCTTGCCGGTGATGAACGTGTCGGGGCCGCGACGCCGGTATTCAATGATCTTGGTGTCGACATGGGTGTCTTCCACCATCATCGCATAGTCGAGCACGGTCATGTCCGACATGCCGCCGCGGCGATGCCGGGCGTCGAGATAGCTGCGGAAGAGGGAATATTGCTCCGTCGAAGGCTGCGCGTCATGCATGGCGCCGACAAGGTCGGCATTGTGCTGGATGACGCGGCGCATGTTGCGGCTGGGACTGAATTCCTGTGCCAGGATGCGGACCGACACACAGGCGCGGCACGACTCGCAGGCCGGACGGTAGGCGATGTTCTGCGAGCGCCGGAAGCCGCCTTGCGTCAGCAGGTCATTCATCTCCGGCGCTTTGTCGCCGACAAGGTGCGTGAACACCTTGCGCTCGAACTGTCCCTCCAGGTAGGGGCACGGCGACGGCGCGGTCAGGAAGAACTGCGGCGACTGGGTCGGATGCTGCGTCATCTAATCTTGGAAACGCTCCTGCGAATCGCCCTACCTTTGGCCCGGTCGCCGAAAAATTCAACAGGATTATGCTGCCGCGATGGCCTTGGCCTGTTCATATTTAAGCACGGTCGACGCGGCGGCTTGATGCGCGCGGCCGTGAATCCGTCAGATATTGGTGCGGGTTACGACGGTGCCGAGCAGCAGGTCGTGCAGCGTGCGCTTGCGGTCGGAGAACAGCGTGACCAGGAGCACTAGCGGCGTCAGGATGACGTTGCCCGCCCAGAACAGCACCGAGTGAACCACAGCCGTCATGCCGTCGATGCGGCTGCCGTCGAGCTTCTCCAGGCGGATGCCCATAATCTTCATGCCGGTCGTCGCCTGGTCGCGGCTGCCCAGCGTGTTCCAGATGTAGAGAATGGCAACCATCGGCACCAGCACCGAAAACAGCGCCCAGCCGAGGCCGAAGGTCAACAGCCCGAGAATGGCGACCAGGATGGCGAAGGGAATGGTCAGCAGCGCGACGAAGAAATAGTCGAGCAGGAAGGCGAAAATGCGCCTTGTCCGCACCCCACGATATGCGCGGGTGTCCTCGAACCTCGTCGTGATGATCTCGCCGTCCAATACGCGTGCGTTCATATCCGTTCCTCGATCGCAGCACCCCCATGGGAATGCCTGCCGCCTTTTCAAATGGTGAGGGCGGCCTGGAATTCAAGGAACGTGCCCGCCACCGCCGGGCGCGACGTCAGAAGATGCCGGGACAGAGCCTGAAGCGAACCCGCCCGAGATAGTCGCGATACTCCTCTGTCAGCGCCAGGATGCGTTCCTCGCGCAGGATGCGATGGACCTGGAACAGGGTAATGATCGCGTAGACGGCGAAATTGTAGAGCGAGAAGCTCGACAGCAGGAACAGGATGTGCCCTGCCAGATAGCCGGCATAGATTGGGTGCCGCACGAACCGATAGGCGCCGCCGGTGACGACGCCGCGGTTGGCCGGCAGGATGGCGAAGGAGCGGCCAAGCGACATCTTACCCCAGATCACCAGCCACAGCGCCAGGAATTGCAGCGGCGCCGCGATATAGAGCGGGATGACGGCGATTCCATCCTGGAACGATACGAAACCCGAACCGAAAGCAGCCGTCACCGAGATGAATACCGTGAAAGGGCTCCAGTCGCGGACAATCGGCCGGCGCGCCAGCAGCAGCCAGGTAAAGGTCAGAACGTCGGAGATCATGAGCAGCAGGATGTTCAGCCGGCCCGGATCGATGACGAGGTGACGCGCACCGCGATAGACGAAGACCGCGGCGACCACCAGCGCGATGAAACGGAACAGGCCCTCGCGCAGGTCGGTGAGAACCACGCTGCTCTGAAGGCCGGACCAGAAACCGGTCTCTGCGCCAGGCAGCGCATCGCTTTTGGAAATCGCCAACTCTGTTACCCCGGTGGTCCCCTCGACATGGACCATTGCACGCAAGCCTTGCCGTCCGGTTAAGGTTTCTCGTGCTTTTGGTTGCATCGGCGGATTCGCCTACCGAGGGAATGGTGTTGCCTGTTGAACATGACATTCTTCCCGGTCTAGCTTGCTGCGGCGCACAAAGGGGACGGGACATGGACTACGACATGCTGGTCATCGGCAGCGGCCCTTCGGGTCGCCGCGCCGCGGTGCAATCAGCCAAGCTTGGCAAGTCGGTGCTGGTGGTCGACAGGGGCCGGCGCCTTGGCGGCGTCTCGGTGCATACCGGAACCATCCCGTCGAAGACGCTGCGCGAGACGGTGCTCAACCTCTCGGGCTGGCGCGAACGCGGCTTCTACGGACGCGGCTACAGGGTCAAGCAGGACATTTCGATCTCGGATCTGGTCGACCGGCTGCACAAGACGCTCGACCATGAGGTCGAGGTGCTGCAGCACCAGTTCATGCGCAACACGGTGAAGAGCGCGCGCGCCGCGGTGAAGTTCCTCACGCCGAACAAGGTCAGCCTGACCGCCGATAATGGCGACTATAGCGAAGTCGGATTCGCCAACGCGCTGATCGCCGTCGGCACCAGGCCGCACCGCCCGGCCGACGTGCCCTTCGACAAGAAGCGCGTCTTCGACAGCGACGAGATGCTGGAGCTCCATCATCTGCCGCGCACGCTGACGGTGATCGGCGCCGGCGTCATCGGCGTCGAATACGCCACCATCTTTTCCGCCCTCGACGTGCCGGTGACACTGGTCGAGCCGCGCAACACCATTCTCGATTTCATCGATCGCGAGATCGTCGACGACTTCATCCACCAGATGCGCGACCGCGGCATGACCATCCGCCTCGGCAGCACGGTGAAGGAGATCGCCTCGAAGCCCGACCATGCCGAGGTGACGCTGGCCGACGGCCGCACCATCCGCTCCGAGATGGTGCTCTACGCCGCCGGCCGCACCGGCAATGTCGCCAGCCTCGGCCTCGACACGGTCGGCATCGAGGCCGACGCCCGCGGCCGCATCAAGGTCGATCCGCATACCTTCCAGACCAGCGTGCCGAACATCTACGCGTCCGGCGACGTTATCGGCTTCCCGAGCCTGGCTTCGACGTCGATGGAGCAGGGGCGGGTGGCGGCTTGCCACGCCTTCGGGGTTCACCTGCCGCCGCCGCCGGAGAGCTTTCCTTATGGCATCTATGCCGTGCCCGAGATTTCGACGGTCGGCCTGTCGGAAGAGCAGGTGCGCGACAGCGGCGCAGCCTATGAGGTCGGCCTGGCGCGCTTCCGCGAAACCTCGCGCGGCCACATCATGGGCGTCAGCAGCGGGTTCCTGAAGCTGTTGTTCTCGGTCGAGACGCGCCGCCTGCTCGGCGCCCACATCGTCGGCGAGGGCGCCACCGAGCTCATCCATATCGGCCAGGCGGTGATCAATCTCGGCGGCACGGTCGACTTCTTCGTCAACAACACCTTCAACTACCCGACGCTGGCCGAGGCCTACAAGATCGCCGGCCTGGACGCCTGGAACCGGATGGGACATGGGTGAGGGGATCGGCCGAGGACGGTCGAGTAGCCCCCTCAACGCGTGTCTGGACGATGTTCCTATAACATGCCGGGATGGTCTCGATCGTTGATGGCCGCACCGGGCCCCGCCTGGCCCAGTCAGGCGACCGCGACAGGCGCCGCCAGCCATTGCCGCAGGATCGCGGCGTCCGCGTCGCCGAATTCATGGCCCGAGGCGACGATGCGCGCGTCGACCTCGGCTTGGCGTTCGCTGAACAGTGTCACCAGGGCAGGGGCGAAAGGGCCATAGGTCTGGTCGGCCGCCCCGGCAATGATCAACACGCGGCTGCCGCCGAGGTTGGCCATTGGCGAGATGTCGAGCACCGGCATCGCCCTCAACAGCGCTGCCTGTCTGACAATGCCGGGATGGAGCAGCATCAGGCTGGAGACGACATTGGCGCCGTTCGAATAGCCAAGGAAGGTCGCGCGTTGCAGATCGAGCCGCTGCACCTCCGCGACGTCCGTCACGAACTGGGCATAAGCGGCCGTCTCGGCATGGATGGAGACCTGCTCGAAACTGGTCGGCGTGATTCGCTCGAACCAGCGAAATCCGTCCTCCTGTGGAATGCGGCCGCGCGCCGCGACGATCACCGAACGCGGCGCGATCTGCCTTGCCAGCGGCAGCATCGTCGTCTCGTCGACACCTGACCCGTGCAGCACGAACAGGCACTCGCCGCTTGCGTTCGCCGGCCTCAGCAGACGGTAAGGAAAGGCGAGGTCCCGGCGCAGGATACTGTTTTTATCGCTATATTCGGAAGCGCTCATATCCATTTGATTCCATGAGAGATTCGTTGATTTGCCGGCTTCAAAACGGAATATTTTCGCGCTCCGCGAAAGTTGATTGAACCAGGCGCAATTCGGGCCGTTTTTCCGCCGATACACTCCCCCGTGGGAGGAATCGAAGCGGTGCGCCCCGGGGGTCGCATTTGCTGGCTATGAACAACCAGCTTTGAGGCCTTTTGTCGATGACCACCCCTGTTCCCAACGACCGCGATAAGCGTGTCGGAGAGCGCGATACGCGCATCAACGATCGTGACACACGTATCGATCGTGACACACGTATCGACGTGCTGCGCGCGCTCGCGCTGCTCACCATTTTCATCGACCATGTGCCTGGCACCGTCTTCGAGAACTGGACCTATAAGAATTTCGGCTTTTCCGACGCGGCGGAAGCCTTCGTGCTGATTTCCGGCATCTCGGTGGCGCTGGCTTACGGCACGAAGTTCAAGCCGGGCGGCCGGTTGCTCGCGACCTTGAAGATGTGGCGGCGCGCTGGGGTGCTCTACATCTCCCACATCGTCATCACGATGGTGGTGATCGCGCTGTTTAGCGCCGCCGCGCTGTTCGCGCACCGGCCGGAAATGCTGGCGATGATCAACATCGAACCCTTGATGCGCAACACGCCGCAGGCGCTGCTCGGCATCGTCATGCTCGGCCACCAGCTCGGCTACAACAACATCTTGCCGGTCTATGCGGCGCTGCTTCTGGCGGCGCCTGCGTTCGTGCTGTTCGTCAGCTATCGGCCCGTGCCGGCGCTGATCGCGTCCGGCCTGCTGTGGCTCGTCGCCGGCATCTGGCAGATCGCGCCGCCGAACTATCCGGAGCCCGGCCTCTGGTTCCTCAATCCGCTGTCCTGGCAGTTCCTGTTCAACATCGGCCTTGCCGCCATGCTGCATGTGAAGCGCGGCGGGCGCATCCCGGTCAATCCGTGGCTGCTGGGTGCCGCCGGCATCTATGTGGTCGGCGCGGCGATCTGGGTGCACACTCCGCTCTGGGGTCAGATCACCTGGTTCAACCTGCCGGTGGTGATCGGCGGCTTCGACAAGACCTTCCTGTCGCTGCCGCGGCTCTTGCACATTCTTGCGGTCAGCTATCTGATCGTCGCGCTGCCGGCGGTCTCCAACCTCTTCCGCGTCCGGCCCGACAATCCGCTCGCGATCCTGGGCAAGCGCTCGCTGCCGGTGTTCATCGCCGGCACGCTGCTCGCCATGGCGGCGCAGGTGCTGAAGCTGATCAACCCGGGCGGCCCGGCCTACGACACGCTGCTGATCGCGGCAGGCATCGCCATGCAGCTCGCGCTTGCGCTCTACCTCGAATGGCTTGCGAGCCTCGGCCCATCCCGCGCCAAGCCGGTGCGCGAGGAGCCTGCGCGTGCGACATTCGGCGTGCAGCCGCTGCCGGCGCGGGCGGGCGGCTACTAGCCGCAGGGCAAGGAAATGCGTGCGATCTATCCGAATTGCCTGTGCCCGCTCAGGCTTTCGGTGCCGGCCCGGTCGAACCTCTGACGACGAATTCGACCCCCATCGTCTCGCGCCGCACCGCGCCATCGTGGTCGAGAATCATGCGCGCGGCGCGGCGGCCGATCTCGGTGATCGGCTGGGCGATGGTGGTCAGTGGCGGCGTGGACAGCGCGCCGTCCGGCACACCGTCGAAACCGACAATGGAGACATCGCCGGGAACGTTGAGGCCGCGTGCTCTCAACCAGTCGATGGCGATCAGGGCCATGCGGTCCGACATCGCCAGGATGGCGGTCGGCGGTTCGCCGCTGGCGAAGATCGCCTCGAGGCCGGCCCTGGTGCTTTTTTCCTCGTTCTCGGTCTCATAGACCGGGATCTTCGCCGTATCGATGCCGAAGCGGGAAAGCTCCTCGAAATAGCCGGCAAGGCGATCGCGCGTTCCGGTGTAGACCGCGCTGCGCACCGCTTCCGGCGTTACGAAGCCGGTTCGGTTGTCGGCAAAGCCCAGCGACAGGACGGCGAAACGGCGATGGCCAAGCTCGGCGAGATGGCGCGCGGCGAGCCTGGCGCCGGCGACATTGTCGACGCCGATGGCCGATACGGTCTCGTCCTGGAAGCCGAGCTCCAGCGCAACGAAGGGCAACCTGCGCTCGCGCGTCAGATCGACAAGACGCGAGCCGCCTTCGATACAGAACAGCACGAAGCCGTCGACAAGCGCGCTCTGAATGTTCCAGGCCAGCTTTTCCTGATTGGCGGCCGAGACCAGCGCGATGCCGGCGCCGGTGGCGTCGCAGGCTTCGGAAATGCCGGCCATCATCACGCGGGCGAACGGATCGTCGAAGAAGTAGGAGAGCGGCTCGGTGGTGGCGACGCCGATGGCGTTGACCTTGCCGGCGCGCAGCAAGCGGCCTTTCGGGTCTGGACCGGCATAACCCATCTGCTCCGCCACCGCCTTGACCCGCTCGCGCACTTCGGCGCGCACGATCTCGGGACGGCTGAAAACATTCGAGGCCGTGCCATGCGAGACGCCGGCGGCCTTGGCGATGTCGGCCAGCCTGATCGGTCTTGCCTGGCCTTCGAGGAGTGATGCCATGTCGTTCCTCCGAATCCGGTCACGGGAAGAACATGACCGCTGAATTGCTGCTGGTCATCTAACATTTTTGTTGGATCGATTCAAATCCTGCTTGACTTCGCGTGATTGAGGCCTATGATTTGAATCGATCCAAGTCCGCTCGCTTTTTGACGGAGCGGTTTCAACAGGAGGGTGCCATGCATCCGGTGAGTTACTTGTTCGAGGACATCTACGGCAACGACTGGGGCATCGCCTCGGCGGCCATTAGCCAGAAGCGGCGCGGCAGAGCGGGTCCCTGGCGCCGCGAACTGCGCTTCCTCGTGGAGCGCAAGCGCGGCTGAACCGTGGCCATTTTTCGTGTCCACGCATTGGATCGATTCAACTTGAGGAGAAGCAGTCATGCATCCGATTGGTCATCTTTTTCAGGACATCTACCGCAACTATTGGGGCATCACGCGCGGAACCGAGCAGCCCGAGCGGCGCCGCGCCAACGACCTGCCTGCGCGCAAGCACAAGCGGCGCGCCGATTAAAAACGCTCGCCGGAAATACCTACGGCCGAGGACGCCACAGCGCCGAGACGGCGATCGCTACCCAGCCGGCGATCAAAAGTGTACCGCCGATCGGCGCCGACATCGGGAACAGCCGCGAGCCGAGAAAGTCGCGGGCGAGAAGATCGCCGCAGAACAGAAGCAGGCCCGCGAGCAGGACGAGGCTGGCTATCTTGAGGCAGCGATTGCCGCCGGCAAGGCCGATGGCAAGGAACGCCGGCGCATGCACCAGCAGGAAATTGGCCGCCGTGCCGGTGAAGGCGCCGCCGCGATGCGCCGCCGTCGCCGACAGCACTACGCCGGCCGCGCCGACGAGGCCGGCTGCCAGCACGAGAACGCGGCTCCCGCCGTCTGATGCTTGCCCAGTAAGGCTCATCCTGGATGCTCCATGCTGCGGTTGAGGTGGAGGCGCCGGTTAGGATTCGCCGGCTTCCAGCAGCATATGCCGTGCCCGGCGCGATTGGACAATCCAGTTGTAGGCAGCACCCAGCGCCATCAGCACCGCTGTGCCCAGAAACACCGAGCGCATACCGAAATGCCCGCCGACGAAGCCGCCGGACAGCGGCCCCGCGACCTGGCCGACATATTGCGCCGAAATCGCCAGGCCAAGCACATTGCCGCCGATCCCGTCAGGGATGTTGTGGCGGATCACGCTAGTGATGCAAGGCAACAGTCCGCCCAGCGCCAGGCCCATCAGGAAGCGCAGGCCGATCAATTGCCAGCCATTGGTGACGTAGGCTTGCGGAATGAGCAGCAATGCCGAGACGGCAAGGGCACCGACCACCACGTTCCAGTGACCGACGCGGTCGGCGAGTTTCCCCAGCCAGGACGAGGACAGGATGGTACCCAGCGCCGCCGCGGACATGACGACGCCTGCAACCATGGTCACCTTGCTCTGGTCCTCGATGAGTTGCTGCACATAGACGGTGATGATCGGCTCGATCGACATGGTGGCGAAGGCGAGCAGCATGCCGGTGGCCAGCATGGCGACGATCGGCCGCTTGTCGGGGATCTGCGACCAGCCGCTTTTCGGCTTCGTCGTCGAGGCGGGCTTGGGCGCCGGCGGGTTCTCCTTGATCAGGAAAGTCGTCGCCAGGAAGGCCAGGAAAATGACGGCGCCGGACAGCAGGAAGGTCGCGCGGATGCCGATCAGCGGCGGCAGCAGGCCGCCCAGCAGCGGTCCGACCAGCGAGCCCGCCGTGATGCCCGCCGCCAGCACGCCCAGCGCCCAGCCGGAGCGCTCCTTGGGCGTCTGCATCGCCACCAGGATCGTCGAACCCGATGAATAACCGCCGGCAAAACCGATCAGCAATCGAAGCAGCACCAGCTGCCAGACGCTCTCAACCATGCCGGTCAACGACATGCAGATCGCCATGCCGAACGAAGCGCGTACCAGCATCAGCTTGCGGCCGTAGCGGTCGCCAAGCCGTCCCCACAAAGGCGCGACCAGCGCGGCCGCGAAGAAGGTCGCGCCATAGGCGATGCCCGACCACTGCACGATCGCCACGTGGCCTTCGGCGCCGAGCTGCTCGACGTATAGCGGCAGAAACGGAAGAAGCAGCGTCATGGCGACAAGCGTGCTGAACGAGCCGGCGAAGCAGACGGCGAGATTGCGTCGCCAATGGATATTGAAGCCGCTCTGTTCGGGTTCCTTGGGCGTCATGTCATGCGTGCCAATGCTGGGGTTGTTGCGGATACCAATTTGGGATACCAAGCTGGTGTCCGTCATGGACCTGACACTCGCTACTGTCAATGCGAGCGCCGTCAACGCGGCTTGGAAAACGGGACGACAAATGTCGCAGATGCAAAATGTCGAAAGACAGCTTCGCGAGATGATCCTCGGTTTGGAGATCGGCCCGGGCGAGCGGCTGACCGAGCGCTGGATCGAGAGCCGCTTCGGCGCGTCGCGCACGCCGGTGCGGGCCGCATTGCTGCGCCTGGAGACGGAAGGGCTGATCGGCCGCGACGGCCGCGGCTGGACGGTGGCGCCAATCAACCTTGCCGAACTCGGGCAGATCGCCGTCTACCGCGAGGCGGTCGAAGTCGCGGCGGTTCGCCTCACGGCGGCGCTCGAAGACCGTGGCGGCATCGACGTGATCGCGGCGATGCTCGATTCCTGCGATGCTGAGACGCCGCGCGAGGAGTGGCATCGCGTCGGCCTGGATTTCCACATCGAACTGGCAAGGCTTTCCGGCAACGAGTTTCTGCTCAGGGCAGTGCGCGACGCGATGACCAGGCTGTCGCGTGCGCGCTGGCTGGAGGTGCGCGATGAGAAGGCGCTCGGCCGTGCTTGGGCCGAACATCATGCCATCCTCGCCGCCGTCAGGAGCGCCGATGCCGATGAAGCGGCGCGGCTGCTTTCCGCTCACATCGCCGGCAGCCGAGATCGGCTGGTCACCTCATTGCATGACGACCGGCGCGGTTTGCGCGCACGCGGGTTTGCCGTGGTCGCGGCTTGAGGGAAAGCGTCGACACAACGCCGGTTGCATTAGCGGGCTTGCAACATGGCCGGGAGAATGCTGTAGGAGACGAGGGGAACTTGCTGAACTCGCGGACGTATGGCCACACTCTCTCGAACCGCCGCAAAGCTGTTCTATTACGCGCGCAATTTCGCGCGCGACCGCGCACCGCAGTCCCTGTTTCGCGACCGCCTCGCCAGCCGGCTTGAACAGGCCATGCTTTCGGGCAAGACGGTTCGCGAGCGGCTGAACTACTACAACAAGCTGGAACACCCGTTCGTGCCCAGTCCGGACGCCGTAGCCGTCGGCAAGCTGCCGTCCTCTTCCAGCATGTATTATTACGACCTCAAGGAATTCGCGCGCTATTTCGATCCCGGCCTGCTGATCGATTTCGAATTCGGCGACGTTGTCGGGGTTCCGGAGTTCCCGAGGATCGTCAAGGACCGGCCCATCGGCGACGACAATGCGAACGGCGTGCTGATGAAGCTGAACAAGTTCCGTCACTTCTACATGCCGCCCGACAACCTGTCTTTCGCCGCCAAGCGTCCGATGGTGGTCTGGCGCGGTCATCTCAACAATCCGATTCGCACCCGCTTCGTCGAAAAAGCCGCCGACCTGCCGATTTGCGATGCGGGTTCCCACAGGGCCGATGCGCCGGACGGATACCGCAAGCCGTTCCTGAACATCGAGCAGCAGCGACAGTATCGCTACATCGTCTCGCTCGAAGGCAATGATGTCGCGACGAACCTGAAATGGATCATGAGCTCCAATTCACTCTGCCTCATGCCGGAACCGACCTACGAAACCTGGTTCGCCGAAGCCCAGGTCGAGCCCAACGTCCACTATGTGCCCCTGCAGCCGGATTTCTCCGACCTGCTCGACAAGGTGGCCTATTTCGAAAAACATCCCGACGAGGCGGGACGGATAACCGCCGCCGCCAATGCCTATTGCCGCAGATTCGGCAATGAGCAGGACGAGCAGGCGATCTCGCTGCTCGTCCTCTACAAATATTTCGTGCTGAGCGGGCAGATTAAGCCCGACGCGGAAGTCTGGCGCTTTATCGCCGGCTGAGCGTTTTAAGCGTGAGAGCGGTCGAGCACCTCGTCGGCCGGCCCGAAACGATCCCTGGCCGTGAACTGCTGGTGCCAATAGGGATAAAGCACCGGCGGCCGGCTGACGATGTCGAGACGCTGCCGTTCGTCCTCGGTGAGCGACAGGCTTGCCGCGGCGAGGTTGTCCTTGAGCTGCGCCTCGTTGCGCGCGCCGATCACCAGCGAGCTGACGGCCGGTCGGCCGAGCAGCCAGGCAAGCGCCACCTGCGCGCCCGAAACGCCGCGTGCCTTGCCGATGAAGTTGAGCACGTCGACAATGCGCCACAGGCGATCCTCATCGCGGATCGGCGGTTCCGTCCAGCCGCCGATCTGGCGCGCGGTCGGGCTGTCGCGATGGTATTTGCCGGAGAGCAGTCCGCCGGCCAGCGGGCTCCAGACGAGCACGCCGAGGCCCTGGTCGACCGAGATCGGCAGCAATTCGTATTCGGCCTCCCGCGCTTCCAGCGTGTAGTGGATCTGCTGAGTGATGAAACGGGCCTGATGGCGGCTGTCGCTGACAGCAAGGGCCTTCATTACCTGCCAGCCCGACCAGTTGGAGCAGCCGATATAGCGGATCTTGCCCTGATTGACCAAGGTGTCGAGCGCCGCGACCGTCTCCTCGACCGGGGTGAGCCCATCCCATTGGTGGACGAAATAGACGTCGATGAGGTCGGTCCTGAGCCGCTTCAGGCTCTTTTCGCACTCGCGGATCAGGTGATGGCGCGACAGGCCTTCGTCATTGGGGCCGGTGCCGATACGCATGCGCGCCTTGGAGGCGATCAGCACATCGTTCTTGCGCTTGCCGCCAAGCGCCTCGCCGATGATCTCTTCCGACAGCCCATTGGAATAGACGTTTGCGGTGTCGATGAGGTTGATGCCGGCATCGATGCAGGTGTCGATGATGCGTTTGGCTTCCGAAAGATCCGAATTGCCGACGGCGGCGAACGGACCGGTGCCGCCGAAGGTCATGGTGCCAAGCGTCAATGTCGAGACTTTCAAGCCGGATCGGCCGAGCGTGCGGTATTCCATGTCGGTCCTCGCAATTTGTTTTGAAGAAGCGCTGTGGCGAGCGCCGGAAAGAGGCGAGGGATTTGTAGGACAATTCCCGCCGCTTGTCGCCCCGCTATCGATACGGGGTCGATCACATATCTTCCATGTCGATGCAGCTGCCGGGCGATTGCAATAAAACCGTCATTGCGCCTCTGTATCTCAGTCGGCTTACGGAGTGTCCGGCCGGGGCTTCCGAAGCGGTGATGGCTGACAGGCAGACGGAGCAGCGCGATGAATGAACTGAAACCGAATTCCGGAGCCAAGGACTGGCTGGAGGCCGAGCTCGAGGATACGCTCGACGAGGACTATGAACTGGAGCTGTCCGAGCCGGCGCTCTCGCTCGAGATCGCCAAGATCTACAAGAAGTCGCATCCGCCCTCCATCGAGCGCATGACCTATTTTCGCGAGCTGCTCAGGCTGCAGTCGGAGCTGATCAAGCTGCAGTCCTGGGTCGCCTACCACAAGAAGAAGCTGGTGGTGGTCTTCGAAGGCCGCGATTCCGCCGGCAAGGGCGGCGTCATCAAGCGCATCACGCAGCGGCTCAATCCGCGCATCGCCCGTGTCGTGGCATTGCCGGCGCCGACCGAGCGCGAGAAGTCGCAATGGTATTTCCAGCGCTACGTGCCGCATCTGCCCGCGGGCGGCGAGATCGTGCTGTTCGACCGCTCCTGGTACAATCGCTCCGGCGTCGAGCGGGTGATGGGCTTTGCCAATGGGGACCAAGTCGAGGAGTTCTTCCGCGACGTGCCCGAATTCGAGCGCATGCTGGTCCGTTCCGGAATCACCCTGGTGAAATACTGGTTCTCGATCACCGACGAGGAGCAGCAGATGCGCTTCCTGATGCGCATCCATGATCCGATGAAGCAGTGGAAGCTCTCGCCCATGGACCTGCAGTCGCGCGTGCGCTGGGAGCAATACACCAAGGCCAAGGAAGAGACCTTCGCCCGCACCAACATTCCGGAAGCGCCCTGGTTCATCGTCGAGGGCAACGACAAGAAGCGGGCGCGGCTGAACTGCATCGACCATCTGTTGCAGCAGATGCCCTATGAGGAGGTTCCGCACGAGGAAATCACGCTGCCGGAGCGCGTCTTCAATCCAGAATATGAGCGCCAGGTCCTGCCGCGCGAACTCTACGTGCCGGAGAAGTATTGAAGGGTCTTTCCTTCTCCCCCTTGTGGGAGAAGGTGGATCGGCGCGCAGCGCCGAGACGGATGAGGGGTGTTGGAAGAAATGAGGCGGTGACGATTTCCAGCTCGTCGCCAAGCTGGAGCACCCCTCATCCGACCTCGCTTCGCGAGGCCACCTTCTCCCACAAGAAGGGCTTTGCACAGAATCGGATCGGTGATTCCATGCGGATATCCGGCGAGGAGGGATTCGCGATGGTCGATCGAGT
>NZ_JAIUGS010000023.1:0-78845 GCF_020164735.1 Mesorhizobium sp. ESP-6-4
TTCGTCATTCTAGGGCGGAGCAAGGAGCGAAGCGACGCGCGCAGACCCTAGAATCCATGCCGTGACATTGGCCATAGAATGCAACAGTCCAGAATAGCGGCTGGCAATAGCGCCAGATAAGATCGCGACATGACGGGCTACGTCTACATGACCGCAAGCCAGAAAGGCGGCACGATCTATATCGGTGTCACCAACGACCTGGCGCGTCGGATGTCGGAGCACAAGACTGGCCAAGGCTCCAGCTTCACCAGCCGCTATGGTGTGCAGCGTCTGGTCTGGTACGAGGAGTACTTCGATATCGCCGACGCCATTCAGCGTGAGACGTCATTGAAGCGCTGGCCACGGCAATGGAAGATTGAACTGATCGAGAAGAGCAGCCCGGAATGGTCGAGCTCTTTCGCGGAATTGGCTGGTGAATGTCCTGAACCGTGGCGGCTCTCTACCGTCACGGCATGGATTCTAGGGTCTGCGCGCGTCGCTTCGCTCCTTGCTCCGCCCTAGAATGACGAAGAACAGGTTAGCGGGACAGGCCCTTCTGCCGTCTCGGCATCCCTCACAAAGCCGCAAGGCGGAAGGTTAGGCCCCTAAGCCCTGCGTCTCTCCGGCCCCTCATCCAGCCACGCCAGATCTTCCGGCGTCAGCTTGATATCCAGCGCCCTAAGACTGTCCTCCAGCTCGTCCAGTGTGCGCGGGCCGATCAGCGGCACCGAGGGGAAGGGCTGCGCCAGGACATAGGCGAGCGCGACATGGATCGGGCTCTTGCCGAGTTTGCGCGCCAGTTCGATGGCGCGGTCGCGGCGGCCGAAATTCTTTTCCGAGTACCAGACCCGCACCAGCTCCTCATTGTCGGTGCGGTCGCGGCCGGCGCGGTCGGTGAAGAAGCCGCGGCCCTGGCTCGACCAGGCGAAGTTCGGCATCTGCCTCGCCGTCAGCCAGGCCTTCCAGTCATCCGTGGAAGAGGTGACGCAGCCGGGCCAGATCGGCTCCAGCATCTCCGCCAGCGAGAAATTGTTGGAGAGCGCGCCGGGCTTCTGCTTGCCGTTCTTTTCGGCATAGCGAATAGCTTCGTCCATGCGTTCCATCGTCCAGTTGGAGCCGCCGAACAGGCCGCGGATGCGGCCGGCCTTGGCCTCTGCGTCCATCGCGTCGACGAATTCGCCAACCGGCACGTCCGGATTGTCGCGATGCATGAAATAGATGTCGACATGATCGGTCTGCAGCCGGTCGAGCGACTGCGCCAGCTGCTTCGCAATCACATCGGGATAACAGAGCGGCGAATGCGCGCCCTTGGCGATGATCACCGACTGCTCGCGCACGCCGCGATTCCTGAGCCATTGGCCAAGCAGCGTCTCGGTGTAGCCGGCGCCATAGACATAGCCGGTGTCGAACAGATTGCCGCCGGCCTCGAAATAGGCGTCGAGCAGGATCGAGCCGGAGGAGAAGGTGCGGAAATCCTCGAAGCCGAGCGCCAGAAGCGACACTGCGCGCGGCAGGCCGGGGATGGCGCGCTTGCCGATGGCCTTGCCATCGGTCCGCAGCGGCCGGCCGGAGAGGGTGTTGACGCGCTTAGCCGGCTTTTCGATGTCATATTCCAGCCCGACCGCATGGCGCCATTTGTCGAGGACGCGCAGCGTGCCGAGGCTGTCGTTCCAGCCCATGCCCGGCCAGGCGAACTCCTGCCGTCCGGCAAGGATCGCCTCGCCGGCGGCATCGACCTCGAAGGAATAGAGGTGGCGGGTCTCGCCGAGGCTGATCACCTCGCGAGCCGCCCCGGACCGGATCACCTCGATCCGGCCCGGTCCGACGTCGCGGTTGCCACCGGCGAACCAGAAATCGGGCACCTCGATCTGACCCTTGGTGCCGAAGATGCGCAGCACATTGTCTTGGTTGAGCGAGATGCTGCAGGAGATCTCGGCGACGATGCCACCCGGGAAGTGCAGCAGCGCCGAGCCCCACTCATCGACGCCCGATTGGCCGAGATGGGCGGCGCCGACAACCTTGTCCGGCTCGAGGAAAGGCTGCCCGGCGGCGGCGCCCGCGATCAGCCGCGCCATCGACACCGGATAGCCGCCAACATCGAGGATGCCGCCGCCGGCCATGTCGTTGGCATAGAGCCGGTGTTCCGGCATGAAGCCCGGCATGGCGAAGCCGAAGCTCGACTTGATCATGCGGATCTCGCCGATGGCGCCCGACTTGATCAGCTCGACCAATTGCAGCGTCTGCGGGTGCAGCCGGTACATGAAGGCCTCGCCGAGAAAGGTGCCGGCCTTGCGCGCCGCATGCATCATGGCGTCGGCCTCGAAGGCGGTCAGCGCCAGCGGCTTCTCGCACAAGACATGCTTGCCGGCCTCGGCGGCCTTGATCGCCCATTCGGCATGGCCCGGATGCGGGATCGAAATATAGACGGCATCGACTTGCTTGTCGGCGAGCAGCGCGTCATAGCCGTCGAGGATGCGCGCGCCCGGAAAGGTCTGGGCCAAGCCCGACTTGGCGGGATTGCGGGCGCCGAGCGCGACCAGCTCGCCGTTGCGCGAGCCCGCCAGGCCGCCGGCAAAGGATTTCGCGATGCTGCCGGGTCCGAGAATGCCCCAGCGGATTTTCCTGGATGAGGGTGTCATGTCGAATTCTCCATGGATCGCCGCCACGCCTGGCGTGCCGGCAAAGAAAATTTTGCGGGTCAGCGGATCCTGGCACCCGCCTTGTCGAAGAGCAGCGCCCGTTCCGCCTTGATCGAGACCGTGAAGTGGTCGCCGCTGGCGCGCTGGCGCGAGGCCTCGCGCTCGACGATCAGCTCCTCTGGTCCGGCATTGGCGTAGACATAGCTCACCGAGCCCAGATGCTCGGCGACGTCGGCCTTGACCGGGATGTCGCAATCGCCCTGGCCGGCCTCGAAGAAATGCTCCGGCCTGACGCCGAGCACGACCTCGGCGCCGATGGCGGGAAAAGCGTCGCGGAGCGGCTTGCGCAATCTGGCGCCGCCGTGATGGACGAGCTCGATGATGGCGGCGCTGTTCGACGTCTCGATAACCTTGGCGCTGAGGAAATTCATCTTCGGCGAGCCGATGAAGCCGGCGACAAAACGGTTGGCCGGGTCGTCATAGAGATCGAGCGGCGCGCCGATCTGCTCGACATTGCCGGCTTTGAGCACAACGATGCGGTCGGCCAGCGTCATCGCCTCGGTCTGGTCGTGCGTCACATAGATCATGGTGACGCCGAGCTCCTTATGCAGGCGCGAGATCTCGACCCGCATCTGCACCCTGAGTTCGGCGTCGAGATTGGACAGCGGCTCGTCGAACAGGAAGACCTGCGGCTCGCGCACGATGGCGCGGCCGATGGCGACACGCTGGCGCTGGCCGCCCGACAATTGCTTCGGCCGCCGCTGCATCAATTCGTCGATGCGCAGGATTTCCGCCGCTCGCTTCACCCGGCGCTCGGTGTCGGCCTTCGGGTTGCCGTTCATCCTCAGCCCGAAGCTGAGGTTCTGCTCCACCGTCATATGCGGGTAGAGCGCGTAGGACTGGAACACCATGGCGATGCCGCGGTCGGCCGGCTCGACATCGTTCATAACCTTGCCGCCGATGGCGATGTCGCCGCCGCTGATGTCCTCCAGCCCGGCGATCATCCTGAGCAGCGTGGACTTGCCGCAGCCGGAGGGGCCGACGAAGACGACGAACTCGCCGTCGGCGATGTCGATGTTGGCGCCGTGGACGACTTCGAAGATGCCGAAGCGTTTGACGACGTTGGTGAGGGTGACGGCCGCCATGTTAGAGCGAGATGTAGTTAGGTTGCATCATTCTGTGTCCCAGTCGGCGAGGCATCTCGCGCTTCCTATTTGACCGCGCCGGCGGCGATGCCGGCGATGAAATGGCGCTGCAACAGCACGAAGACGACGAGCATCGGCACCGTCAGCATGACGGCGCCGGCCATGATGCCGCCCCACGAAACCTTGGTCAGACCGATCAGCGTGCCGAGCGCCACCGGCGCGGTCATCGCGCCCGGCTGGCTGTTGATCAGCAGCGGCCAGAGATAATTGTTCCACGAGGCGAGGAAGAGGATGATCGCAAGCGCCGCCAGCATCGGGCGGGCCAGCGGCAGCGCCACGAACAGGAAGATGCGCCATTCCTTGACGCCTTCGACGCGGGCGGCGTCGAACAATTCGGCCGGCATCATCGAGAAAGCCTGGCGCATGAAGAGCACCCCCAGCGAATTGAACAGGGGCGGCACGATCAGCGCGATCCAGGTGTTGGCCAAAGCGAAGTCGCGCGCCACCATGATGAATTGCGGGATGAGCACCACCGCATAGGGAAGCGTGATGGTGCCGAAGATGATGGCGACGACCGCGCCCTTGCCATGGAATTCGTAGCGCGCCAGCGCCCAGCCGGCCATCGAGGTGAGCAGCACCGAAAGGACCGTGTAGGTCACCGCTACCGAGACCGAGATGCCGATGGCGCCGATGAAGTTGGTGTCGCGCTGCAGGTTGGCGACATTGTCGAGGAAATTGTCATGCGGCAGGAGCTCGATGCCGGGGCTGAAGATGCCGTTATCGGGCATGGTGGAGAACACCACCATCATCCACAGCGGAAACAGCCAGACCAGCGCCAGCGGCGTCAGGAAAAGATGCAGCGCAATGACGCGGCCGAGCCGTCTTTGCGAGCGCGAGGTCATTTCGGCTCCCTCATCAGCCAGAGCTGCACCAGGGTGATGGCGATGGCGAGCCCGGCCATGGTATAGGCAACGGCCGAGGCGTAGCCGAAATTTAGCGAGCGGAAGCCTTGGCGGTAGAGCAGCAGGCCGAGTGTCTCGGTGCCGCCGCCCGGGCCGCCGCGCTCAGTGATCAGGAACGGCTCGGTGAACAGCTGCATGGTGCCGATAATCGACAGCACGGCGCAAAAGACGATGACCGGCTTCAGTAGCGGCAAGGTGATGTAGAAGAACTGCTTCAGCCTGCTGACGCGGTCGAGCGTCGCCGCCTCGTAGACATCCTCCGGGATCGACTGCAGGCCGGCGAGGATGATGATGGCGTTGTAGCCGGCCCAGCGCCAGGTGACCGCGATCATGATCAGCGCCATGGCCGGCGTGACGTTGGAGAACCAGTCGATCTTTGAGATGCCGACGCTCTCCAGGAGCTTGTTGACGATGCCGAAATCGAGGCTGAACATCAGCCGGAAGACGGCGGAATAGGCGACCTCGCCGACTACAACCGGGGCGAAGAAAGCGAAGCGATAGAGGCCGCGGGCTTTAAGCAGCGGCGAGTTCAGAAGCACCGCCATGACGATCGCCAGCGCAATCATCACCGGCACCTGGATGACCAGGATCAGCAGCGTGTTCTTCAGCGCATTGTAGAAGGCGGGGTCGCCGATCAGGCGGCCCCAGTTGAAGGTCGGCGCGAAGCGCCACGGCACGGTGCGCGTCGCCTGGAAGGAGATGATGAAGGAAGAGATGATCGGCCAAATCCAGAAGATGGCGAAGATCAGAAGGTAAGGCGTGAGGAAGCGGTACGCGGTGGCGTTCTGGGTGCGCATCAGCTTCCTCCTTTCGTCTGTCTTTGCCTTCTCCCCCTGTGGGAGAAGGTGGCCGCGAAGCGGCCGGATGAGGGGTGTTCCAGGGAACGCCAACGTCTCACTCCGCTGGAACACCCCTCATCCGTCTTGGCGCTGCGCGCCAATCCACCTTCTCCCACAAGGGGAGAAGGGGAGGCAGCGCACTATTTAACCGGCAAACCTGTCGCGGCGGCGATCTGCTTGGCGGCGTCGTCGAGCGCGGCCTTGGCATCGGGATAGCCGTTGGCCAGATATTTGGTCTGCACGGCGCGGACAATGATCTCGGCGTCGCTCTGGAACTGCGTGCCGCGGCTCGGCACCACCTTGGGCAGCGTGGCCAGGATGTCCTTCCACACCGCCTGACCGCCCCAATAGGGCTGCGGCTGCGAGACGTAAGGATCGTCGAGCGCCGAGATCAGCGACGGCACCAGGCCGAAATCCTTCAGCATGGTGATCTGGCCGTCATTGGTCTCGAGCGTGTATTTCAGATAGGCGTAAGCCGCCTCCTTGTTCTTGGAGGCCGAGGTGATGGCCAGGGACGAGCCGCCGAGATTGGCGGCGCGCGGGCCGTCGGCGGTCAGGCTCGGCATCAGGTAGACGCCCCACTTGCCGCTCTCCTTCGGCGATTCGGTGCGGATCGTGCCCTCGTACCAGCCGCCATAGACCTGGCTGGCAACGGTGCCGGCGGTGTTGTTGGTGATCTTCGTCGACCAGTCGGCCGACGACACGATGCCGGCGTCCTTCATCTCCTTGACCTTGGTCATGGCGTCGACGCATTTCGGCTCGGCCACGGTGATCGACTGGCCATCCTCGGCGAAATAGGCGCAGCCCTGCTCGTTGGAAATCATGCGGAAGAATTCGGTGTCGCCGTTGAAATCGGCATTGGTCATCGACACGCCCGGATTGGCGTCCTGGATCTTCTTGCCGGCGGCGATGAAATCGTCCCAGGTCTTGATCGAGGCCGGGTCGACGCCTGCCTTCTCGTAGAAGTCGCGGCGGTAGAAGACTGCCACCGGGCCGGAATCCCAGGGCATCGCATAGGCCTTGTCGCCGACTTCGAGCTCGGTGCGCTTGAAGTCGGGGAATTTCTTCTGGTCTTCCGCCGTGTAGCCCAGCGTGTGCAAGTCGACGAAGCAGTCCGGGAACTGGCTCCAGTAATTCTCCGCCTCGCCGTTCTCGATCGAGACGATATCGGGCAGGCCGACGCCGCCGGCGGCGCAGCCGGCGATCGATTTGTCATAGGTGGGCTGGTTGCCGAGATCCTGAACCGTGACCTTGATGTCGGGGTATTTCTTGTTGAAGCCCTCGACCGTCGCCTTCAATGACGAGGCGGCGATGTTCCAGCTCCAGATGGTGATCTCGCCGGACTGCGCCAGCGCCGGGCCGGAGCCCAGGGCAAGCATAAGCGCGGCGCAGGTCAGTGTAGTGCGCATTGAAATCCTCCCATTTCATTTGCTCTCTCACTGTGAGCGTGGCTAGACTATGCGGCGCGGAAGGCTTGTCGCCGTCAGAGGGAATAAGAAGTTGGCGGAAAGTAAGATGCCGGAGCGTCCGTTCTACCAGCCTGGCGCGAGCAGCGTCGAAGGACTGCCGCTCATGCTGCAGATGTTTTACAACCACCCGTTGGTGATGCTGAAACCGCACTGGCACGCCCAGGTGGAGGTGAATTTCATCGTGCAGGGCCGCGTGCATTACCGCATGGCCGAGCATGAGATTCCGCTTTCGGCGGGCGAGATGTGCCTGTTCTGGGGCGGCCTGCCGCACCAGATGGACGATCTTTCCGACGACGCCGTCTATGCCGGCGCGCATCTGCCGCTGGTGCATTTCTTCCGCCTGCATCTGCCGGCCGACATACGCCATCGGCTGATGACCGGCGCGACGCTGGTGACCAATGCAACCGACCAGTCGGACAACGACAGTTTCAAGCGCTGGAACGAATATGCGCGCTCGGGCGATCCGGCCAGGGCCGAGCATGCCGTCAACGAGCTGCTGCTGCGGCTCGAGCGGGTGCGCTTCGAGCCTTACCGGCTGGTGCCGGAAAGGGTGGCTGGGCAAGGCGCCGGCAATGCCTTGGACCAGCAGTCATCGCGCAATGTCGGGCGCATGTGCGATTTCATCGCCGAGAATTTCCTCTACGACATCGACTGCGTGACCATCGCCGCGGCAGCCGACATCCATCCCAAATACGCGATGAGCCTGTTCAAGAAATCGACCGGCATGACGCTCAACGAATATGTCAACCTGCTGCGGTTGAGCTACGCCCAGGCGCTGCTGATGCATGAGGACGCCAATGTGCTGAGGGTCGCCATGGACTCGGGCTTCGGCTCGCTCAGCGCCTTCAACAAATCGTTCCGCAAGCTTGCCGGCATGTCGCCCTCCGATTTCCGCCGGGCGGGCGGGGCGCGGTAAAAATGGCCGACGGTCGCCCACCCGTCGTCGCCCATCGCGATCGTCATTCTAGGGCGGAGCGGGAAGCGAAGCGTACCGCGTAGACCCTAGAATCCATGCCGTGACGTTAAGGCGTTGCGGCGGTTACAGAATCTTCTGCACCGTTGCATTTCCCGGCAGAAGTTATGGCATGGATTCTAGGGTCTGCGCGCGTCGCTCCGCTCCTTGCTCCGCCCTAGAATGACGACGTCACCGGAGTTCCCACAGCCGGAAAGCTGACGGTAACGCCGAGACCCGGATTGCGGTCCTCGAGCGTTATCGCGGCGCCATGCAGGTCGGCCACCGCCTTGACCAAGCTGAGGCCCAGGCCGCTGCCGGGCGTCGTGCGGCTGGCATCGAGCCGATAGAGCCGGCGGAACACTTTTTCGCGCTCCTCGGCGGGAATGCCCGGGCCATTATCGCGGACATGAATGAGGACGTGGTTGCCTGCCCGGGTCACCGAGAGCTCGATCGCGGTGCCCGGCGGGCAATGCCTGAGCGCGTTCTCGACCAGATTGGCCAGCATCTGCATGAGCAGATCGCGGTCGCCGTGAACGTACCATTTTGTATCCGGAACGATCACGGTGGACAGCGACTTGCCGTCGTCCTCGGCGACATCGGCATAGACTTCGCCAATGGTCTCGACGACCGGGCCGACATCGAGATCGACGAAGCGCGCCTTGCGGGCGCCGGCTTCGATCTGGGCGATGCGCAGCAAAGCGTCGAACGTGCTGTTGATCTGCTGGCTCTCGGTGCGGGCGTCGCTCAGCTCGGTCGAGACGTCCTCGCCCGACACCGTCTTGTCGGCGGCGGATTCCAGGATCATCTGCAACCGGTTGAGCGGCGTCTTGAGATCATGGGCGATGTTGGCGCTCACTTCGCGCATGCCGTCGACCAGGGCCGACAGACGATCGAGCGCGGAATTCACCTGGGCCGAGACGGCGTCGATGTCGTCGCCATTGCCGGTCAGCGGAATGCGGGCGTCGAGACGTCCATGCGAGACGTCGACCATGGTGTTGGCGATGCCGTCGAGGCGGCGCTGGACGCGCGAGGCAAGCACGGCGCCGCCGCCGATCGCCAGGACGGTGATGAAGAGCGTGGCCCAGCCGAAGCTCATGAGCACGATCCTTTCCATATCCTCGGTTTCCGAAAGCGAGAAGGCGACCGTCAGCTTGTTACCGCCGACCATGCCCGAATAGGCGCGATATTGGGTATCGGGCGGCACGCCCGGCAAGTCGGCGGCGAACATGGAAAAGCCGTCCGGCGGGCTGGTGGCGGTGAAATCGCCGGCGAGGCGGTTGCCGTCCTTGTCGGTGAGGGAAAAGATTTCGTCCTTGTCCTGGCTGAACTGGGCATGGTCCCTGACGGTCGAGACGAGATCCTCCTCGTCGCCCTCGGCATGGGTCGCGGCGATGAGCGAATAGGTCTCCTTGATCGATTGATCGAGCTGCCTGGCCAGCGAGGCGCTCATCAGCTGATAGACGATCGCGCCCGACAGGATGAAGGCCAGCAGGAACAGGAAGGCGAAGGTCAGCGCCAGCCGGAACGGCGTGCTGCGCAGCAGGCCGGAGCGCGTCCCGTTCATGTGACCGCGAAGCCGGTTGGCGGCCCCGCAATTGCGGATGCGAGATCAGGCCGGAACATGCAGGCTGTAACCGGTGTTGCGCACGGTGTGGATCAGCGGCACGTCGAACGGTCTGTCGACCTTGGCCCTGAGCCGGCTGATATGCGTCTCGACGACGCTGGTCTTGGGATCGAAATGGAAATCCCAGACGCGCTCGAGCAGCATGGTGCGGGTGATGACGCGGCCCTCGCCGCGCATCAGCACTTCGAGCAGGCTGAACTCGCGCGGCTGCAGATCGATCGGCTGGCCTTGCCGGGTCACGCGGCGCTGGATCAGATCCATTTCGAGATCGGCGACGCGTAAGTTGGTCTTCTGTTCCTGCGCCGCCGGCCGGCGGCCGAGCGCATGGATGCGGGCAAGCAGCTCGGAAAAGGCGAAGGGTTTGACCAGATAGTCGTCGCCACCCGCCTCGAGGCCCTCGACACGGTCGTCGACGCCGCCGATCGAAGTCAGGAAAATAGCCGGCGTGCGGATGCCGGCGGCACGCACCGCCTTGATCATCGACAGGCCGTCGAGGCCGGGAACCATGCGGTCGGCGACAATCACGTCATAGGCGTTGCGGGTCGCGGCGAAGAGGCCGTCATGGCCGTCGCGCAGCAAATCGCAGACATGGCCGGCCTCGGTCAGCCCCCTGACGATATAGTCGGCGGTTCTCGGATCGTCTTCAACAAGCAGAAGTCGCATCACCCGGTGCCGTCCCTGTCACCTCAACCATTTGTTTTTACGAGCTTTCAGACCGAGTACTGCTACACATTTTTGCGAGAGGCCGGCCTGATATACGTCGCGAGCCGACGACGGCAGCGGCGAAGAACCAGGCGGCCCGAGAGCGACAATTTCATGGCCGTCCCGTGCTCGCGCCCAGGGTGAGGAGAAGCTCGTCCAGTTGCCCGAAGGTCTCGTCCATCGCATCGGCCGCTCCGGTGCCGGCAGCGTCGAGAGCTTCTTTCGAGGGATAGAGCTCGTGCATGACCAGCAGCGTCTTGCCACCCTTTTCCTCGAAGGTCACCGTGGTGACGGGTCCGCCGTCGCCGCCTTCGTCATTGGTCCAGGTGAGGCGCGAGTACGGCACCACTTCGATATACCGGCCGAAGAACTCGGCGGGGTTCGAGGCGTCATGGCCGAACGCCAAACGGTACCCACCCCCGACGCGAACATCCATCTCGCAGGAACGCAGGATCATGCCCATCGACTTCGGCGCCCACCACCGCTTGAACAGTTCGGGCTTGGTCCACGCCTCGAACACGATGCGTGCGGGGGCGTCGAAGGTTCGCGTAACGACCAGCTCACGGTCGGACCTCCGTTCTACTGTCGTGCGAGCAGGCTCACTCCGTTCCATCGACTTCCTCCTTCCGTTTCAGTTCCTCGACAACCTTGTCCAGCTCTTCGAAGCGTGCGTCCCAAAGCCGGCGGTAGCTCTCGATCCAAGCCGCCTCCTCCTCCAGTCCGCGCAGGCCGAGCGTGCAGGTCCGCACCCGCCCGGCTTTCCGGGTGGTGACGAGCCCCGCCTGTTCCAAGACGCCGATATGCTTCTTCATGCCTGTGAGGGTCATGTGGAATTTCTCGGCAAGGTCCGTGATCGAGGCCTCCGCGCGTCCAAGCTGCTCCAGAACGCCGCGCCGTGTGGCGTCCGAGAGCGCGGCGAACGAGACATCGAGGCGGGCTTTCGGATACTGAACCATTTGGTTCAGTATCTAGCGCATCGTTGAGCGGCGCGCAAGGGGACAGCGGGCGGGCTGCGCTGCCGGCCCTCCCGGACCGAGCCAGTCTCGCTGCTGCAGCTTACGGTCAATCGCGACATCCTCTAGTCGAGGAGCGCCAGCTCGTCTTCGTCGATCAGTTTTCTCAGCGTCATATGGAGAACGATGGCCACGATGCAGCCGAGGAAAATCAGGCTGGTGAAGGTGGCGCCGAAGCCCAGCCCGCCATAGTCGACCGGATGCGAGAGCAGGTCGCCGAAGGAGGCGCCGAACGGCCGGGTCAGGATATAGGCAAGCCAGAAGGCGAGGACGCTGTTCAGGCCGAGGAAGAACCAGGCAAAAGCGATCGCCGCGATCACGCCGCCGAAGATGAGGCCGGTAGCGAGATAGCCGATATCGAAGCGCTCGGCCACCAGATCGCCGGCAGCCGTGCCGAGCGAGAAGGTGAAGAGGATCGCCAGCCAGTAGAAGATCTCGCGCCTGGCGGTGTAGATGGTGTGGATCGAGAGGGTCCTTTCGCTGGCATACCAGACCGCGAAAGTCAGTGCGAGGGCGACCGAGAAGACGATGGTCGTCGTCTCCAGCCGCACGCCGAAATCGTCGATGAGGTTGTCGGCGACCAGGGTGCCGACGACGCTGATCAGCACGACGGCGAGCCAATAGGCCCAAGGTACATAGCGTTTCTGCGCGAATTGCAGGACGAGCGCGACGATGAGGATGCCGCCCATGATCAAGGACGTGACGGTAAGGCCGAGGCCGAGCTTCACGGCGAGGTAGTCGGCCGCCGTCTCGCCCATGGTCACCGCCATGATCTTGACCAGCCAGAAATCGATGGTGACGTCCGGGACGCGGTTGGGGGCGAGGTTGTCGGCTTGAGAGATCATGGCGCGATCCGTTGTTCGTTCGAGCCGCCTCGAATTCCGTATGGCGGCGACGCCTAAATTAGGCGGGCGAATTCACCGCGGCCTGTCCGCGTTCTTACAAATTCGTAAGGTTGGCCAAAAACATCCGCCGAGCCTCGTCATGCCGCCAGCGAAGGGATAGACAAGCCTTGGCGTCCCCTTGTCGGCGGAGCGGTGAGAAGAATGGCCTACCCCAAATCGGCGCCGAATGCGTTCGACCAGCACAAGCGCCTGACCGTCGTGCAGCTGGCCGCCGTGCTTGCCGTGATCCTGCTCGTGTTCAGCAAGCCGGCGCTGGCAGAAGGGTCGGACGGTCACGAAGTCGTGGAGACGATCGGCTTCGCGATGGTGCTGATCTGCTTTCTTGGACGGCTGTGGAGCATCCTCTTCGTCGGCGGCAGGAAGAATGACGAGCTGATCGTGTCCGGTCCGTTCTCGATGACCCGCAACCCGCTCTATTTCTTCTCGACCCTCGGCGCGACCGGCATCGGGCTGATGTTCGGCTCGCTGCTCGCGGCCGCGCTGCTCGGCTTGGCGAGCTTCCTCGTCTTCCGCTTCACCGCGCGCAAGGAGGCCGAGTATCTCGCCGGCAAGTTTGGTGCGGCTTATGCGGCCTATGCCGAACGCACGCCGTCCTTCTGGCCAAATCCGCTACTTTACCGCGACGAGGCGCAGTGGCTGTTTTCGACCGGCGCGCTGCGGAACACGTTCCGCGACGGGCTCTATTTCCTGGCTTTGTTTCCGGTGATCGAGGCGGTCGAATATTTGCGCCTCAGCGGCGACCTGCCGACGCTTTTCACGGTTTATTAGTTTTCCGGTAAAACCGCTTTGTCTGCGTTGGCAGGCGGCATGCCTGAAGAATGGCTGACGCGCTTGTCAGGTCGTCATTCTATGGCGGAGCAAGGAGCGAAGCGACGCGCGCAGACCATAGAATCCATTCCGTGACGTCGAGGCGTTGCCACGGTGCAGAATTCTGCTTCGCCGCATTCCTCGGCCAAGGTCACGGAATGGATCCTCGGGTCTGCGCTCCGCTTCGCGTCGCTCCGCCCGTGGATGACGAGGCTGGGAGGCTCCAGCCAACCCTCAGCGTTTGCGCTGATTTCACCGGAATGGACGCTTGGTCAGCGCGCCCTGCCGCGCGCGGCGCGGCGTGTGCTCTGCAGGAGAATTGCCAGGCAGCCGGCGAGAAGCAGGAAGCCGCCGATGAGCGGCGGCAGCCCCAAGACCTTCACCGCGGCGGTGATCAGCGCGATCAGGATCAGCGCGAGCAGGGCGAGATTGCCGTCGTCGACGAACATGCCGACGAGCTCCTTGAAGACGAGACGGATCATCGGGCAACTCCTTCGGCGGGTGCCGGGTAGGCGCCGCGCAGCCAACGCACGATGGCGAAGGAGGCGACTGCGGTGACGGCGAAGATGGCGAGCAGAGCGAGGTCGGCGCCCGGCCACTCGGCGCCGAGGCCCTCGCCGGTCCAGAACACGCCGAAGCTGGTCAGCATCAGGCCGACGACGAATTTCAGTGCATTCTCGGGCACGCGGGCTAAAGGCCGGTGCACGGCAAGGCCGATCAGCATCACCAGCACGAAGGCCGCCAGCGCGCCGAGGCCGGCATAGAGCGTCTGCCCGTGCGCAGCTCCGATGGCAATGACGATGAACACCACTTCGACGCCTTCGAGCAGCACCGCCTTGAACGACGCGACGGCCGCCAGATAGTCGGCGCGGCGGTCGGCGGCCTGCCGCTGCAAGGCGGCCGTCTCCCTGGAAAAGGCCTGCTCCTCGTCATGCAGCGCGATGACGCCGACGCTGCGCAGTATCGCCTTTCTCAGCCAGCGCATGCCGAACAGGATCAAAAGCACGCCGACCACGAATTGCAGGACGGCGATGGGGACAAGCGCCAGAAGCGGCCCGAAAACGAGCACCAGCGCCGCCAGCAGGGCGAGCGCCAGCGCCGCACCCGTCAGCGCCGGTCGCCAGCTGCGCGTCACGCCGACGGCGAGTACGATGGTGAAGGCTTCGACCACTTCGACGAAGGAGGCCAGGAAAGAGGCCGTCATGGTGGAAAATGTCAGGCCATGCATCAAGGCTTCGTCCAATGCTCGGGAATCATCGGGTAGCGTGAACGATACAGCGCTTCGGCGGCGGCGAAAATGCCAGGGATGATCCTCTCTGGTATCGCGTGGGGCAAGGGCGGCGGCAGCGGACTTCTGGAGAACTCATTGACGGTCTGTATCCGTTCGGTGTCCGTTGTATCGCGGCACTGCCCTGGCTATCTGCTGGAGCAACAAGAAGTTCAAGCGGTCGATGGGCCGCTCCAGCAGGAACGGAGCCATGAAGAAGATCGGATTTCTGTCGTTCGGGCATTGGTCGCCCTCGCCGCAATCGGGCACGCGCTCGGGCGCCGACGCGCTGCTGCAGTCGATCGACCTCGCGGTCGCGGCCGAGGAGCTCGGCGCGGACGGCGCCTATTACCGCGTCCACCATTTCGCCCGCCAGCTCGCCTCGCCGTTTCCGTTGCTTGCCGCAGCCGGCGCCAGGACCAAGCGTATTGAGCTCGGCACCGCCGTCATCGATATGCGCTACGAGAACCCGCTCTACATGGCCGAGGATGCGGGTGCTGCCGACCTGATCGCCGGCGGGCGTCTGCAGTTGGGCATCAGCCGCGGCTCGCCCGAGCAGGTGATCGACGGTTGGCGCTATTTCGGCTACGTGCCGGAAGAGGGCAAGAGCGATGCCGACATGGCGCGCCGGCACTCCGAGATCTTCCTCGACCTGCTGCGCGGCGAAGGCTTCGCCCAGCCCAATCCGCGGCCGATGTTCCCCAACCCGCCCGGCCTGCTCAGGCTCGAACCCTTCTCGGCTGGCCTGCGCGAGCGCATCTGGTGGGGCGCGGCCACCGACGCCACGGCCGTGTGGGCGGCCAAGCTCGGCATGAACCTGCAAAGCTCGACGCTGAAATTCGATGAGACCGGCGAGCCGCTGCATGTCCAGCAGGCCAAGCAGATAAAAGCCTACCGCGCCGCCTGGAAGGAAGCAGGCCATGCCAGGGAGCCGCGCGTCTCGGTCAGCCGCAGCATCTTCGCTCTCGTCAACGACATGGACCGCGCCTATTTCGGCGGCAGCGAGGGCGAGGACCATTTTGGCTATATCGAGCCGGAGAAGCGCGCCGTGTTCGGCCGCACCTATGCCGCCGAGCCGGACGTGCTTATCGAGCAGTTGAAGGAGGATCAGGCGATCGCCGAGGCCGACACGCTGCTGCTCACCGTGCCCAACCAACTGGGCGTCGACTACAACGCCCATGTCGTCGAGTCGATCCTGAAGCACGTCGCGCCGGCGCTGGGCTGGCGGTGAGGTGGCGAAAACCGCAAAACGCGTAATCTCCCCCGCAAGGGGGAGATCAGACTTCACGCCGGCTTTCGCCAATCACCAACGTCAGCCTTGGCACCGCCTTCCCTCGACGTTGACATCTGATAAAATAGCAATCTACTTTGGCGCGTAATCGGTTACGTAACCGATTACGGCTCAATCAAGTGGAGGAGACTAATGAGCAAGTTCTCGAACACGCATGGGCTTGGCCCGTTCTCGCGCCGCCAGTTCCTGAAGACCAGCGCCTTGGCCGCCGGCGCGCTGGCGCTGCCGCTCGGCCCGGTTCTCGCCGCCGACAAGCCGAAGGTCGGCCTGGTCATGAAGTCCCTGGCCAACGAGTTCTTCAAGCAGATGCAGGCGGGTGCGGAGGAGTATGCGGCCAAGAACAAGGACAAGTTCGATTTCGCCGCTGTCGGCATGAAGGACGAGCGCGACTTCGCCGCGCAGGTCGACGCCATCGAGAACTTCATCACCCAGAACTACAACATCATCGTCGTCGCCCCGGCGGATTCGAAGGCCATGGTTACGCCAATCGCCAAGGCGCTGAAGGCCGGCATCAAGGTCATCAACATCGACGTTGCGCTCGACACCGAGGCCAAGAAGAAGGCCGGCATCGACCTCGCCTTCTTCGGCCCGGACAACCGCGCCGGCGCCAAGCTCGCCGGCGACGCGCTCGGCAAGGCGCTGGGCAAGGGCGGCAAGGTCGTCATCCTCGAGGGCAATCCTGAGGCCGACAACGCCAAGCAGCGCAAGCTCGGCTTCGATGATTCGGTGAAGGAATACGGCCTCGACCTGCTCGACTCCAAGACCGCGCATTGGGAGACCGAGGAAGCCAACACGCTGATGACCAACTTCCTCACCCAGCATCCCGACATTCAGGGCGTGATGGCGGCCAACGACTCCATGGCGCTCGGCGTCGTCAAGGCGATCGACGCGGCAGGCAAGTCCGGCCAGATCAAGGTCGTCGGCTTCGACAACATCCCCGCTGTCGGTCCGCTGCTGAAGGAAGGCAAGATGCTCGCCACCGTCGAGCAGTATGGCGCGAAAATGGCGGCGATGGGCATCGACTACGGCCTGCGCGAGCTGGCCGGCGAGAAATTCTCCGGCTGGGTCAAGACCGACGTCAAGCTGGTCACCGCATGAGGCGAGCCGGGGCGCCGGCGCTCCCTTCCGGCGCCAGGCTTTGTCTCTCTCGTCACCGCCGCCGCCAGTTCCGGCGGCGGTGACGGAGCGCCCGCCGCTGTCGTCGCCGACGGGCACGGTTTAGGATTCTGCAGCCTATGGATGCGATTCTCTCCCTTGAAAGGGTCGGAAAGATCTTTCCCGGCGCCGTCGCCCTGAGCGACGTGTCGCTGTCGATCGCGCGCGGCGAGACCCATATCATCCTGGGCGAGAACGGCGCCGGCAAGTCGACGCTGATCAAGCTGCTCGCCGGCATCTACCAGCCGGACTCCGGCTCGATCGCCTTCAACGGCCAGCCCTACCGGCCGAAGACGCCGCATGATGCGCAGCAGAGCGGCATCCGCGTCGTGCATCAGGAGCTGAATCTCCTGCCCTATCTCAGCATCGCCGAGAATCTGATGCTGGAAAGCCTGCCGCGTCGCGCCTTCGGCATCGTCAACCGCAAGGCGCTCAACAGCCGCGCGGTGGTGCTGCTCAAGCAAGTCGGCCTCGACATCGATCCGCGCATACGGGTCGAGGCGCTCGGCGTCGCGCAGATGCAGCTGGTCGAGATCGCCAAGGCGCTGAGCTACGACTCGAAGCTTCTGGTGCTGGACGAGCCGACCGCGACGCTGACGCCGCCGGAGATCGGGCGGCTGTTTTCCATCATCAAGCGGCTGAAGGCGAAGGGCGTCACCATCATCTACATCTCGCACCGGCTGCACGAGGTGTTCGAGATCGGCGACCGCGTGACCGTCTTGCGGAACGGCAGGCTGGTCGCGACGCGCGACCTTCACGGCCTTTCCGTGCCGGATATCGTGCGCATGATGATCGGCCGCGACATCGCCGACGAATTCGGTTTCGATGCCAGGGTCGTGCCGGGCAAGGTGGCGCTCAGCGTCGCCAATCTGAAGCGCGACGCCTCCACCCCGGAGATATCGTTCGCCGTGCGCCATGGCGAGATCCTCGGCGTTGCCGGGCTGGTCGGCAGCGGCCGCACCGAAGCTATGCGCGCTCTGTTCGGCGCCGACGCAAAGCTCGACGGCGTCGTCGAGATCGACGGCAAGCCGGTGGCGATCGCCGCGCCGAAGGACGCGGTGCGGCATGGCTTGAGCCTGCTTACCGAAGACCGCAAGGGCCAGGGCCTGCTGCTCGACATGGCCGTCGACAAGAACATCACCATCACCGACCTCAGCAAGGTTTCGCGCAACGGGCTGCTCAACCGAAGGACGGAGGCTGCGGCCGCCAACGATCTCGTCGGCCAGCTGCGCGTCAAGGCAAGCTCGATCGAGCAGGCGGTGCGCAATCTCTCCGGCGGCAACCAGCAGAAGGTGGTGCTGGCCAAATGGCTGTTCCGCGGCACCTCCACGCTGATCCTCGACGAGCCGACGCGCGGCGTCGACATCGGCGCCCGGCGCGAGATCTACCAGCTGCTGTGGATGCTGGCGGCGCGGCAGAAGGGCATCATCATGGTGTCGTCCGACCTGCCTGAATTGATGGGCATGTGCCACCGCATCATCGTCTTTTCGAAAAACAGGATCGTCGGCGAAGTGCCGCGATCCGAATTCGACCAGGAGCGCATCCTGTCGCTCGCCTATCAGGAGTATGTGCGACCATGAGCGAGACGTCCGAGATAGCCGTGGCGGCGCCTGTTTCTCCGGGCCGGGCGAAGTTCCTGCGCTTCCTGGTGCGCGATGCCGGCGTGCTCCTGGCGCTGGTGCTGATCACGCTGTTCTTCTCGGTCACCGCGCCCTATTTCGCCACCTCCGGCAACGCGCTGAAGATCTTCGTGCAGATCGCCATCAACACGGTGCTGGCGGCCGGCATGACCTTCGTCATCCTCACCGGCGGCATCGACCTTTCGGTCGGCTCGGTGCTGGCGCTGTGCACCGTGGTCGGCGCCACCGTCATGATAAACGAGAGCCTGTCGCCGGCCGTCGCGATCACGCTGGCGCTGCTTGCCTGCACGGCGACGGGTGCGGTGTGCGGCTTCCTCAATGGCTGGATCTCGACGCGCTGGAAGATCCCGTCCTTCATCGTAACGCTGGGTATGCTCAACATGGCGGCGGGCGCTGCGCGCGTCGTCAGCGACAATTCCACCATCACCGGCCTGCCGCAGAGTTTCGTCGATTTCGGCAACCTCATCATCGGCGGCTTCCTGCCCTCGATCTTCCTGGTCGCGGTGCTGGTGATCGCCGCCGGCTGGTTCGTGCTGCGCTTCACCGTCTTCGGCCGCATGATCTTCGCCGTCGGCACCAATGACGAGGCGGTGCGGCTGTCGGGCCACAATCCGGATTTCTACAAGGTGGCCGCCTTCACCATCAGCGGGCTCACCGCCGGCATCGCGGCCATGGTCTATCTGTTGCGCCTCAACATCGGCAGCCCGATCGCCGGCGTCGGCTACGAGCTCAACGCGATTGCCGCCGTCATCATCGGCGGCACCAGCCTCAGCGGCGGCAAGGGCTCGATCATCGGCACGCTGGTCGGCGCCTGTATCCTGCAGGTGCTTTCCACCGGATTGCAGCTGCTCGGCGTCGGCGACAATTTCAAACCGATCGTGATTGGCCTTGTCATTGTGCTCGCGGTCATCCTAGACGCGTACCGGGAGAGGCTGTTGCGGAAAATCCGCTGAGGGGAACGGGCCATGACGACGATTGCCGATGTCGCGCGCCGTGCGGGGGTGTCCGTCGCCACCGTCTCGCATGTGATGAACCACACGCGTCATGTCGAGCCGGAAACGGCCGAGCGCGTGCGCGCCGCGATCGCGGCGCTGCGCTACAGCCCGAACTCGGTGGCGAGGAGTCTCAGGCGCGGCGAAACCAAGACCATCGGCCTTTTGCTCCCCGACAATTCAAATCCCTTCTTCGCCAGCGTGGCGCGGCAGATCGAGGATGCCGGCTTCGTTTCCGGCTACACGGTGATCCTGTGCAATTCCGACGGCAATGCCGAGAAGGAGGAGCGCTATCTCTCGGTGCTGATGGCCAAGCAGATCGACGGGCTGATCTTCGCCGGCTCGTCCGACCACGCGCGGGTGTTCGCCCGCCTCCTGCCCAGCGTGCCGGCGGTGCTGCTCGACCGCGAGATCCAGTCGGTCAATGTCGATTCGGTGCTGGTCGACCACGACCATGGCGGCTATCTCGCCGGCAAATACCTGGCCGGGCTCGGCCACAGGAAGATCGGCGTCATCGGCGGTCCGCGCGATTCGAGCTCCAGCCCGGCCCGCCTGCGCGGTTTTGTCCGCGCGCTTGGCGAAGCAGGCGTTGAGCTGCCGGCGTCGTCAATCGTCGATTCCGACTATCATTTCGCCGGCGGCCGCCTGGCGATGGATCAACTTATGGTACAGGCGCCCGGCATCACCGCGGTGTTCGCCTGCAACGACCTGATGGCGATGGGCGCGGTCACCGCGCTGCGCTCGCGGGGCATGCACGTTCCCGACGACATGTCGATGATCGGCTTCGACGACATCCCCTACGCCGTCACCACCTGGCCGCCGCTGACGACGATCGCGCAGCCGGTGGAAAAGATCGGCACGCTGGCGGTGAGCCTGCTGCTCGAGAGGCTGGGCGAGCCGGAAGCGCCGTCAAGGCGCGAGGTGCTGGCGCCGGTTCTGGTGGAGAGGGAAAGCTGCGCGGCGCGGGGGTAGTCTGGCAATCGTCGACGCGGGCGCTGCCCCCTCTCCGTCCGCTTCGCGGACACCTCTCCCCCATTTCATCTACGGCATGCACACCTTTCAAAGCTGCCGGCCTTTGGCGATAGCGTGCATGGCAGCGCGCTGGTCGACCCCCACTCCGTCTCGGCTTCGCCGAGCCACCTCTCCCCCGATCGACGGGGTAGAGGAAAGGCGCCAAGCCTTTTGCCGTCAACGCCCGTCCAGCAACGGATTGGGGGAACCACCTGGCAATCAAGCCTTGGCCTGATCAGTCGCGCCAGTCACAGAAGATGTGCAAGGGGCGAGGAAACGCTAATCGCCGAGGGCGCGGCCTTCATAAGCTTGGAGACGGAGAGGGGAGCGCTCTATGCGATTATCCCGCCGTATGAAATCGCCTCAGCGAACCGCCTCAGGCCGCCGGCTGCATGGCGGCTCTTAGCAGCATGCCGAACAGGTCGCGCGGCTCGTCGGGGTCGGCGAGCAGGTCGAGCTCCTCATAGAGGCCGGTGGCCTGGAGCTGGTCGCGGACGTAGCGCAGCGCGGAAAAATCTTCCGTGGCGAAGCCGACGGAATCGAACAGCGTGATCTGCTCGGACGTCTTGCGGCCCTCGGCCTTCCCGGTCATCACCTGCCACAGCTCCGTCACCGGATGATCGGCGTCGAGCTGCTGGATCTCGCCCTCGATGCGCGTCTGCGGCGGAAACTCGACGAAGATGTCGGAGCGCAACAAGATGTCGCGGTGGAGCTCGGTCTTGCCGGGGCAGTCGCCGCCGACCGCGTTGATGTGGACGCCGGCGCCGACCATGTTGTCGGTGAGGATCGTGGCATACTGCTTGTCGGCGGTCACCGTGGTGATGATGTCGACGCCTTCCACGGCATCCTGCCCGGTCGAGCAGATGGTGATATCAAACCCCTTGCCGCCGAGGTTGCGGGCACATTTCTCCGAGGCCGAGCGGTCGATGTCGTAGAGCCGCAGCCGGTCGATGCCGACGAGCGCCTTGAAGGCGATGGCCTGGAACTCGGACTGGGCGCCATTGCCGATGATGGCCATGGCGCGGCAGTTCTTCGGCGCCAGGTATTTTGCCGCTACCGCCGAGGTGGCCGCCGTGCGCAGCGCCGTCAGGATGGTCATCTCGGTCAACAGCATCGGATAGCCGGAGCCGACATCGGCGAGCACGCCGAAAGCGGTGACGGTCTGGCGGCCTTCGCGCATGTTCTTCGGATGGCCGTTGACATATTTGAAGCCGTACATCTTGCCGTCGCTGGTCGGCATCAGCTCGATGACGCCGTCATGGCTGTGCGACGCGATGCGCGGCGTCTTGTCGAACAGCTCCCAGCGGCGGAAATCCTCCTCGATATAGGCGGCGAGCTCGGTGAGGAAGCGCTCGACCCCGATGGCGAGCACCAGCTTCATCATGCGATCGACGCTGACAAAGGGAACGATGGCAAGGCGCGAAGGCTGGGTCATGATCAGAGGTTTCCGGAATGGCTGCGGGTCGGGCGATCCATGATGCGGCGGCCCATCAGGCTGGCGGTGAGGTCGACCATCAGGGTGGCGGTACGGCCGCGCTCGTCGAGGAAGGGGTTCAGTTCGACCAGGTCGAGGCTTGAGACGAGGCCCGAGTCGGACAGCATCTCCATCACCAGATGCGCCTCGCGGAAGGTGGCGCCGCCGGGCACGGTGGTGCCGACGGCCGGCGCGATCGAAGGGTCGAGAAAATCGACGTCGAGGCTGACATGCAAGAGCCCGTTCTCCTCCTCGACGCGGGCCAGGAAGGCGCGCAGCAGCGGGGCGATGCCGTGCTCGTCGATGGCGCGCATGTCGTGCACGGTGACGCCGGCTTCAGTAAGCGCGCGGCGCTCGGCCGGATCGACGCTGCGCAGGCCGATGGCGCAGATGCGGACCGGGTCGACGGCTTGCGGCAGATCCGGGAAATAGCCCTTGAAGCCGGCCTGGCCGCTGGCATAGGCGAGCGGCACGCCGTGCAGATTGCCGCTGGTGGTGGTGTCGAGCGTGTGGAAATCGGGATGCGCGTCGAGCCACAGCACGAAGAGCGGCCGTCCGCGCTCGGCCGCGCGGCGCGCCACGCCCGACATAGTGCCGGCGGAGATCGAATGGTCGCCGCCGAGGAAGATCGGCATGGCGTCCCGCGAAGCCGCGTAAGCGGTCTCGGCGATTGCCGCCGTCCAGGCGGAGATCTCCGGCAGCGCCTTCAGCGCGAGATTGCCGTGCGCCACGGGCCGCGCCGCGGCTTTCTCGACCGCGCCCCAGTCCTCGACCTGGTGGCCGAGCTCGGCCAGCACCGAGACCAGCCCTGCTGTGCGCAGCGCGCTCGGCCCCATCTCGCATCCCATCCTGCCCGCGCCGTCCTGCACCGGCGCGCCGACGATCCTGCAGCGCATCTTTTCTCACCTTGCGATTGATCGAAGGAGTGAACCATCAGCTGCTGGCGGCTTGAACAGTGAAAATTGGCATTTCGAGAAGACTAATCTATCATAATGGTCAGATGATTTGATCGAAATGGAAGCCATGGACGCGCTGGACGAGAAACTGGTGACGCTGCTGAGGCACGATGCGCGGCGCAGTGTATCCGACCTCGCCATCGATCTCGGCGTGTCACGCGCCACGGTCAGGTCGCGCATGGAACGGCTGGAAAAGTCCGGCGAGATCATCGGCTACACTGTGGTGCTGCGCGCCGACGCGGTCGATCAGAAGATACGCGGCGTGATGACGATCGAGATCGAAGGCCATGCCGCCGACCGCGTCGTCAAGGCACTCGGCGGCCTCGCCGAGGTCTCGACCATCCACACCACCAACGGCCGCTGGGACCTGGTGGTCGAGCTCGGCACCGCCACGCTGACGGACTTTGACGCGGTGCTGCGGCGCATCCGGCTGATCCCCGGCATTACGGGGAGCGAGACAAGCCTGCTGCTGGCGACGCCGAGGACGACGCGGGCGCGGCTGGCGTAGCGGCAGGATCGGTGACGGCAGCGCCAAGGCGTGGAGCGGTTCGGCGATCTTGCGAAACGCCGGGCCGCTTCAGGTCCTTATTTCGTGCGCCGCGGGCCGAAGGCGACGGGCCGGGCCGCGATCCGGCTTTCCCGGAATTGCTCCAGGACTGCCGCATCGCACCGCTCATGCAGGCGGTCAGCCGTTCGGATAATAGCCGCCGTCCGAGCCGTCGCCCATATAGATTCCCTGGCCGGTAGCGTTTCGGAGCCGCTGGTCCAGCTCATTGATCCGCCCGATCGCAGAGCGGCCGCCGGGGGGCTGGATGCTATCGGCCTGCCGCATCAGGTCGCGGGCCTTTTCCTGGCTGATCTTGCCGGCCTGCCTGGCCGCACGGATGCCTTGCTTCACGCCAAGCAGCTGCTGCGTCGCGGCTCTCGCTTCGGGCTCCGCCGGCACTGACGCCGTGGTCATTGTGTCGACCTGCGCCCTATGGTGGCGGTGCACGGCATAGGCGCTCGAAAGCGGTATGGCCGCGAAGATCGAGGCGGCCGCGATGAGTTTTGGGGTGAAAGAACGCATGATGACATCTCCTCGTGATGGAGGAAGCGGCAAGACCGCTTTTTCCGAAAACGGGCCGTCCGGTCGCGTCGTGTCGCGGTGCTGGCCATTCGCCGCCGGCGGATCTCGGCCCAGAAACGACATATAGAAAGCCGCCCCGGCGTTGAAACGGAGGTGGAACGCAAATGTTATCCGATGTGATCTGGGATTGAATCGCCGATGCGCCGTCGGCGAGGCGGGTTCCCAAGCCCGGCCGCCTTCAAGCGACGCTGGCGAGCGGGATCGGCCAATCGATGGCCTGCCCGATTGGCCCGGCATTGGCCTGGTCGGCAAGTTGCTCGGCTTCGCGTTGCGTCAACCCGATCAGCAGCCTGCCTGCTATCTCCGCCGGGAGATCGGAAACCAGATCGCAGACAAGCCAGTCGTCGCAGGGATCCTGTATTGCCGCGAACCTCATAGGCGCTCCTTGTTTTAGCGCAAGCTAAAGTTCCGATGATGCCCAATCGTTCCATTGCGGGGCGATCAAATATCGAGAAAGAGGCACGGCCGAGCGCGGCACCGAGAGGAATTCATTTGCCTGGCCCGCGAGCAGCTCCGCCTCCTCGCGAGTCGGGCCAAGCAGCAACATGTCCGGCATTCGCGCCGGGAAACCGGACCGCAAATCGAACACCATCCGTTGGCCGCACGGATCCTGTAAGGCTGTGAACCTCATGGCCGACGTTCTATCTTTGCTTTGACGCAACTCCGAACGGAAGACTGCGGCGAAGTCGCCGAGCATAACCGCTCATACTTTCCTGGAATTGCTCCAGCTATGCCCCAACGTAACGACTTGCGGGAATACCTCCCGCGAGACTGCCCGGCCGGATTAATTCCAGCACTTCACACAACATATAGTTGTCGGGCGCCCGGCAAAAGAGGCTCTACAGTCCCTTCGGCATGCGACTCAAGTCTGATGGGGAGCGGATACTTTCCGGATGCGGACGTGGCTGTTTGAAGGAAAATATCGCGTGAACCATCTGCCAGATATTTCACGGAAGATCCGTGGGGATGCGGCAATGCGCGGTGCCGACGGTCCAGACGTAACTCCGGCGCGGTGCCGAGGCGGGTTTCCCGCAGGCCACAAACTCGAAAAAGCCGCGGAGACCGCGGCTTTTCGTTTGCTTGATTCCTTGAAGGAAACTGGAGCGGGTGAGGCGATTCGAACGCCCGACCCCAACCTTGGCAAGGTTGTGCTCTACCCCTGAGCTACACCCGCTCGCGCGGCCTTGGGCCGCAAGCCGCGCCTATATGGCCGAAGAGCGCGGCGATTGCAACAGGGAAATGACGGTCTTTTTTGGCGCGAATTCTTCCCGCGGTGACGTTCGCGTCGAAAGCATCGAAGCGGCGGCGAAACCGGACTGCTCGCAAATCCGCAGGCAAGCCGCCGCCCGCTTTGCCCGCAATGGCTCCGGCGGCCTTGCCCCGATGGCACCGTTGGCCGTAAACGGCATGAGCCCTTTTTTGACCGCGCGAGGACCGATGCCGAAGACCGAAGCCGAGCTCAACGAATTTCTTGCCGATCTCGGCATTTCCGTCTCGACGGTCAGGCACCCGCCGCTGTTCACGGTCGCCGATTCGCAAGGCCTGCGCGGCGAGATTCCCGGCGGCCACACCAAGAACCTGTTCCTCAAGGACAAGAAGGACAATTATTTCCTCGTCACCGTCGGCGAGGACGCCGTGGTCGACCTGAAGCAGATCCACCACCTGATCGGCGCCGCCAGCCGGGTGTCGTTCGGCAAGCCGGAAATGCTGATGGAGCTGCTCGGCGTCATCCCCGGAGCGGTCACCGTTTTCGGCCTGATCAACGACACGGAAGGCAAGGTCAAGGTCGTGCTCGACGAGGCGTTGATGAGCCACGACGTCATCAACGGCCATCCGCTGACCAATGAGGCGACGACCTCGATCGCCGCCGCCGACCTGATCAGATTCGTCGAGGCAACCGGCCATGATCCTGTTATCCTGAAAGTCTCATGACCTTGAAAGTGCCCTTGCCTTGAAGGCCTTATTGCCTTGAAACTCGGGGGCTGATCGCCACATGGAAGGCGGTTGCGAAATCCGACAATGACGCGCCGGGCGCCGACGCCTGAGAGCGTGACCGAAAGGGCGACAAGATGAGTGACAACAATCCGTATAGCGGCGCGTTTGGCGGCAATGGCGGCCAGTATGCCCAGACGGTGCAATATGGTGGCGGCGACCGCGCCAAGGTTTCGCTCGGCGACGGACCGGCGGCGGCCGACCTTATCAAGGACACCACAACAGCGACTTTCGCCGCCGACGTCATCCAGGAATCGCGCCGCCAGCCGGTGCTGGTCGACTTCTGGGCGCCATGGTGCGGGCCTTGCAAGCAGCTGACGCCGCAGCTCGAAAAGGCGGTGAAGAACGCCGGCGGCAAGGTCAAGCTGGTCAAGATGAACATCGACGATCATCCCTCGATCGCCGGCCAGCTCGGCATCCAGTCGATTCCCGCGGTCATCGCCTTCAAGGACGGCCAGCCCGTCGACGGTTTCATGGGCGCGGTTCCGGAAAGCCAGGTCGCCCAATTCATCGAGAAGGTCGGCGGCAAGAGCGGCGGCGCGCCGCAAATCGCCGACGCGCTTGCGGCGGCGGCCGAGGCGCGCACGGCCGGCGACGTCCAGACCGCGGCCGGCATTTACGACGCGGTCCTCGAGCAGGCGCCGGAGACGATCGAGGCGGTCGCAGGCCTGGGCGAGATCCTGTACGATGCCGGGGACGTGGAAGGTGCCGAGGCCGTGCTGGCGCGAGCGCCCGAGGACAAGAAGGACGCGCCCGCGCTGGCCGCGCTGCGCGCCAAGATGACGCTTGCCGCGGAAGCGGCCGCGCTCGGCAATCCGGCCGAGCTCGAGCGCCGGCTCGCCGCCAACCCGGCCGACCATCAGGCGCGCTTCGATCTGGCGATGATCCAGAACGCGCGCGGCGAGCGCGACGCGGCCGCCGACAATTTGCTGGCGATCGTCAAGGCCGACCGGACCTGGAACGACGACGGCGCCAGGGCGCAGCTGTTGAAGCTGTTCGAAGCCTGGGGAATGACCGACGAGGCGACGCTCGCGGCACGCCGCAAGCTCTCGTCGCTGCTGTTCTCGTAGGACGGTTTCGGCGATTCACAGAGCCGCCGAACCGCTTTAAGTTCGGTTTGCGCAATTCCGGACGGAAGGCTGCGGCGAAGTCGCCGACCCCAACTGATACTTTCCCGGAATTGCCGTGAATTTTTTGCCGGCTGTCGCGGCCGGCAGGCTTGCGCAGCGGGACATCAGCGCCAGATAAGGGCGGGGCCGGATGCCGATCGTGACGAATTCGCCGGTGCGAGAGGAGATTGCAGCTTGATACGCTTGCCGGCGTTGCTTTGGGAGGGTTGCGGTGCGCGTCGGTAACGCACTTTACAGGCTTGCCAAGGATCTGCCGGCGGCAATCCCGGTTTTCCCGCTCGCCGGCGCGCTGCTTCTGCCGGGCGGCCGCATGCCGCTCAACGTTTTCGAGCCGCGCTATCTGCAGATGATCGATCTGGCGATGGCCGGCTCGCGGCTGATCGGCATGATCCAGCCCAGCCTCGACGGCGCATTGCGCGACGACGGCGAGCCTGAACTGTGCAGCGTCGGCTGCGCCGGGCGCATCATCTCGCTCGCCGAGACGGGCGACGGGCGCTATTTGATCTCGCTGCAGGGCGTGTGCCGGTTTCGCATTGTGCAGGAGCTTACGGCAAAGGCGCCGTTCCGGCAGTGCAAGATCGCGCCGTTTCTCGCCGACCTCGAGGAAGACCCGGCCGGCGCCGACGTCGACCGGCCGGCGCTGCTCAAGGCGTTTCGTTCCTATCTGCAGGCCAACGACCTCGAGGCCGACTGGGAAAGCGTCAGCCGCGCCGAAAACGGCATGCTGGTCAACGCGCTGTCGATGATGGCGCCCTACGGGCCGGCCGAGAAGCAGGCGCTGCTGGAAGCGCCGGACCTGAAGACGCGCGCCGAAACGCTGATCGCCATCACCGAAATGACGCTGGCGCGCGAGGATGATGAGTTTGGCTCGAGTCTACAATAAGTGTATTGATATTCAGGTGAGCCCGGCCTGCGAACGGCAGCTTCCTGCGCTTCCGGTGCTCACGTACGTTAAGTACGCTCCGCTCCGGTTCTCGGAAGCCACCGTTCTCGACTCGGCCTGACCTGAATCTCAAGACACTTAGACCGTATAGTGGACAAGGGAAGAGTGCGATGGCGGCGGACGGACGGGACGGACGAAAAGCCACGGTCGACCCGAAGCTGCTGGAGCTGCTCGCCTGCCCGCTGACGAAGGGACCGCTAACCTGGGACCCCGAGCGCAACGAGCTGGTCTCGCGCGTGGCGAAGCTCGCCTATCCGGTGCGCGACGGCATCCCGATCATGCTGCCCTCGGAGGCGCGCACGATCTCGGCCGAGGACATGCTAACCCCACCGCCGCGGCTCGGCGGGCCTTCGTGAAGACCTTTTGCTGACAACCGGAACGCTGGCGGGACAGCACCCCCTTCTGCCCTGCCGGGCATCTCCCCCGCAAGGGGGAGATTGGCAGCTTGGACGTCGCGCCCTTCTTTCGACGTCGCCAATTGGCGAAAGCCGCGCAACATCTGATCTCCCCCCTTGCGGGGGAGATGGCCGGCAGGCCAGAGGGGTGTGAAGGAACGCGGCTTCACAATTCTTCCTCATCTTGGCGTCTTCGCTCCGATTGAGGTCGAAGGCCTCTGCCTCACTGAAAATTCCGCCCTTTCGGCATGACTTGTTGCGCGACACCCGACAGGGCCTCGGTCTCCCGGCGGACCGGCAGGCCTCGGCTTGCGGCGGCTCCAACCGGCCGTTCGGCGGGATTATGCTCGATGACCGGCCGATTGGCGGTCTCCAGCAGCACGCTCAGCCAGGACGTCAAATCCTCGATCCGGTCGGCGACGATGTGGATGACGTCCGATTCATGCTGCAGCTTGCCGGTGACGCGGATGAAGCGCGCGCCCATGACCACCGGGCGGAAGCGGTCGAAGACGCGTGGCCAGATGATGACGTTGGCGATCGATTTTTCGTCTTCCAGCGTGAGGAAAATGGCATTGCCCTTGCCCGGACGCTGGCGCACCAGCACCAGCCCGGCGACGGAAACGCGGCGGCCGTCGCGCACAGACGGCAGGCGGGCATTGGGGGTGACGCCGGCGCGATCCAGCCGTTCGCGCAGGAAGGCGACGGGATGCTCCTTCAGCGACAGGCCGAGCGAGCGGTAGTCGTGCACGACATGCTCGCCGAGCGGCATTTTCGGCAGCTTCGTTTCCGGCTCCAGCTCGCGCAGGCCGAGCGACGGCTGATCGAACAGCGGCAGTTTCTCGGCGGCGCTCTTGCCGTCAAGGGCGCGGACTTCCCAGAGCGCGGCACGGCGGTCGAGGCCGATCGAGCGGAAGGCGTCCGCCTGCGCCAATCGTTCGATCTCGCCGACATCGAGGCCCGAGCGCAGCCAGACGTCCCTGACGGAACGATAGCCGTCGCCGCGGCGGGCGACGACTATATCCATGCGCTCTTCGGACAGGCCCTTGATCTGGCGGAAGCCGAGGCGGACGGCGTGAGCCGTCTCGATGACGCCGCGCATCGAGGCGTGGCGCTCGAGGATGCGGGACGGATCGAAGGCGGCTTCCTCCAGCGTGCAGTCCCAGACGGAATGGTTGATGTCGACCTCGCGCACCTCGACGCCATGGTCGCACGCATCGCGCACGAGCTGGGCCGGCTGGTAAAAACCCATCGGCTGGGAATTCAGGATCGCGGCGCAGAACACGTCGGGATAAAAGGTCTTGAACCAGCAGGAGGCATAGACAAGCAGCGCGAAGGACGCGGCATGGCTTTCGGGAAAGCCATATTCGCCAAAGCCTTCGATCTGCTTGAAGCAGCGCTCGGCGAACTCTCTGGGATAGCCCTTCTTGACCATCCCCTCGACCATTCGCGTTTCATAATTTCCGATCGTGCCGGTGCGTTTGAAGGTCGCCATGGCGCGGCGCAACTCGTCTGCCTCACCCGGCTTGAAGCCGCCGGCGACAATGGCGATCTTCATCGCCTGCTCCTGGAACAAAGGCACTCCAAGGGTCTTGCCGAGAATCTCTTCCAACTCAGGCTTGGGGTATTCGGCCTTCTCCTTGCCTTGCCGCCGACGCAGATAGGGATGCACCATGTCGCCCTGGATGGGGCCGGGGCGCACGATCGCCACCTCGATGACGAGGTCGTAGAAATTTGCCGGCTTGAGGCGCGGCAGCATCGACATCTGCGCACGCGACTCGATCTGGAAGACGCCGAGCGTGTCGGCTCTTTGGATCATGGCGTAAACGCGCCTGTCCTCTTCGGGAAGGGTCGCGAGCACATAAGGCTGTCCAAATGGATCCCGCGCCCGCGGATAATGATCGGTGAGCAAGGTGAAGGCGCGCTTCAGGCAGGTCAGCATGCCGAGCGCCAGCACGTCCACCTTGAGGATCTTCACCGCATCGAGATCGTCCTTGTCCCACTCGACCATCTTGCGCTCCTCCATCGCCGTCTTGACGATGGGCACGACCTCGTCGAGCCGGTCGCGGGTGATGACGAAGCCGCCGACATGCTGGGAAAGATGGCGGGGAAAGCCCATGATCTCGTTGGCGCGTTCCAGCACCTGACGTGACAGCGGATCGGTGCGGTCGAGGCCGCCGGCATTGGCTTCCCTTTCGCCGAGCTCGGAGGTCGACCAGCCCCAGATGGTGCTGGAGAGCGCGCTGCGGACATCCTCCGACAAGCCCATGGCCTTGGCCACCTCGCGCAGGGCCGAGCGGCCGCGATAGCTGATGACGGCGGCGGCCAAGGCGGTGCGCTTGGCGCTGTATTTCGTATAGATGTACTGAATGACCTCTTCGCGCCGCTCATGCTCGAAGTCGACGTCGATGTCGGGCGGCTCGTTGCGTTCCTCCGAGATGAAACGTTCGAACAAGGTGTCGATGCGATCGGGGCCGACCTCGGTGATGCCGATGCAGAAGCAGATGATCGAATTGGCGGCCGAACCGCGGCCCTGGCAGAGGATGCCCTGGCTGCGGGCGAATTTGACGATGTCATGGACGGTGAGGAAATAGCGGGCATAGTTCAGGCGCTCGATCAAAACGAGCTCGCTGTCGATGCGTTTCAGCACATCCTCGGGAACGCCGGCCGGATAGCGAACGGCCGCGCCTTCCCGCGCCAACCGTTCGAGCTCGGCCTGCGGTCCAAGCCCGGATTCGGTCGGCTCGTCCGGATAATTGTATTCGAGGTCGCTGAGCGAGAAGGCGAGCTCGTCGGCGAAGCGCAGCGTCTCGGCCAACGCCTGCGGGTGACGGCGGAAAAGCCGCGCCATCTCCAGCGGCGGTTTCAGGTGGCGCTCGGCATTGGCCATCAGCTCCAGCCCGACCTCGGAAACCGGCGTGTTGAGGCGGATCGCGGTGAGCACATCCTGCAGCGGCCGGCGATCGGCGGCATGGTAGAGCACGTCATTGGTCGCCATCAGCGGGACGCGCGCATGGTCAGCCATCGCTGCGGCCTGCTCGATGCGGAAACGGTCGTTGCCGCCATAGTCCGGCGCCACGGCAAGACGGAGCGCCGCGCCGAAGCAATCCTTAAACCGGCTAATGAATGCCAGGTTGTCTTGTGCGCCTGCTGACAGATCGGGCAGGATCGCCAGCGACATCCGATCGCCCCATTCGAGCAGGTCGCTCAGCTGGAGCAGCGTCGCGCCCTTCTCGTTCTCGTCGCGCAAATTGGCTTGCGTGAGCATGCGGCAGAGATGGCCCCAGCCCTGGCGGTCGCGGGGATAGGCGAGGATATCCGGCGTGCCGTCGCCGAACACCAGGCGGCAGCCGGGATGATAGGCCATCTTCTCCACCTTGGCCTGTTGCCAGGCACGCACGACGCCAGCGACCGTGTTCCTGTCGGCAAGCCCGATCGAGGCAAAGCCGTAGAATTTCGCCGTGACCACCAGCTCCTCGGGCTTGGAAGCGCCGCGCAGGAAGGAGAAATTCGACTGGATGCCAAATTCGGCATAGGGGATGACGGTCAGCGCGTTCATGCGAACACCCCATGCATGAACCAGCGCGGCGGCGCGGCCTGCGGCGCGCTGCTGTAGAGGCCCTGGCGGTAGAGCCAGTAGCGGCGCCCCTCGCTGTCCTCGATGCGGTAATAGTCGCGGGTCGGCGCCTCTTCCTCGCCGGGCAGCTGGCGCCACCATTCGGCGGCGATGCGCTCCGGCCCCTCGGCGCGGGCGACACGATAGAGCGCGCGCCGCCAGCGGAAATTCATCGGCGGTCCCTCCGGGATCTCGGTCGCCGGCACCTCGATCGGCTCAGGCGAGCGGAACAGGCGCACCGGCCGCTCCGGCGGGTAAACGGTCATCGGTGGCGCTGTTCGGGGCGGCGGCGTCCGTCCGGCCGCCGGGGCGCGTCCTTGCGGCGCTTCGGCGAAAGGTACGGTTTTGACGGCGCGTTCCGGCAGATGGCTTTCGACGACCACCGGCTTCAGCACGGCGGCTTCGCCGAGACGGGCGCGGACGCGGTCGGCAAAGAGCGCGATGTCGGCGTCATCGTCGTCGGTCTCGCCGGTGAGGTCGCCCTGAGCCAAGTCGAAGGCCGCGACCGACAGCACGGACAGCCGCACGAGATCGAAGCCGAAGCCGGCGTCGATGCTCTGCTCCAGCGCGGTGAGCCGCTCATGGAACAGTCTTTGGATCAGCCGCGGCTCGCGCATCGGGCGGGAGGTGCCGACGGCGATGCGGTTGACGGCGCCATCGACGCGGAAGAGAAGCAGCGCCAGCGTCCTTGCACCCTCGCCGCGGCGTTCGAGGTCGGTCTTCAAGGCGATCGCCAGCCGGCTCACCAGCCGCTCGATGTCGTCGGTGAGCACGACCGGCTCGGCAAGATGGCGCTCGACCGAGAGCGGCGCGACGGGAAGGCGCGGCGACACGGCCTCGTCGAGGCGGCCGAGCGCCTGGTCGAGGCGCAGAAGCAAGGTGGCGCCGAAACGGCGGGCAAGCGGCGCGCGCGGTGCTGCCATCACCGCGCCGGCGGTGCGCAGGCCCACACTTTCCAGGCTGGCGCGGGTCTCCGGCGCGATGCGCAGCGCCGACAAGGGCAGCGGCGAAAGCAGCGCCTCCTCCTCGCCGCCGGCCACGATGCGATCGCCATGGAAGCGCGCCGCCGCCCAAGCGGCGCCCGGCGTCGAGGCCAACCCGGCGCGGACATCGAAGCCCTGCTGGAAGAAGCGGGCGAGGATCTCGTCCTGCATGGCGCGCTCGCCGCCGAACAGATGCGTGCAGCCGGTGACGTCGAGGAACAGCCCGTCCTCGCCGTCGATCGCCACCAGCGGCGTGTAGCGGTCGCACCAGTCGGCAAGGCCTTCGAGCAGACGGCGGTCGGCTTCCGGGTCTGCCTCGACCACATCGATCGAGGGATGCATGGCGCGCGCATCGGCGATGCCCATGCCGCGCTTCAATCTGAGCGCCTCAGCCCGCTCGTCGAGGGCTGCGATGCGCTGGGTGTTGTTGTCGCGATGGCTGATCACCAGCGGCGGCTGAAGCGACGGCAGGCGATGCGAGGGCCGGGAACGCCAGGACCGCCCCAGACGCTGGCGCAGGATCCGCTCCGCGGCCAGATGCGGGAACCACAGCGACAGAATTCTCTGTTCTTTCTGCAAAAGCGTGCTCATTGGGGTTCCACTCCAGTGTGAACTGTCCAGGCAGGGCCGTGCGGCTCTTGCCGATATCGACTTTGAAGGCGGGGCGGCCGATCGAGCCGGCGAGCGGCCCGGCGAGGGTCTCGCGGCTTGCCGCAGGCGCCGCCGAAACGATGAGACGCACCGGAGCGGCGGTGGGATCGGCCTCGCCGGCCTGGCGCAGCAACAGCAGCGGGCGGCCGGCGCTCCGGGCCCGCGCATGCAGCCGGCGCGTGGCGGTGAGGTCGAGAAGCCGCGGACTGCCGCGGATCTCGAGGATGACCGCGGCAAAGGCCGTCATGCGGGCCGCCTCCTCGGCGATCCACAGCGCGTCGAGCAGCTTCGGCGCCTCGGAAAACAGCAATTGCCCAGGCTCGATGCCGAACAGGGCATGAAGGCCCCTGGCATAGGGCATGCCGGCCTCGTGGAAGATTTCCGCCGTGCCGACCCAGAGGATCGGCAGACCCTGCTTCTCCCTGAGGACCAGGCTTACGAGCGAGAGCGCGAAGCCGGCAACGGCGCCGGCATCGCGGGTCTCCAGGCCATGGATTTCGCTGAGCGCTGCCTTGGGCAGGCCGCCGCCAAGCGCTGCATCGAGCCTATCGATGCCGGTGTGCAGGAAGGCATCCGCCGAAGCCACGGCAAGGCCGCGCCGGACAATCGTCATGTCCGGCCCGGCGGCATCGCTGGATGTTTGGTTTTGCGCCATTCCGGAGGGAAAACTGCTTCGCACTTTTCCTGGGATTGCTTCGGGCGCGCACCCCGAGGGCGCCTGCAGGCGCTCGGGCAGCGTTCCCTCGATCTTCGCGATCTGGCGGCGCAGGGCAAAAACAGTGTCCCGCGCCACGGCGCTCATCGCCATGACGTTCACTTCCAGCAGCAGTTGTTCCTGTTATGTTCCTATAGATTCCAGAGGCGCCCGGAAGAGTCAAGCAGAGTCGCAAGGAATTTATTCCTTCGTCTTTTACCTTGAAAGCGAACACCCCAGCCGGTCCATTTGCCTCAATCGGCGTGAAAGCCTATATGCCGGGATTAAAGGACATTTCATGGCCCGCATCTACAAGACCCGCACCTGGCACGACCAGCTCTCGCCGTCGATGGACGAGATGGAGCTTCTGGCGCTGGAGGCCTATGCCCATCTGCCGGACGAGTTCCGCAAGCTCACCGGCGAGATCATCATCCAGATCGCCGAGTTCCCGACCGACGAGATCATGGACGATCTGTCGCTGGAGACGCCCTTCGACCTGCTCGGCCTGTTCGAGGGGCGCGGCATCGCCGAGCGCTGGAACCCGCAGACCGGCGAAGGTCCAAACCGCATCACGCTCTACCGCCGCGCCATCCTCGACTACTGGGCCGAGAATGAAGAGACGATGGGCGACATCGTCACCCATGTGCTGATCCATGAGATCGGCCACCATTTCGGCCTGTCGGACGACGACATGGAGCGGATCGAGGAGGCGGCGGAGCAGGCGGCGGCAGGCTGAGGGCATCTCGCCACCCCATGAAAATCGTCATCCTAGGGCGAAGCAAGGAGCGAAGCGACGCGCGCAGACCCTAGGATCCATGCCGTGACGTGCGGGCGCCGCAACGGTTCAGAAGTTACTTTGCCTTGACGGGAGGCGTCCCGGAACGATGCTTTGTTCTCGATCGCGGCGCTATTGGGCTGGCGTAACGGAATGGATCCTAGGGTCTGCGCTCCGCTTCGCGTCGCTCCGCCCTAGGATGACGAAGTCAGACGGTCGCCGCTCCTTTTCCTACCAGTCGCTGAGCTTGGTGTCCGGGCCGTAGTCCTGGCCTTCGACGTCCTTCACCACAGCCTGGCCGCAACGCATCGACTTCGTCTGCTGGTCAAAGGCATAGGTCGGCGAGCCGAACAGGTGCCAGCCCTTGTTCAGGGCTGCCGTCACCTTGTGGCAGAAGGTGGCGTCGTCCGGGCCGGTGAGGAAGCGGTAGAGTTTCATGGATTGATCCTGTCGTGCCTAATCTGTCGTAACTAATTTGTCGTGATTGGGCGAAAAGCCGGGCTGAAAAATCGTGTTTCGTCCGACATCATGCGCCGATGATCGCGGCCTTCGCCAGAAGTTTCTCGGCTTCCGCCAGATGCAGCCGTTCGACCATGCGCCCGTCCATCGCAATCACGCCCTTGCCGGCATTCTCGGGCCGCGCGAACGCATCCTTGATCGCACGGGCCGCAGCCAGCCTCTCGGGCGACGGCGAAAAGGCGCGGTTCGCCGGCTCGATCTGGGCGGGATGGATCAGCGACTTGCCGTCGAAACCCATGGCCGCCCCGTCGGCGCATTCGCGGGCAAAAGCGTCGAGATCGCGAAAATCATTGGCAACGCCATCGATGACGTCGAGGCCACCGGCCCGCGCCGCAAGCACCAGCTGCATCAGCCACGGCATCAGGTAGCGCCGGTCGGGCGTCGCCAGGATGCCGGTCGCCTTCACCAGGTCATTCGTTCCGGTCACGAAACAAGCCAGCCTCGAAGCCGGATCGCGGCCGAGTTCGGCGATGGCGCCGATGTTGAGCAGCGCCCTGGGCGTCTCGACCATCGCCCATAGTTTCACGCTGTCCGGCGCGAAATTGTCGTCGAGCAGGTCGCCGGCCTCGAGGATGTCGCGCGGCGTGGCGATCTTGGGCAGAAGAATTCCGTCGGGCTCGGCCTTGGCCACTGCCCATAGGTCATGGGTGCCCCATTCGCTGGCCAAAGGATTGATGCGCACCACCATCTCGCAGCGCCCTTTGGGGCGCCCAGCCAGGATGCCGGCGACCTTGTCGCGTGCGGCTTTCTTGTCGGCGGGCAGGACGGCGTCCTCGAGATCGATGATGACGGCGTCGCAGGCAAGTGAGCCGATCTTGGCGAGCGCCTTGTCGTTGGAGGCGGGAATGTAAAGCACAGAGCGGCGCGGTCGGTATGGTTCTTGAGCCATCGCCGATCTATGCCGGGTGATGGCTGATGAGGCAAGGCGGAGGGACAGGACAATCGCATATGGCAGCGCCAGCCCCCGCTCCGTCTCGGCGCTGCGCGCCGAGCCACCTCTCCCCCACTTTGGGGGCGAGGAAACGCTAATCGCCGAGGGCGCGCGACCTTCGCAGGCCTGGGTTCCTCGCCCCCGCCAGAGGCGGGGGAGAGGTGGCTCGGCGAAGCCGAGACGGAGAGGGGGAGCGCCCTACGCGATTATCCCGCCGAAAAGGCGACCTGCCTGCACTAAATCTGCAAATCCTTACTGAAAAGCTCCGGGATTCCGCCGCGCACTTACCGCACCGGCCGGCGAAACCGGCGTCATGCGAACACGTCACACATCCCGCTGGTCGCTGCCGCGCCGGCTCCGCAATGACGGCTGGTGGCTCGTCGAGCCGCAAAGACCATGCCATGGGGCGGGTATCCTGCTTTTCGCCCCGAGGCCGCTCCACTCCGGATCGAAAACAATTTCGCATTTTTCCCTGGAATTGCTCTAATCCTGCCGCATCCAACCTTACGCGCCGGGCCGCTGATTTCATGCCGCACAACATTCTCGTCGCCGACGACGACCCGCATATCCGCGAGATCATCTGCTTCGCGCTGGAAAAGGCCGGCATGAAGACGGCCGCCGTCGCCGACGGCGCCGCCGCGCTCCAGGCGGTCGAGCGCCGCGCGCCCGATCTCATCGTGCTCGATATCGGCATGCCGGAGATGGACGGGCTGGAGGTCTGCCGCAGGCTTCGGCAAAAGTCCGACGTGCCGGTGCTGTTTTTGTCCGCGCGCGACGAGGAGATCGACCGGGTGCTCGGGCTGGAGATGGGCGGCGATGATTATGTGACGAAACCGTTCAGCCCGCGCGAGCTGGTCGCCCGCGTCAACGTCATCCTGCGGCGCGCGCGTCCGGCGCCGGTCGAAGAAGAAGCCGACGACCGTCAATTCGCGCATGGCAAGCTCATGCTCGTCCCGGCAAGCCATGAGGCGAGCTTCGACGGCAAGCCGCTCATCTTGACGGCGATCGAGTTCGCGATCCTGAAGGGCTTCCTCGCCCGCCCGCAGCATGTGCTTGGCCGCGACGCGGTGATGGCCAATGCCTATGCCTCCAACATCCATGTCTCGGAGCGCACGGTCGACAGCCATATCCGCAATGTGCGGGCCAAGCTGGCGGCGGTCGGCTGTCTCGATGCGATCGCCACGGTGCATGGCGTTGGCTTCCGGCTCGGCCGATGCGGTGGTTGAGCAAGGAGAAGTGGCGGCCCAGGCTTGCCACCGTCGTCGTCGTCATCCTCATCCTGGTGATGGCGCTGCCGCTGGTCGGACTGTTCTTCTTCCGGCTCTACGAGAACCAGCTCATCCGCCAGACCGAAGGCGAGCTCATCGCGCAAGGCGCGGTCGTCGCCGCCGTCTATGCCCAGGAGGTGCGCGCCGCAGGCATTCCCCAGGAAAAACTGGGGTCGCCGATCTCGGCCGATCCGGCAAGGGACAACAACTATCCCTATGATCCGATCGAGCCGCGCCTCGACCTTGCCTCGGACGATGTCATGCCGACGCGCCCGGCGGCGCTTCCCGCCACCGCCGATCCGGCCTTCGCGGCAATAGGCGCGCGGCTCGACGGCATTCTCGACGAGACGCAGAAAACGACGCTTGCCGGCTTCCGCCTGCTCGACCCGCGCGGCGTGGTGATCGCCGGCGGCGACGAGGTCGGCCAGTCGCTCGGCGATGTCGAGGAGGTGCGGACCGCGCTTTCAGGTCATTATGCCAGCGCGCTCAGGCTGCGCATTCCCGACCAGCCGCCGCCGCCGCTCTACTCGGTGAGCCGCGGCACCAGGGTGCGCGTCTTCGTCGCCCTGCCGGTCGAACTCGACGGCCGGGTCGCGGGCGTCGTCTATCTGTCGCGAACGCCGAACAACATCGTCAAGCACCTCTATGGCGAGCGCGGCAAGGTGACGTTGGCGGCGATCGCCATCCTCGGCGGCACGCTGCTGATCGCGCTGGTGTTCATCCGTACCGTCAGCCGGCCGATCTACGCGCTGATCGAGCGGACGAAACGCATCGCCGCCGGCGACCGCGAGGCGATCAAGCCGCTCGCCCATCACGGCACGCGCGAGATGGCGGCGCTGTCGGCGGCGTTCCTCGACATGGCGCAAAAACTGCAGGCGCGCTCCGACAGCATCCAGACCTTCGCCACCCATGTCTCGCATGAGCTGAAATCGCCGCTGACGGCGATCCAGGGCGCGGCGGAGCTGCTTCGCGATTCCGGCGGCGCGATGGACGAGGCCGAGCGCAAGCGTTTCTCCAACAACATCGTCACCGACGCCGGGCGGCTCAATCTCCTGGTGCGCCGACTGCTTGACCTGGCGCGCGCGGAAAATCTGGAGCCGAGCGGCGAAAACACGACACTTCATGCTGCGTTGGCATCCTTGCCGGTCGACACAAGGCTGGAAGCGCGGCTTGAAGGCGGCGGCGATATCAGGCTCGGCATCTCGGCCGAGAATCTCGGCATCGTGCTTGCCAATCTCATCGACAATTCGGCACGACATGGCGCCCGACAGGTGGCGATCCATGCTTCAGCCGATGGCGAGCGCGCGTCGGTCCAGATCGGCGACGACGGCGACGGGATCTCGGCCGCCAACCGCGCCAGGATCTTCGAGCCGTTCTTCACCACGCGGCGCGAGACCGGCGGCACCGGCATGGGGCTCGGCATCGTGCTGGCCCTCCTGAAAGCGCATGATGGCACGATCAGGCTGGTTGACTCCGAGCGCGGCACGCGCTTCGAGATCGATCTTCCTGCATTGATTTGAGCGTGCGAACCCGAGCGTCGGGATCATGCTCTGGAGTCGGAGAACCAAAAGCGTGCGCTACGACATCGTCATCATCGGCGGGGCCATCGTCGGGTCCTCGGTCGCCTATTATTTGCGCGAGGAGGGCTTTACCGGCTCGATCGCGCTGATCGAGCGCGATCCGCAATTCTCGCATGCGGCGACGACCTTGTCCTGCGCCTCGATCCGCCAGCAATTCTCGATTCCTGAAAACATCCGCCTGTCGCAGTTCACGCTGAAACTGTTCCGGCGGCTGAAGGAAACCTTCGGCGCCGATGCCGATATCGGCTTTCGCGAGGGCGGCTATCTCATCCTCGCCGGCGAGGCCGGGCTGCCGATCCTCAAGGCCAATCACGAGACGCAGGTCGCCGAGGGCGCCGACATCGTGCTGGAGGATGCCGGCCAGCTGACGCAGCGTTTCTCTTGGCTGTCGGCCGAAGGCATTTCCGCCGGCGCCTATGGGCGCAGCGGCGAAGGCTGGTTCGACGCGCATGCGATGCTGATGCTGTTCCGCAAGGCGCTGCGCGACAAGAAGATCGATCTCATCACCGCCTCCGTCACCGGCATCGCGCGGGACGGCAACCGCGTCGCCAGTGTAAGCCTCGACAATGGCGAGATGCTCGAAGCCGGCATTGTCGTCAACGCGGCCGGGCCGAATGCCGGCAAGGTCGCCGCCTTGGCTGGGCTGGCGCTGCCGGTCGAGCCGCGCAAGCGCAACGTCTTCGTCTTCGAAGCGCGCGACAAATTCGCCGACATGCCGCTGCTGGTCGATCCATCCGGCATCTATGTGCGGCCCGAAGGCTCGGTCTACATCACCGGCGGCGCCGAGCCGGAGGAAGGCGATCATGCGCCCGATCCGACGGATTTCGAGGTTAACTGGCCGCTGTTCGAAGAGGTGATCTGGCCGGTCCTAGCCACCCGCATCCCGGCCTTCGAGGCGATCAAGCCGACGCGCGCCTGGGTCGGGCATTACGACTACAACACGCTTGACCAGAATGCGGTGATCGGCCCGCATCCGGAGGTGGAAAATTTCCTGTTCGCCAACGGCTTCTCCGGCCATGGCCTGCAGCAGGCGCCGGCGGTGGGGAAGTCGATCGCCGAGCTCATCGTGCATGGCGGGTATCGCACGGTGGATTGCAGGGCGTTCGGATATAGCCGTGTGGCGGAAGGAAGGGCGTTCAGGGAACTGAATGTGATCTGAGGGCTGCCCCCTTCCCCCCTTGTGGGGGAAGGTGTCGCCGAAGGCGACGGATGAGGGGTGTTCCAGGGAAAGCCAACGTCTCACTCCGCTGGAACACCCCTCATCCGTCTCGGCGCTGCGCGCCGATCCACCACCCGGCCCTTCGCAGGCTCAGGGCGTTCGAAGCTCGACAAGCCAAGCAATTGGCTTTTCGTCCGCTGCGCGGACCGCTTCTCACCCCACAAGGGGAGAAGGTGGCGCTAAGCCGCCTGCCGTCCGTCACTAAAATATGTTTGCAGCCATCCAAGCACCCGCGCCCAGCCTTCGGCATGTTCCGCCGCGGCGTCCGGGAAACCTGCGAAGCCGCCATGGCAGATAGTGAGCCGCGTGCCGCCGGCGATCGGCTCCAGCAGATAGGCGAGGGTCGTTTCGCGCCGGCCGAGCGCCGGATGGTCCCAGTCGTAGCGCCGCGTCTGCACGATCCGGCGCGGCATCTCGATTTCGAGAAACTCTCCGCCGGCGGGCAGGCGCCTGCCGTCGGCGGTTCGCACCGTGACACGCCAGCTTCCGCCGACGCGCAGATCCGCGTTCCAGCTGGTCATGCGGTAAGTTTCGGGCGAACCCCACCAGCGCTCGACCTCGCTGGTTATCAGCGCCGCGCCAACCTCGCCCGGCGAGGCGGGAAGGTCGGCCGAGGCCATGACCGTGTCCGCATTCGCCATGGCCTGCGGCAAGGATAGTTGCAGCATCGAATCCACCTCTGCCGACAATTGTCTCGTGTCCGAAACGAACCTTTACTCCTTCGACGGCGGGCGCTCGAAACCCTTGCCGGTCTCGAGCAGGCTCTTGAGGCTCGCCAGCACCAGCGGCCAGCCCTTGGCGACGTTCTGGATCAGCCTGTGCGGGCCGTCGGCCTCGTGGGTGACGGCGAGCTTCATCAATTCGCCGTCGGGCTCGATGGTGAAAGTGCAGCGGGTGTAGCCGTCCTCCTTCACCTCGGGCATCCATTCGTTGCGCCATTTGATCACCAGACGCCGCGGCGGGTCGATCTCGAGGATCTCGCCGGAATCGGCGATGCGGCCGTCGGGGAAGACCAATTTCCAGCTCGAGCCGACCTTCCAGTCGCTCTCCTGGTGGGAGCTGAGGAAGAACCGCCGGTTGAATTCCGGGTCAGTCAGCGCCTGCCAGAGTTTTTCAGGCGTGGTGCGGATGTAGGTGACATAGACAAAACTGTTCTCGCTCACGGCTCTTCCCTTTCAAGGCGTTGCTTCAGGTCGCTGAGAGCGGCAAGCCGCCCCCGCTCGAACTTGCCGATCCAGCGCTCGGCGATCTCGTTGATCGGAACGGGGTTGAGGTAGTGCTCCTTCTCGCGGCCTCGGCGCATGGTGGTGACGAGGTTCGCCTCCTCGAGGATCGCCAGGTGCTTGGTCACCGCCTGGCGCGTCATCTCCATGTGCTCGCAGAGCGCGTTCAGCGTCTGCCCGTTCCGGGCATGGAGGCTGTCCAGCAATTGCCGGCGGGTCGGGTCGGCCAAAGCGCGAAAGACGGCATCCATGCTCATGGGTTTAATATGCAACCATTTGGTTGCATGTCAAGCAAAAGGATTGGCGGCCGCAGCCATGAGGTCGTCCGGAGGTCAGCGCTTGCGGGAGAACCAGAAGGCGTCGGTCATGCGCGTCATGCCGATGCGCTCGTAGAAGCCGACGGCGTCGGGCATCGAGATCAGGCTGATGGCGACCGAAGGCCCGAGCTGCCGCTGCGCCTCGTCCATCAGGCCCTTGCCGACGCCGAGCCCTTGCGCCGAGGCGGATACGGCGAGCTCGGAGATGTAGCAGACCCAGGAAAAATCGGTGATGCCGCGCGCGACGCCGATCAGCGGCTTGCCCACGATGTCGAGCCGCGCTGTCAGCACCAGATTGGCATTGCCGAGCATTGTCTTCAGGCGCGCTTCATCGTCGACGGGCCGTGTTGCACCGAGGCCGGATTCCACCAGCACGCGGCGGAATTCGGCGACGTCGAGCGCGGGCTCGCTGGCATAAAGGACTTTGGAAGGCTCAACCATGGCCGCAGATTGCACCAGCCGGCCAGGATTTCGAAGCCGTTTTTTAGTTATTCCAGCTCCGGCGCGCATGCCATGCTCGACATGGCCCAAGGCCCGCGCACGAACAGTTGCCTTTCATTTGCCGCCGGCTTTGTGTAAACCGTCCGGCAAAATTCCCCGCAAGCCACGAAGAAGACGGGCAAGGACCATGGATAAATTCACCAAGCTCACCGGCGTCGCCGCGCCCATGCCGATCGTCAATGTCGACACCGACATGATCATCCCGAAGGATTATCTGAAGACGATCAAGCGCACCGGGCTCGGCACCGGGCTGTTCGCCGAGATGCGCTACAATGAGGACGGCTCGGAGAACCCGGATTTCGTGCTCAACAAGCCGGCCTACCGCAAGGCGCAGATCCTGGTCGCCGGCGACAATTTCGGCTGCGGCTCGAGCCGCGAGCATGCGCCCTGGGCGCTGCTCGATTTCGGCATTCGCTGCGTGATCTCGACCTCGTTCGCCGACATCTTCTACAACAACTGCTTCAAGAACGGCATCCTGCCGATCACGGTCAGCCCGGAAGACCTCGACAAGCTGATGGACGACGCCTCGCGCGGCTCCAACGCAACGCTGTCGATCGACCTCGAGGCCAAGGAAATCCGCGGGCCGGATGGCGGCGTGGTCAAATTCGACCTCGACGATTTCAAGCGCCACTGCCTCTTGAACGGCCTCGACGACATCGGGCTCACCATGGAAAAGGCCGGCGCTATCGCGTCCTTCGAGAAGAAGAACGCCGAGCAGCGCCCCTGGGCCTGAGAGACCGTTTGGAAATTCTACTCCGGGGGCATCTGATGGCGGTTTCTGCGCTTCCGTTGCTCACGGACCAAATGTCCGCTGCGCTACGGTTCTCGAAACCATCACCATATGACTCGCCAGAGCGAATTTCGAAACAGTCTCTGGGCGGCATGGCTTTAAATCAATAGGCTCCGGCCTTCGCAGGCCGGGTTCGTGACGGCTGAATGGAGGGACAGTCATGACACGCTCGCTTCTGGCTGCTTCGGTGGCAATCCTTCTCGCCACGATCGGCGCCAATGCGCAAACCACCGCGCCGGCCACGCAGCCGGCGCCCGCCGCGTCCGACCAGCCGGCTGCCGATCAAGGCGCGGCCGACCAGGGCAACGACCAGGCCGCGTCGGATGACGACAAGCAGGCGCCGATCCCCTTCGAAGGCGGGCAGCTCACCATCACGCAGCCGGAGCAGGATGGCGAGAAGGTGCTGTCCTATGACGGCAAGCAGCTCGCCAGCAATTACGACGTCTTCTTCGACAAGATCGTCAAGATCGGCGACGTCAACGTGGCGCTGGTCGATGTCGGCGACGGCGGCAATCAGTGCGGGCCGGCTAAGGTCATCGTCTGGAAGCCGAAGGACGGCGAGATCCAGACCACCACTGTCGAGGAGGACGAATGCGGCGCGCCGCCGGCAGCAGTCTCCGACAGCGCCATCTATTTCGTGCCTTATCTGCTGCCGGGCGAGTCCAAGCCGGCGCTGCAATGGTCGCCCAGGGAAGGGCTGACGACCTCCGGCAACCTGACCTACACGCCCGAACCCGGAACCGGCTGGAAGGATGTCGACCCGTCGAAATTGGACAACATCATTGATGCCTTCCACAATGAGGCCGTCTACAAGGCCGGACAGGCGTTGCTGGGCAACGACATGCCCGACATGGCGACCAGCCTTCTGGTCGGCGGCGGCACCGAAAAGACGGCGTCCGGCGCCTTCTACGCCACCGGCTGCGTGCCGCATGACTGCGGCGGCAATGACGGCTTCATGGCCGTCGACCCGGCCAAGCAGAAAGTCTATTTCGCCCGCCGCGGCGACAATGGCGAGCCGCAGGCCTGGCCGTCGATGAAGGACTGGCCGGACGACATCAAGAAGGCGTATGACGACGCGCAGGGGAATTAGGGTTCGCATCGCAACGACCATCCGCGGCTTCGTCATTCTAGGGCGGAGCGAAGCGAAGCGGAGCGCAGACCCTAGAATCCATGCCGTGACCGTTGCCGTAGGGTGCGAGTGCCCAGAATTCTGCACGGTTGGCGGCGCTTCGGCGTAACGGCATGGATTCCAGGGTCTGCGCGCGTCGCTTCGCTCCTTGCTCCGCCCTGGAATGACGGCCTGAGGAAGGCTCCGGCTAATCTCCAAGGATTGCGCTCACGTCGTGACAATACTCCGCATTGCTTGGCCCACGACCAGCCGAGCCTGTTTTGCTAGATGCACGCCGACCTAAACCAACGCGAGGCTCCCATGCGCAAGCTGATCTCCACCGGTTCGCCCTTCGAGAAAACCGCCGGCTATTCGCGCGCGGTGGTGCAGGGCGACTGGTGCTTCGTGTCGGGAACGACCGGCTATGACTATGCCACCATGACCATGCCCGACACGGTCGAGGCGCAGACGCGCAATTGCCTTGCCACCATCGCCAAGGCGCTCGCCGAAGGCGGGTTCGACATGGCTGACGTGGTGCGCGCGCATTACTACATCACCGACCAGGCCTATGTTGACGTGGTCTTCCCGATCCTCGGCGAGGCATTCGGCGACATCCGCCCGGCGGCGACGATGATCGTGTGCCAGCTCAACAAGCCGGAGATGAAGATCGAGATCGAGGTGACGGCGCTGAGGCGCACGGCATAGGCTGCCGGCACTGGGAAGCGCGCAAAGCAGGGGTCAGCCTATGGTGAAAGTCGAGCGCATCGTCGCCAACATTGCCACATCCGACATTGCCGCGGCCAAGCGCTTTTACCAGGACGTGCTCGGGCTTGATCTGCTCATGGATATGGGTTGGATCGCCACCTACGGGTCCGAGGAACGGATGCAGGTGCAGGTGAGCTTCATGGCGCAAGGCGGATCCGGCACGCCGGTGCCGGACCTGTCGATCGAGGTCGACGATGTGGACGCGGCGCTCGACGCCATGAAGGCCGCCGGCTTCGCCGTCGAATACGGCCCGGCCGACGAGCCCTGGGGCGTGCGGCGCTTCTATGTGCGCGATCCGTTCGGCAGGCTGGTGAATATTCTGTCGCATCGGTAGGGCTCTTCCAGCTTGGGTTCCTCGCCCCCACGAAGTGGGGGAGAGGTGGCTCGGCGAAGCCGAGACGGAGAGGGGGAGTGCCCTACGAAGGCCCCCTCTCCGTCCGCTTCGCGGACACCTCTCCCCCGCCTCTAGCGGGGGCGAGGAAACCAAGCTTCGAGACATCCCCTTGCGCCGCAATCGCTTGGCGGTTAGCAAGGCCGCATTTCTCCAGCTACTATTGGGACGGTTCTCCATGGCTTCGAAAAATCTCCTCCTGCTCGCCGGCGACGGCATCGGCCCCGAGGCCATGGCCGAGGTGAAGAAGCTGATCAAGGCCATGAACGACAGGCTGGGCAGCGGCTTTGTTACCGACGAAGGACTGGTCGGCGGCTGCGCCTACGATGCGCATGGCGCGGCGATCTCCGACGCCGACATGGCCAAGGCGATGGCGGCGGACGCCGTGCTGTTCGGCGCCGTCGGCGGGCCGAAATGGGATGCCGTGCCTTACGAGGTGCGCCCCGAGGCAGGGCTCTTGCGCCTGCGCAAGGATATGGAGCTGTTCGCCAATCTCAGGCCCGCGATCTGCTACCCGGCGCTGGCCGCTTCCTCCTCGCTCAAGCAGGAGGTGGTCGAGGGCCTCGACATATTGATCGTGCGCGAGCTCACCGGCGGCGTCTATTTCGGCGAGCCAAAGCAGATCATCGATCTCGGCAACGGCCAGAAGCGCGGCATCGACACCCAGGTCTACGACACGTTCGAGATCGAGCGCATCTCGGGCGTCGCCTTCGAGCTCGCGCGGACGCGTCGGAACCACGTCACCTCGATGGAAAAGCGCAACGTCATGAAGTCGGGCGTTTTGTGGAACGAGGTGGTCAGCCGGACGCACAAGGCGCGGTACTCCGATGTGAAGCTCGACCACATGCTGGCGGACGCCGGCGGCATGCAGCTGGTGCGCTGGCCAAAACAGTTCGACGTCATCGTCACCGACAATCTGTTCGGCGACATGCTCTCCGACATCGCCGCCATGCTTACCGGCTCGATCGGCATGCTGCCTTCGGCCTCGCTCGGCGCGCCGGATGCCAAGACCAAGAAGCGCAAGGCGCTCTACGAGCCGGTGCACGGCTCGGCGCCCGACATCGCCGGCAAAGGCATCGCCAACCCGATCGCGATGATCGCGTCCTTCGCCATGTGCCTGCGCTATTCCTTCGGCATGGTCGCAGAGGCCGACAGGCTGGAAGCGTCGATCGCCGCCGTGCTCGACGACGGCTTGCGCACCAAGGACATTCTTTCCCCGGGCATGAAGGAAGTCGGCACCACCGAGATGGGCGACGCCATCATCGCCAAGTTCCTGGGATGATCGTATGACCGTCGACATTCGCTGGGCGAGGGTCGACATTGCGCACACCACGCCTTCGTCATTCTATGGCGGAGCAAGGAGCGAAGCGACGCGGCGCAGACCATGGAATCCATTCCGTGACCTATGAGCGTTGCAGAACGGCTCCCTGTTCTGCGTCGTCCCTATTCTTGGCGCGAGGTCACGGAATAGATCCTCGGGTCTACGCGTCCGCTTCGCTCCGCTCCGCCCGTGGATGACCGAAGTTCGGATGCTTCGGCCAATCTCGGAGGTTGCGATTTGCCGCTGAAAAGAACGCCGGCGCTCGCCGCGGGCCTGCCTTCCGTCGCGATCCTACGCTGGCCGCTTCTTCTGCTTCTTGCGCTTTGCCGGCTGGTCGGGTTTCGGCCCCTCGAACTTTGGCTTGTCGAACTTCGCCTTTGCCGGCTTCTTCGCCCAGGATTTTGACCCCGGCGCCGCGGCAGGCTGACGCTCGCCTAGCGCCCGCTTCTCGAATCCGGGCGCGCCCTGGTCGAAAGACCGCTTGCCGCGATGCGGCTTTTTCTCCGGCCTCTGTGGCTGGTAGCCGGCGCGCGACAGGTCCGGCGTGCCGTCGATCCGCCTGACCGCGATACTGCCTTGCAGCTTGCGGTCGGGCCCGATCGCGGCGACGAACCGGTCGGCCCAGTCTGCGGCGATCTGCACGAAGGTTTCCTCCGGCTGCATCTTGATGGCGCCGATCTCGCGCTTGGACATGCCGGCGGTGCGGCACAGCATCGGGATCAGCCAACGCGGCTCGGCATTCTGCCGGCGGCCAACCGAGAGCGAGAACCAGACGCTATCGCCGAAATCGTCGCGGCGGCCCGATGTTTCTTCCCCGCGGCCGGATGTCTCTTCCCGGCGTGCGAACTTCTCCTTTGATGGCGCGAAGGGCGCGACATCGATCAGGTCCTCAGGCGCCGAGCGGCTTGCACGGCAAAGCCGCACGAAGGCGGCGGCCACCAGCTCGGCGCCGTGCTGTTCCAGGAGCGCCGCGGCGAAGTCGCGCTCCTCGTCCTTCACCGGCTCGCCGAAGGAAGGATCGGCCAGGATGCGCTCGTCGTCGCGCCGCAGCACCTCGTCGGCTGAGGGAGGGCTCGCCCAGGCCGCGGTCAGGCCGGCATTGGCGAGCAGCCGCTCGGTGCGCCGGCGCGCATTGCCCGGCACGATCAGCGCGCTGACGCCCTTACGGCCGGCGCGTCCGGTGCGGCCGCTGCGATGCAGCAGCGTCTCCGGATTGCTCGGCAGGTCGGCGTGGATGACGAGATCGAGATTGGGCAGGTCGATGCCGCGCGCGGCGACGTCCGTGGCGATGCAGACTTTGGCGCGGCCGTCGCGCATTGCCTGCAGGGCGTGGCTGCGCTCGTTCTGGCTGAGCTCGCCGGAGAGCGCCACCACCGCAAAATTGCGGTTGTTGAAACGCGCTGTGAGATGGTTGACGGCGGCGCGGGTGTTGCAGAACACCATCGCATTGCCCGCCTCGTAATAGCGCAGCACGTTGATGATGGCGTTCTCGCGATCGGCGGGCGCGACCGAAAGCGCCCGGTACTCGATATCGAGATGCTGCTTTTCCCCGCCGCCGGCCGAGATGCGCACGGCGTCGCGCTGGTAACTCTTCGCCAGCGTGGCGATGGAGCGCGGCACGGTGGCGGAAAACATCAGCGTGCGGCGCCCGGCGGGCGCCGCATCGAGGATGAATTCGAGATCCTCGCGGAAGCCGAGGTCGAGCATCTCGTCGGCCTCGTCGAGCACCACCGCTTTCAGCGCCGACATGCCGAGCGCGCCGCGCGTGATGTGGTCGCGCAGCCGGCCCGGCGTGCCGACGACGATGTGAGCGCCGCGCTCCAGCGCGCGCCGCTCGGTGCGCATGTCCATGCCGCCGACGCAGGAGGCGATCTCAGCGCCGGTCAGCTCGTAAAGCCATTCCAGCTCGCGCCGCACCTGCAGCGCCAGCTCGCGCGTCGGCGCCACGACCAGGCCCAACGGCGCTCCGGCGTCGCCGAAGCGCTCGGCGCCGCCAAGCAGGGTCGGCGCCACGGCAAGGCCGAAGGCGACGGTCTTGCCGGACCCGGTCTGCGCCGACACCAGCGCGTCGGCTTCGCCGAGCTCCGGCCCAAGCACCGCCTTCTGCACCGGCGTCAGCGCCGAATAACCACGCTTTTCCAGCGCCTGAGCCAGCGCAGGAACAATCGTTTCGAAACTGGACATTTTCTTCTTTCGGAATTCGGGGTTCTGCGCTCGTCATGGAGCACAAGGCCGGCACTGCGCCAGCCAAACGAAATTTGAGCCGTTCGTACTTCCTGCAGCCGCCATTGTACAGAGCAGGCGGCACCGCCTTTCCCTTCTCCCCTTGTGGGAGAAGGTGGCCGCGAAGCGGCCGGATGAAGGGTGTTCCAGGGAAAGCCAACGCCTCACTCTGCTGGAACACCCCTCATCCGTCTCGGCGCTGCGCGCCGATCCACCTTCTCCCACAAGGGGAGAAGGAGAGGCGCTACGCCAATTGACTCTTTTGCCAAACTGCGTAAAAGCCCGCGTCGAACGGGATGGTTTCCGATGCGCGGCCTTTCGATGGCTCTTCTTGCATTCGACTCCCCCAGCCACAATGTAACGCATTGGGCTGGGCGCTTAGACGCGTGCGTCCGTTCCAGCAAAACTACGGCCAAAACCACCACCAAAACGGTGTGATTCCCTTGGCCTAACCACCCTCTCCCGGGTACGGCCCGGGGGGCGAAACCCGCATGAGGCCGGCGGGTTTTCTCCAACAACCAAGCGGAGAGGGACAGGAGATACCAGATGAGTTTCAAGGTTGCGGTAGTCGGCGCCACGGGCAATGTGGGCCGCGAAATGCTCAACATTCTGGACGAGCGCGGCTTCCCGGTGAGCGAGGTGGTGGCGCTGGCGTCGCGGCGCAGTCAGGGCACCGAAGTGTCCTTTGGCGACCGCACGCTGAAGGTCAAGGCGCTCGATCAGTATGATTTTTCCGACACCGACATCTGCGTGATGTCGGCCGGCGGCAATGTGTCGAAGGAATGGTCGCCGAAGATCGGCAAGCAGGGCTGCGTCGTCATCGATAATTCGTCCGCCTTCCGCTACGATCAGGACGTGCCGCTGATCGTGCCGGAAGTGAACCCGGACGCGATCTCGCTGTTCACGCGCAAGAACATCATCGCCAATCCGAATTGCTCGACGGCGCAGCTGGTCGTGGCGCTGAAGCCGCTGCATGACGTCGCCACCATCAAGCGCGTCGTCGTCGCCACCTACCAGTCGGTGTCGGGCGCCGGCAAGGAGGGCATGGACGAGCTGTTCACGCAGACCCGCGCGGTGTTCGTCGCCGACCAGGTCGACGTCAAGAAGTTCACCAAGCGCATCGCCTTCAACGTCATCCCGCATATCGATGTCTTCCTCGACGACGGCTTCACCAAGGAAGAGTGGAAGATGGTGGCCGAGACCAAGAAGATGCTCGACCCCAAGATCAAGCTGACGGCGACCTGCGTGCGCGTGCCGGTGTTCATCGGTCATTCGGAAGCGGTCAACATCGAGTTCGAGAAGCCGATCACGGCGGATGAGGCGCGCGAGATCCTGCGCGAGGCGCCCGGATGCCAGGTGCTCGACAAGCGCGAGAACGGCGGCTACATCACGCCGCTGGAATCGGCCGGCGAGGACGCCACCTTCGTCTCGCGCATCCGCGAGGATTCGACCGTCGACAACGGCCTGTCGATGTGGGTGGTCTCCGACAACCTGCGCAAGGGCGCGGCGCTTAACGCCGTGCAGATCGCCGAACTCCTGGTCGAGCGCGGCCTGATCCAGCCGAAGAAGAAGGCGGCCTGACGGCAGTTTGTTTTCGCTCACGGGCCGCACCGCCGCTGCCGCGGCTGGCCCTGCGCGGGCGCGCCGGACGACCGGCGGCCCGCAGTCGCAGGCTCGGCCTTCGGCCGTGGCGGTTCTTCCTTCTCCCCTTGTGGGAGAAGGTGTCGCCGAAGGCGACGGATGAGGGGTGTTCCAGGGAACGCTGACGTCTCACTCCGCTGGAACACCCCTCATCCGTCTCGGCGCTGTCGCGCCGATCCACCTTCTCCCACAGGGGGAGAAGGGAACGCTCGCACTTTTCGGGTCAGCTGAGCTCATGATCGGTCCGGCTTCCAATATCCTCCTGCGTCCGGCCATCGCTTCCGACGCGGCCGCCATCGCCAAGCTGATGCGCGCGTCGGTCAATGCCTTCGACTGGATGCCGGTGTTGCACACGCCGGAGGAGGACCTGTTCTTCATCCGCGATATCCTGCTGCCCGAGCAGCAAGTGACGGTCGCCGAGGCCGCCGAATGCATCGTCGGCTTCATCGCCGCCCAGGGCGAATGGGTCGAGCAGCTCTATCTCGATCCGGCCTGGACTGGACAAGGCATCGGCAGCCGGCTGCTTGCTCAAGCCACCGCCGGCATACCTGTGGTCAAGCTTCATTGCTTCCAGGCCAATACCGGCGCGCGCCGCTTCTACGAACGCCACGGTTTTCGCGCCGAGGCCCTCGGCGACGGCTCGGCCAATGAGGAAGGCTTGCCGGATATTCTTTATGTCCTCAGGCGCTGAGCTCAGGCCCATTTTCGGCCGCCAGGCCGCGCAATATCGCCAACGCTTCCTCCGCCCGCTCCGCCGGCACGAACAGATGGTCGTGATAAAAGGCCGAGACCGGATTGACCCCCATGCCGGCCGCCGCCAACCGCGTCGTGATGGCGGCGAGGAAGCCGACGGCTTCCAGCGAGGAGTGGATGTCGAGCGTGATCATCCGGCTGCGGAACGTGCCGGCAAGGCCGGATGCCTTGGCTTCGTCTTCGGTCACGATCAAGGTCAGGCCTTCGCGCTCGCGGAATTGCAGGACGGGGTCGAGTCCTGCCGGGACCGACGTGTCCGGCGTCAGCGTCGTGAAGACATAGACGTCGGCGAGCAGTTGCGGCGTCATCGAAGCCAACAGCCTGCCCAGGTCGGTCTCGCCGGTCATCTTGCCTCCTCCGTTCCATGCACTGAACCACGCTTTTGAAAAAAGCGCACCTGACCCGTAGGATCGCCGCACGTTTCTCCGTCCTTGGTTCGAAGCTGGCAGAAAGCCAGCCCTTGAATCAACAGGAGGGAACATCCGTGAGCATTTCCGAAACCGCGCCTGTCTCGAACGGCGCCTTGTGGACCGGGCGCGTGCTTAGCGCCGCCGTCGTCCTGTTCATGACTTTCGACGGCGTCATCAAGCTGCCGCCGCTGGATGTTGTCACCCGGACGATGACCGAACTCGGCTGGCCGGCCGACGCCAATGTCGCGCGCCTGATCGGGGTTATCGGTCTGGTCTCGACCGCGCTCTACGCCATCCCGCGCACCTCGGTGCTCGGCGCCATCCTGCTCACCGCCTATATGGGCGGCGCGATTTCGACGCATGTGCGGATCGGCAACCCGCTGTTCTCGCATACCTTGTTCGGCGTCTATCTCGGCATAATCCTGTGGGGCGGGCTCTACCTGCGCGACCAAAGGGTGCGCGCGCTGATCCCGTTCTCGCGATAGAGGAGCAAAAGAGATGTTTGCCACCATCCTCATCATCCTGGTCGTCATCGTCGCCGCGGTGCTGATCTATGCCGGGACCCGGCCGAACGATTTCGTCGTCACGCGTTCGGTCAGCATCGAGGCGCCGGCCGAGACGATCTTCCCGCTGATCAACGATTTCCGGCGCTGGCCCGAATGGTCGCCCTTCGAAAAACTCGACCCCGGCATGAAGCGCACGCTGTCGGGCGCCGAAAGCGGCAAGGGCGCGGCCTATGCCTGGGAAGGCAACTCCAAGGCCGGCAAGGGCCGCATGGAGATCACGAATTCGGTGCCGTCATCGCTGATGTCGCTCAAGCTCGACTTTGAAAAGCCGTTCAGGGCCAACAACAGTGTCGACTTCACGCTTTCGCCGTCCGGCGAGGGCACGACCGTCACCTGGGCGATGCGCGGGGCAAGGCCGTTCATCGCCAAGCTGATGGGCCTGTTCATGAATTTCGACACGCTCATCGGCAAGGATTTCGAGACCGGGCTCGGCAATCTGAAGCGCCTCACGGAGCGCTGAAAAGCACGAAATTTCAATGAGTTGGTGTTCAGTACTGTAAATCCGGCCGGCGCCTAGCCGGCCAATCTTCATCATTGCCGGGATCAATTTAGCTGTTTGTGAGTTTAGGGCATGGCGGCGAGGACGGCGCTTGAGAGAGGAACAGCAATGAAGAAAGCAATTACCATCCTGGTGCTGACGGTGGCCCTTGGCGCCTGCTCGCAAACGGAAAAGGGTGCTGCGATCGGTGGCCTGGGCGGTGCGGCGGTCGGTGCCGCAGTGGCGGGCGACCCTGTGCAGGGCGCGGTCGTGGGCGGCGCGGTCGGCGCAGTGGCCGGCGCGCTGATCGGCCATGCCAGCGAAGCCGGCCAGTGCCGCTATCGCGACCGTTACGGGCGTGTCTATGTGGCGCGCTGCCCGTCCGGCTATTGAGGTATCGGACCGAAATCGAACAAAGAAAAACGGCGGGCCGATGCCCGCCGTTTTCATAGGCGACGAAGAACCGTGATTACTCGGCGCTGGCCGCCTCAGCCTCGGCCGGTGCGGCGCTCGCCGCGGCAGCGGCCGCAGCGGCGTCTTCCTGGGCCTTCTTGAGCAAGGCAGCGCGTTCCTGCGCCTTCTTGCCGGGCAGAGCCTTGTTCGGGTTCGAGCGGGCCTCGCGCTTGGCAATACCGGCCTCGTCGAGGAAGCGCAGCACGCGGTCGGTCGGCTGGGCGCCATGCGACAGCCAGTGCTTGACGCGGTCGGCGTCGACCTTGACGCGCTCGCCGTCCTTCGGCAGCAGCGGGTTCCACGAGCCGAGCGACTCGATGAAACGGCCGTCGCGCGGCGAACGGGCGTCGGCGACGACGACGTGGTAGTAAGGACGCTTCTTCGAGCCCGCACGGGCCAGTCTGATCTTCAGTGCCATTTCTTTGTCTCCTAAAAGCTCTGATTTCGTTGATGAGTTTTCGGCTGGGTTCAGCCGGTTTTCGTCACGCCGTTGGCAGCGGCGATCTGTTCGTGGTGCCGGATCACTTCGCGGACGACGAAGTTGAGGAATTTCTCCGCGAAATCCGGGTCGAGATGCGCATCCTTCGCCAGCTGGCGAAGACGGGCGATCTGCTGCTGCTCGCGCGCGGGGTCGGCGGGCGGCAGGCCATGCTCGGCCTTCAGAACGCCGACCGCCTTGGTGCAGCGGAAGCGTTCGGCCAGCATATGGATGAGGGCGGCGTCGATATTGTCGATCGAAGCGCGGTAGCCGGCCAGGATGGCGCGTGCATCGGCCATGTCTTTTTCCTCGTTCATCGCCCCTTCACTTCTTCTTGCCCAAACCGGGCAGCCCGCCGCCGCCCAGGCCCGGCAGACCCGGAAGCTTCATGCCGCCGGGCAGACCCGGCAGTCCGCCGCCACCGGGAAGACCGCCCGGCAGGCCCTTGCCGAGGCCGGCGGCCTGCGCCTGCTTCTGCAGGGCTTCGAGCTGCTTGGGATCCATCTTGGAAAGATCGGGCATGCCGCCGCCGGGCATCATGCCGCCCAGCCCCATTTTCGAGGCGAGACCGCCCATCATGCCGCGCATGAGGCCGCCGCCTTTGCCCTTGCCGCCCATCGCCTTCATCATGTCGGCCATGCCGCGATGCATCTTCAAGAGCTTGTTGATCTCGGCCGCGTCGGTGCCGGAACCGGCGGCGATGCGCTTCTTGCGCGAGTGCTTGAGGATATCGGGGTTGGCGCGCTCGGCCTTGGTCATCGAGGAGATGATGGCGAGCTGGCGGCCGAACATCTTGTCGTCGAGGCCGGCGGCGGCCAGTTGGTCCTTCATCTTGCCCATGCCGGGCATCATGCCCATGATGCCGCCCATGCCGCCCATCTTCGACATCTGCTGAAGCTGCTGGGCAAGGTCGTTCAGGTCGAACTTGCCCGACTGCATCTTTTTCGCCATCGCCGCCGCCTGCTCGGCGTCGATGGTTTCGGCGGCCTTCTCGACGAGCGAGACAATGTCGCCCATGCCGAGGATGCGGTCGGCGATGCGCTTGGGGTGGAATTCCTCCAGCCCGTCCATCTTTTCGCCGGTGCCGATGAGCTTGATCGGCTTGCCGGTGACGGCGCGCATCGAAAGCGCGGCACCGCCGCGGCCGTCGCCGTCCATGCGGGTCAGCACAAGGCCGGTGATGCCGACGCGTTCGTCGAAGCTTTTCGCCAGATTGACGGCGTCCTGGCCGGTCAGCGAGTCGGCGACCAGCAGGATCTCGTGCGGGCTCGACACCTTCTTGATGTCGGCCATCTCGACCATCAGCGGCTCGTCGATATGGGTGCGGCCGGCGGTGTCGAGGATGACGACGTCATGGCCGCCGAGCCGGGCGGCCTGCACGGCGCGCTTGGCGATATCGACCGGGCTCTGGCCGGCGATGATCGGCAGCGTCGCGACCTTGGTCTGCTCGCCGAGCTGGCGCAGCTGCTCCTGCGCGGCGGGCCGCCGCGTGTCGAGCGAGGCCATCAGGACCTTCTTGTTCTGCCGTTCGGTCAGTCGCTTGGCGATCTTGGCCGAGGTCGTCGTCTTGCCGGAACCCTGCAGGCCGACCATCATGACGACCACGGGCGCCGGCGCGTTGAGGTCGACGGCTACGCCCTCGGCGCCGAGCATCTCGACCAGCTCGTCATGGACGATCTTGACGACCATCTGTCCGGGCTTGATCGATTTCAGCACCGCGGCGCCGACCGCCTTCTCGCGCACCTTGTCGGTGAAGGAGCGAACCACTTCCAGCGCGACATCGGCCTCGAGCAGCGCACGGCGCACCTCGCGCAAAGCCGCCGAGACATCCGCCTCGGACAGCGCGCCGCGACCAGTCAGGCCGTTCAGGATGGAGCCAAGACGCTCCTGGAGGGATTCAAACATCTGCGGTCCTTGATCTCGGTGGGTTCGACCGAGAGGTAGTGCGTTCGCGCCGGGTCGCCAAGCAAAAGCGCAAAGCCAAAAAGCACCCGGGGGCGCATCGCGCTGCCGGGTGTTGGCCTCCAGGATCTCTTTACAGCACCCGCCTCGAAGAGGTTTCGGCGTCCTGGTCGGCTTTCGCGAAAGAAAACTCGTCGCGGAATTCAGCGGCTCTAGACAGGAAATCGGCCGCGGAGTCAAGGCCAACGCATGTCGCGCAAAAGAGCGCAGGGGTTTTGCGGCAACGACATGCGTCAAGAAACTATGCTGGAATCCCGGCCAAAACGCCGCCATTTGGGTGTCTCATAGCGGACTTTGCCGGGTCGCCCCGACTCTAAGCGGCGAGCGCCGGTGCAAAAGCAGCAGCATCGTCAGAAGTGTGCTGACGACGCCGATCGCGGCGATGAGAACGGCGTCCAGATTGGTCCAGCCGGGGCCTTCGAGAGGCTTGGCATTGAGCAGCGCGAAGGAATTGTAGGCCTCCTGGTGCGAGATCAGCAGGAAGCCGGTCAGGTTGTTGCCGAGATGGGCGCCGAAGCCGGCGCCGAGATTGCCGGTGACATAGACCAGGAGCGTGAGCAGCAGGGCGAATGTGCCGATCGAGATGAAGACACTGGCATTGATGGCCAGCGTCGAGGCCGTATTCCAGTGCAGCGACGTGAACAGCAGGCCCGGCAGCACCGCCCAGACCAGAGGACTGCTGAAGCGACGAGCGAGGGCGCGCAGCAGATAGCCGCGAAACAGCATTTCCTCCGACGAGGTCTGCAGGAAGGCGAGCAGCGCGATCGGCGTCAGGAAAAGCAGCCAGGACGACAGGGTGATCGGTCCGCGCGCGATCTCCGGCTGCAGCCAATAGAGCAGCACCTCGGAGAACAGCGAGGTGATCAGCACCGCGACCAGGCCCTTCAAAAAATCGCCGCCAGCGATGCAGCGGGTGACGCCAAAGAGAGCCGACAGCGGCTCGCCGTGCACCAATCGCATCGTCACCCACAGGCCGATCCAGATGCCGGCAAAGGAGCTCAGCGCGCTGAGGATGCCGACGGGCGATGCCAGGAAGTCCTGCATGTACTGCCCGGTCGAGGGGCCGGGCAGGCGCCAGACGATGTAGACATAGGTGCCGGCAAACAGCACGACGGCCGTCGCCGCCATCCAGAAGGCAATGACGATTGCCGTGCCGAAGAACAGCCGCAGCAAATTGGTCTTTTCGTTCGGCGAGCGGCGATAGCGCTCGAAGGCGGCATTTTCGATCGTCACGCGGCTCCCCTGCCGAAGGCTTTCGGCTGTATTGTGTAGGAGGTCGGTGGTTACCGCGCGATTACCCTGCTTTGAGCCGGGACTGACTGGATCGCGTTGAGGGCACGAACATCAAATTCGTACCACGGAACACTAACGCGCGATCACGACGGTAGGAGATTAGCTGGAACGCCCATCTCGTCGTCATCCACGGGCGGAGCAAGGAGCGAAGCGACGCGGCGCAGACCCGAGGATCCATTCCGTTACTTCCGAGCGTTGCCACAGTGCAGAATTCTGCCCCGCTGCGCTCTTCGGCCGGGTCACGGAATGGATCCTCGGGTCTACGCGTCCGCTTCGCTTCCGCTCCGCCCGTGGATGACGAAGTTCGGACGCTTCGGCCAATCCCAAACGTGTGCATTGAACGCAGGCAAGCCGGCTGAGCCGTCAGCACGGAAAAGAAACGGCCGCCATCGCCGGCGGCCGCTCGTCTGACGACGATCAAGCCTGATCAGCGCATCACATAGACGATGCGCCGCGTGCCGGGGTCGACCAGCGCCGGCTGGTTGTTCACATAGACATAGCGATACCGGTAATCGGGGATCTCGCGCAGCTCGACCGTGTCGGGCAGCGTGGCTCCGGTTACCACCTCGCCCTCGAGATAGACCGGATCGACCCGGTGCGTGGTGACATAGGTGCCGACCTCGGCCGGCGGTCTGCCGATCGATTCGATGGCGTCGTCGCCGGGAACGATGGCGCCGGTGTAGCTGTCCGTGGTGTAGATGTTATCGGTCGGCGGCGACACGACGGCGATGCCGGCATTGGCCGGCCGGCGTGTCAGCACGACGCGGCTGCCGCCGAAATCACCTGTCACATAGTCGGAATAGACCCAGCCATTGCCGCCCGCTTCGGCGATCGTGCACCATTTGCTGTTCGCGATGCAGCCGGTGAGCGTTGCCGACTGGCCGGCGGCCAGCACGCCAATCACGGGATATTGCGGGCCGGGGCCGGCGCGCACATTGAGATCGGCCACCGCCGAGACGGCAGTGTCGGCCAAGGCCGTGCCCGACATGGCGAACAGCGCGCCGGCAAGCGCCGGAAACAGTACGCGTTTCATGGTTTCACTCCGTTTTTCCACGCTCCCTCGCGGTCGGAAACGAAACCAAAGCTTATGCGTTCCGGCTAAAGCGCCTTTCGGCCGCTCACGAATTGTTCCATGATTTCTCGGGTTTCCGGTCAAAAGGGCGTGAGCTCTTTAGCCGTGGCACGTCCCGCCGGACCGGCGCCAATGATCACGACATCAACGTCTTTCATGAGGCAGGCCCGCCACACCTGATAGCCGATCGCAGGCTATTGCCCTTCTTTCGCCAGTGTCAGGTTTTACGTCCCCCGCGAGGACGGTGACAACCGGGCGTTTCGCTGGCAAATTCGCAATCGGGACGTGATTCAAGGCAACCAGGAGAAGGACATGGCATTTTTTGCCAAAAGAAGAATTTTCGCGGCCGCCGCGGCGGTGGTGGCGATGCTGGGGCTGGCGACAGGCGCCGAAGCCGCGGCCAGCTGCGGCAAGAACGGCGCCGGATTCGACGCCTGGAAGCAGGACTTTGCCGCCGAGGCCAAGGCCAACGGCGTCGGCCAAAGGGGGCTTTCGGCGCTGGAGGGGGCGACCTACGCGACAAGGACGATTTCGGCCGATCGCGCCATCCACAAGGCTTTCAGCGGCTCGGTGGAGGCTTTCATGAAACGCCGCGGGGCGTCCGCGATCATCTCGAGAGGCCGCGCGCTGAAGAAGGCCAACGCGGCGATGTTCGCCGATATCGAGCGGACCTATGGCGTGCCGCCGGGCGTGCTGCTCGCCATCTGGGGCATGGAAACCGGCTTCGGCGCCTCGATGGGCAATCAGAACACGGTGTCGGCCATCCTGACGCTCGCCTATGACTGCCGCCGCCCGGACTACTTCACCCCGCACGCCATCGCGGCGCTGAAGCTGGTCGATCGCGGCGCGCTGAGCGCCTCCTCGGTCGGCGCCATGCATGGCGAGATCGGCCACACCCAGTTCCTGCCCGGAAACGTGCTGAAATATGGCGTCGGCAGCGGCAACCTGCGCGACCGCAATACGGCGCTGGCTTCTACCGCCAACTATCTCAAGGCGCATGGCTGGCAGGCCGGCGCGAGCTACGAGGCCAATATGGGCGCGATCGCGGGCTGGAACTCGGCCAGCGTCTACCAGCAGGCCATCGCCCGTATCGCCGAGGCGATTGACGCCAACTGATCGAGGTCGTCATTCCACGGAAAAGCTCGGCCAAGCGCCGGGCTTTTTTGTTTGTGGAGATTGGCAAAAGCCGGGAAAGTGGGGATCACTTCCCTCGGGGCGCCTTGGGGCCTCGCGGAGCGACCTGTGCTTCGTCATTCTAGGGCGGAGCAAGGAGCGAAGCGACGCGCGCAGACCCTAGAATCCATGCCATGGCATTGGCCGTAGAATGCTGCGGTCCAGAATAGGCGCCGATGGCTGCGCCAGCTAGGATCGCCAGATGACCGGCTATGTCTACATGACTGCTAGCCAGAAAGGGGGCACGATCTATATCGGTGTCACCAATGACCTTGCCCGCCGCATACCCGAGCACAAGAATGGCCAAGGTTCCAGCTTCGCCAGCCGTTGCGGTGTGCAGCGTCTCGTCTGGTACGAGGAATATTTCGACATCGCTGATGCCATCCAGCGTGAGACGTCACTGAAACGCTGGCCACAGCGATGGAAGATTGAACTGATCGAGAAGACCAATCCGGAATGGTTCGAGCTGTTTCGCGGAATTGGTTGGTGAGCGTTCTGCACCGTGGCGGCGCTCAGGCGTCACGGCATGGATTCTAGGGTCTTCGCGCGTCGCTTCGCTCCTTGCTCCGCCCTAGAATGACGAAGGACAGATTGACGGGACAGCACGCTCCTCTGCCCCACAGGACATCTCACCCGTAGGGGAGATCCGCAATTTCAGCGACGGTTCCTTGCCGCGAGCGTCCTGAGGCGCAGCCCGTTCAACCGGATGAAGCCCTCGGCGTCCTTCTGGTCGTAGGCGCCGCGGTCGTCCTCGAAGGTGACCAGCGCATCCGAGTAGAGCGTTTTCTTCGACTTGCGGCCGGTGACGATGACATTGCCCTTGTAGAGCTTCAGCCGCACCGTGCCTTCGACGTCTTCCTGGCTCTTGTCGATCATCGCCTGCAGCATCACGCGCTCGGGCGAGAACCAGAAGCCGTTATAGATGAGCTCGGCGTAGCGCGGCATGAGCTCGTCCTTGAGGTGCGCGGCGCCGCGGTCGAGCGTGATCGATTCGATCGCGCGGTGGGCGGCGATCAGGATGGTGCCGCCGGGCGTCTCGTAGACGCCGCGCGACTTCATGCCGACGAAGCGGTTCTCGACCAGGTCGAGGCGGCCGATGCCGTTGTCGCGGCCGAGGTCGTTGAGCGCCGCCAGCATTGTGGCCGGCGACAGCTTCTTGCCGTTGAGCGCGACAGGATCGCCCTTGAGGAACTCGATCTCGATCTCGGTGACGACATCGGGCGCATCCATCGGCGAGACGGTGCGCTGATGCACGAATTCCGGCGGCTCGCTCCACGGATCCTCCAGCACCTTGCCCTCGGATGAGGAGTGCAGGAGGTTGGCGTCGACCGAGAACGGGGCGTCGCCGCGCTTGTCCTTCGGCACCGGGATCTGATGCTGCTCGGCGAAGTTGAGAAGGTCGGTGCGCGACTTGAACGACCAGTCGCGCCACGGCGCAATGACCTTGATGTCCGGATTCAGCGCATAGGCGGATAATTCGAAGCGGACCTGGTCGTTGCCCTTGCCGGTGGCGCCATGGGCAATGGCGTCGGCGCCGGTTTCCCTGGCGATCTCGACCAGGTGCTTGGAGATCAGCGGCCGGGCGATCGAGGTGCCGAGCAGGTAGGTGCCTTCATAGACGGCGTTGGCGCGGAACATCGGGAAGACGAAGTCGGCGACGAATTCCTCGCGCACGTCGACAATGCGGATGTCCTTGATGCCCATCATCTCGGCCTTGCGGCGCGCCGGCTCGAGCTCACCACCCTGGCCGAGATCGGCGGTGAAGGTGACGACTTCGGCGCCGAGTTCGGTCTGCAGCCATTTCAGGATGATGGAGGTGTCGAGGCCGCCGGAATAGGCGAGCACGACTTTCTTGACGTTCTTGGTCTTGGACATTTTTGGCGGTTCCGCGGGAAAATAGCTTCGCGGGCGAGGTATCACGGCCTTTCCGGGCGGCGCAAGAGACGAAGGTGAGCAGGAGAACCCCATCGCCGCGGCTGGCGCGACTGGGGCAGCCGCGTTATAAACTCGCAAACCATCACGAAACCGGGCCTTCCATGTCCTTCATTCCCGACACTTCGACGCTCATCCAGTTCGCCATCGCCACCATCATCCTGGCGATCACGCCTGGGCCGGACATGACGCTGTTCGTGTCGCGCACGCTGAGCCAGGGCCGCGCCACCGGCTTCGCCTCCATGGCCGGCGCGCTCTGCGGCACACTGATCCACACCACGCTGGTGGTGGTAGGCATCTCCGCGCTGATCGTCGCTTCGCCGATGGCCTTTTTCGTCTTGAAGATTTTTGGCGCCGGCTATCTGGTGTTCCTGGCTTTTCAAGCGGTGACGAAAGGCTCGGCCTTTTCGCCGGAGAAGAGGACGGGACCGCAGGTTTCGCTGTTCCGCAGCTGGGCGGCCGGGCTCGGCGTCAACCTGCTCAACCCGAAGATCATCCTGTTCTTCATGACTTTCCTGCCGCAATTCGTCTCCGCGCACGATCCGAACGCGTCCGGAAAACTGTTCTTCCTCGGCGTGATGTTCATCGTGCTGTCGATCCCGGTGACGGCGCCGATGGTGCTGGCGGCGGAGAAATTTTCGGCGGCGATGAAGGCGAGCCCGCGGGTGACGCGCGTGGTCGACTATCTGTTCGGCGGCGTGTTCTCGGCCTTCGCGCTCAAGATCCTGACCGCGCAGGCGAAGTAGGGCGTTAGCCATCGCGTAAAATTCGCCGGCGCTGTTGCATTGCTGCTCTTGCCCCCAGGATTCTGCCCACCTAGAAGATTCGCTAGGGCATATTGGGGGACTAATGAAGAGCTTACTCTTGGCATCCGTTGCCGTGATCGGGCTGGTCTGCGAGGCCAGCGCGCAGGAGGCGACCTATAACTGGTCGGGATCTTATGTCGGCGTGGAGGGCGGCTATGCCCACTCCTCCGTCGATTTCGATGCCGACACGACAAACTTCGGCGGCAGCCATCAAAAGGATGGTTATCTCGGCGGCATCTATGCCGGGCACGATTGGCAGAGCGGGAACTTCGTTTACGGCGTCGCCGGCGATTTCGATTTCGTCGGCATGCACGACACAAAATTCGGCCACCTAGACCTTCTCGGCAAGGGCGAAGCCTATACTTACGACGTCGACTGGGTCGCGACGGCGAGGCTGAGAGCCGGTTACACGCCGACCGACCAACTCCTTGCCTATGTCACCGGTGGCGTGGCTGCCGGGCATTTTCGGGCAACTTCCTATGACCGTTCCATTTTTGCGCCAGTCGGGTCAACTGCGGATTTTTCAGGCGTGAAGGTGGGCGGCGTGATCGGCTTGGGCGCGGAGTATGCACTCGCGCCGAACTGGTCCTTGAAAGGGGAATACCTCCACTACGCATTCGACAAGATCGAACCTGGGCCGGGCGGCACGGCTGGCGCGAGCTTCCGACCGTCCCTCGATACAGTAAAATTCGGCGTAGCGTACCGTTTTTAGGGCAGTTTTTGGGTCGGGAGACCAGGGCCGGCGAAGGGTCGAACCATGCCGGCCGCCACCAAGGCGCGAACGCGTTCGTCATATTCTTCCAATGTCAGCGCGTAGAGCATCTGGTCGAGGCGCTTGCCGGTCCGGCCATCTATGCGATGAGCCCGCAACGTGCCTTCCAGCCGCAGTCCGAAACGTTCGCACACGGCGATAGCCGCGGCGTTACGCGCCAGCGGCTGAAAGGTCACCTTCTCGAGCTTTCGCTCGCGAAAGAAATGCCTGAGCAGAACGGCAGATGCCTCAAAGGCAACATTCCTACCCCGGTTCTCCGGATCGCCGATAATCAAGTGCAACGAGCCGAGCCGGTGCCGGAGATCGACCTCCATGACGGCCAGGCCGAGCGGCTGGCCGTCTGGCAGACCGAGGATCGTCATGAGATTGCGCTTCAGATTATCGAAGCTGGCGACATAGGCCCGGAAGGCATCGAGGCCCATCGCTTTTTGCGGCGCGTTCAATCCTTCCATGACGGCGGGATCGGCTAGCCAAGCTTCGATCTCGGGTGTCACATCCGCCGGCCTGAGCGTGCGGATTCGGATCTTGTCGCTCCAGCGGTCGACAAAGACGGGTCTCAATCCCTGTGCTGCAAGGGGCGTGACGAGGGGCTTGGCGCCCGGTTGCGGCATCTTCGGCATGGTCCAGTGATGCGGGAGCATCGAACCGGGGTCAAGCCGGAGTTTGGCTCAGTTGATCCGGGAGCAGCCTACCGCTCCAGGTCGAGCAGCGCCTCGCGCCGCCAGCTTCCGGCCCAGCGGCCGGCGGAGAGCCAATAGAAGATGCCGCCGACCATGCCGGCGCCGATCACGGCCAGCCGGGCATTGGTTTCGGTGACATCGAAATCGGCGTCGCCCACATTGTGCACGAAGCGGAGGAAAACGAGTGCGATGACGGCGCCGCCCAGCGCGTAAAACAGCCAGTCGCGCCGGCCGAGCACTTCGGCGGTCAAAATGACGACCGCCGCCGGCATGAAGGCGAAATAGGCGACGAACAGCGCCACGAAAGGCACCGAGAAATAGAGCGAGGCGGTCGCCGTCGGCTCCGGATCGGCCGGGGTGTAGCCCAGATGCGCCAGGACCAGGATGTTGAGGAAGGCGCTCGCCGCCAGCGAGCCGACGACATAGCCGATCAGGATGACGGCGAAGCGAATGAGGTAGGCGATGATGCGCCTCACGCCTCGCCGTGTCCCGCGATCATCATGGCTTCGAGCGCCAGCCGGTCAACCTTGCGCATGCGCTCCGACTCCGACTTCAGCTGGCCGCAGGCGGCGAGGATATCGCGGCCGCGCGGGGTGCGGATCGGCGAAGCATAGCCGGCATTGTTTATATAGTCGGCAAACTTTTCGATCGTTTCCCAGTCCGAGCACTGGTAGTTGGTGCCCGGCCACGGGTTGAACGGGATCAGGTTGATCTTGGCCGGAATGCCTTTGAGCAGCTTGACCAGCGCCTTGGCGTCGTCGAGGGAATCGTTGACATCCTTCAGCATCACATATTCGAAGGTGATGCGCTTGGCATTGGAGAGGCCGGGATAAGCCTTGCAGGCGGCGATCAGTTCCTTCAGCGGGAACTTCTTGTTGATCGGCACCAGCAGGTCGCGCAGTTCGTCATTGGTGGCGTGCAGCGAGATCGCCAACATCACGCCGATCTCCTCGCCAGTGCGGAAGATTTCCGGCACCACGCCGGAGGTCGAAAGCGTGATCCGCCGCTTCGACAGCGACAGCCCGTCGCCGTCGGAGGCGATCAGCAGCGCCTTCTTCACCGCCTCGAAATTATAGAGCGGCTCGCCCATGCCCATCATGACGATGTTGGATACCTTGCGGCCCTCGGCCGGCACAATGGCGCCGTCCGGCGTGTCGCGGTCGGGGAAATCGCCGAGGCGGTCGCGCGCGGTGAGCAGCTGCGCCAGGATCTCCTCGGCGGTGAGGTTGCGCACCAGCTTCTGCGTGCCGGTGTGGCAGAAGGAGCAGGTCAGGGTGCAGCCGACCTGCGAGGAAATGCAGAGCGTGCCGCGGCCTTCCTCGGGAATATAGACGGTCTCGATCTCGACCGGACGGCCGGCGCCGCGCGGCGGAAAGCGGAACAGCCATTTGCGCGTGCCGTCGGCAGAGATCTGCTCCTCGACGATCTCGGGCCGGGCGACGGTGAAATGCTTGTCGAGCTCGGCGCGCAGGTCCTTGGAGATGTTGAACATATGGGCGAAGTCGGAGACGCCGCGCACATACATCCAGTGCCAGAGCTGCTGCGCGCGCATCTTGGCTTGGCGCTCCGGCACGATGCCGGCGCCGACAAGCGCCTCGCCGAGCTCGGCACGGGTCAGGCCGATCAGCGACGGCTTCTCGGCCGGTGCTGCGCGGCGCAAGGCGTCACGTGCGCCTTCGGCGGTAAGATCAAGCGAAATGGTCATGGTGGCGCCAATATAAGCGATTTGCGGCCGATTTCAGCACCGGCCGCACAGGAAACGCGGCGCATAGCACAGCCCGGCGCCGGAGTCATGCGCCCCGCTTTCCTTCTCCCCTTGTGGGAGAAGGTGGCCGAGCGAAGCTCGGTCGGATGAGGGTGCTCCAGCGGAGTGAGGCGTTGGTGTTCACTGGAACACCCCTCATCCGTCTCGGCGCTGCGCGCCGATCCACCTTCTCCCACAGGGGGAGAAGGCCGCGACTGGCGATGGCCCTTGAAAACAGATCACATCTTCGTGTTGGCGTAACCAATCGAAACGCATCCGCGAACCTGAAAGGGGCGACCATGCCCCTCAACAATGGGAGTTGTTCAAATGCACTCGATCAAGTTCGCACTCATTGCCGGCCTCGCCGGTCTTTGCGCCTCGCAGGCCCTTGCCGAGGACACGATGGGCGCCATGACGATGATGAAGGGCGGACAGGTCACCGCGATCATGCCGGACGGCCACATGGGCACCATGATGCCGGACGCCAAGATGAGCGCCGAAATGATGAAGATGGCCAAGCCGATCAAGCATTGCATGATGATGATCACCGACGCCAAGGGCAAGGCCTACATGATCGACACGTCGACCAAGAAGGCTCAGGCCGAATGTGAAAAAATGGCGATGTGACCTCGCCGGTCCTGCCTGCCGACCTCCCCGCCGGCCGGTGTGCCGGCGGGTTATCCGCCATCCGGCAACGTCCCCTTGAGCACTGCTCCTCGACCTGACTGACATGGCGTCGGGCTCGCCCTCCCGGGTTGATCGACCCGGCGAGTGTGCTAGGGCGGGTAACCATCACGAGGACGGTCATGGCCGGCATATCCCGAAAATACCGCATGCTGCGGCGTTCCCACGCCATGTGGATGTCGCGGCGCGTCTGGCAACCGCGTCTCGTCTTCTGGGCCGGCGCCATATCGATCGGCCTGATCAGCGTCCTGTTCGCCCTGCTCGCCGACCGCGCGCAGGCCCTGTTCCATCTCATGACGGGCAATGACGGCGGCTGGCGCTTCTATCTGCCGCTCGTCGTGACGCCGCTCGGTTTCGTCCTTTGCGCTTGGCTTGCGCATTCCTTCTTTCCGGGCTCGCAAGGCAGCGGCATTCCGCAGGCGATCGCGGCGCGGCATCTGCGCGACGAGGAAGACCGCAGCCGGATCCTGTCGCTGAGGCTGGTGGTGGGCAAGATCGCGCTGACCATCGTCGGCCTCGCCTGTGGCGCCTCGATCGGGCGCGAGGGCCCGACAGTACAGGTCGGCGCTTCGCTGATGCTGCAGGCGGCGCGCTGGGGCGGCATGGCGCAGGCGCGCGGCCTGATCCTGGCGGGCTCCGCCGCCGGCATCGCCGCCGCCTTCAACACGCCGCTTGCCGGCATCGTCTTCGCCATCGAGGAAATGGGCCGGGCCTACGAGGCGCGCACCAACGGGCTGGTGCTGACGGCGGTGATCCTGGCCGGCCTCGCCTCGCTCGGGCTGCTCGGCAACTACACCTATTTCGGCGTCGCCAGGGACACGGTCGCCTTCGCCACGGACTGGCCGCTGGTGCTCGCCTGCGGCGTCATCGGCGGCGGTGTCGGCGCGCTGTTCTCGCTCTCGGCGCTGAAGGTCATGCGCCGCATCCGGCGCTGGAACACGCTGCAGCCGCTGCCGCGCACGCTGGTCGTGGCGGCTGTCTGCGGCCTGGCCGTCGCCGCGATCGGCATCGCCTCCGGAGGATCGACCTTCGGCACCGGTTATATGCAGGCGCGCGGCGCGATCGAAGGCACGCCGCTGCCGGCCTTCTTCTTCGTCGAGAAATTCGCAGCCGGCCTCTTGTCGATGGTGTCGGGCATTCCCGGCGGCCTCTTCGCGCCGTCGCTGGCGGTGGGCGCGGGGCTGGGCAGCACGCTCGGCCTGGTCTTCGGCACGGCCACCGGCACGGCGGCGCTGCTCGGCATGGCCGGCTATTTCGCCGGCGTCGTGCAGGCGCCGATGACGGCCTTCGTCATCATTCTCGAGATGACCGGCAACCACGACAATGTGATCGCGCTGATGTGCGCGTCGATGCTGGGCTACGGCACGGCGAGGCTGATCTCCAACGAACCTCTCTACCACGCGCTGTCGCGCGTCTTCATTGCCGAGGCGATCCGACGGCGCAGGGCGCAGCCAGAGCCGGCGCAGGGCTGAGCGCCATCACAAACAAAAGGCCGGGCATGATGTCCGGCCTTGCGTCAGGTTCGAATGCGGTTCCCGCCTATTTGCACTTGGCGATCGAGGCCAGCGCGGCCGAGATGCCTTTCAGCGAGAAGACGTAGGAAGTTGGATTGCCGCGGCCGGACTTGGCCTGCACCTTCATGTCGGAACCGGTCTTCATGGCGGCGATCAGCACCGGCTCTTCCGCCGCGTTCTCGACCCAGGCCGACTTGCCGCGGGTGAACATCGAGAAGCTCTTCTTGTCGATGGTGACGGTGGCCTTCGAGCCTTCCTGGAAGTTGTAGCCGGCGATGAACTGCGGCTCGTAGGAGACTTGCTGTCCGGGCCGCTGGCTGACGAAGAAGAACATGTCGCCATGATCGAGCGACGGCGGCTGCTTGTCGGTGGGCACGGTCAGCACGTAGCAGACCTTGCCGGCGGCCGACTGATAGCTGTAGGTGCCCCAGGCGTTGTGCTGGCCGATCTTGGTCGCCTGCTGCGCCAACGCCGGCGCCGCCGAGGCCGCCAAGACCAGGCTGGAAACTATAGCAATCAATCCGCGCATCGTTCTTCCCGTATTCCAAATGGTGCGGAGGCGGGCCGCGTGGCGTCCTGCCGTCGCTTCATTTTGATTTAATCAGGGTTACCAAACGGTGAATCGTCCTTGAAGAAAAGGAACCCACCCCAGGAAACCGCCACCATCCGCGCCGCCACTGTGGATTGATGCCGGCGCGACGTCCCGGCGCGGAGTTGGATGCCACGAAAACGGCAAGAGTTTGTCTTTTCGTCCGCGCCGATTTGCGGGCCTGAAGGCAGCCGGGATCAGCTCTTGTCCGCCAGCGCGTCTTTGGCGGCCTGCCTGTGGGCAGGCGTGATATGCGCGCTGACGGCGGTGATCGCCGCGGTCAGCACGGCAAGGTCGTCGGTGAAGCCGAGGCCGACGACGAAATCGGGAATGAAATCGAACGGCAGGACGAAATAGCCGAGCGCGCCGAGCAGGGTGGCCTTGGCGCGCAACGGCGTGTCCCTGTCCATGGCGCAATAATAGGCGGCGACAACCTCGTCCATGAACGGAATCTGCCGCGCCGCCTTCTTGGCGGTGCGCCAGAATTTTTCGCGGACCTCGCCTTCGCCGGCGAGCTTGTCGCCGAAGCCGAAGAAATCGAAACCGGTACCTTGCGCCATCAATCGCTCCTTGGCGGCCGCGTGCATCGTTGCGGGCGGCTCGCCGCGGGAAAATGTGGTGAAAGCGGGAGGCGGCTACAAGAGTTTAGGGGTGCGTCGATCTAAAATCGAACTCGCAACAATAACAAGCATGGCAATCGCCTCAGTACGATAGTTGGCCAAGGCATCCCTCCGATCGTCATCCACGGGCGGAGCAAGGAGCGAAGCGACGCGCGCAGACCCGAGGATCCATTCCGTGACATACGAGCGCTGCTCACGGTGCAAAATGCTGCCCCGCTGCAATTCTCGGCAAAGGTCACGGAATGGATTCCAGGGTCTGCGCGCGTCGCTTCGCTCCTTGCTCCGCCCTGGAATGACGAAGTCCGCTCGCTCTCAGCCGAAATACACGTTCATCCGCTTGGCGAGCTCGATATCCAGCGCCGTGACGCCGCCTGCGTCATGCGTGTTCAGCGTCACGTCGACGGTCTTGTAGACATTCGACCAGTCCGGGTGATGGTCCATCTTTTCGGCCGCCAGCGCCACGCGCGTCATGAAGGCGAAGGCCTCGGAGAAATTCTTGAAGACGAAGCTGCGCTTGATGGAGGCGCCGTCGGCGGCGAGCGACCAGCCGTCAAGTTCCGCAAGCGCGGCGACGATCGCTTCCTTGTTGAGTTTTTCCCTGTTCATGTCCGGTCCCTGTGCTATTCGCAGATGATCCAACCATAGCGCCGGATCGATGAGCGCAAAGCCCATAAAATCCATTCTGTTCGTCTGCCTTGGCAACATCTGCCGCTCGCCGCTGGCCGAGGGCGTGTTCCGGGCCGTCCTGACCGAGCAAGGCAAAGACCAGGGTCTGGTGATCGATTCGGCCGGGACGGGCGGCTGGCATGCCGGCCAGGAGCCGGACCGGCGCTCGATCGCGGTGGCGGCAAGGCACGGCGTCGACATTTCAGGGCAGCGGGCGCGCAAGGTGCTGCCGGAGGATTTTTCGCGGTACGACCTGATCCTCGGCATGGACCGGGCGAATGTGCGCGACCTCAAGGCGCTGGCGCCGCAGGCCGCGCACGACCGCATCCATCTCTATCTGGATTTTGCCACGGGAAAGGCCGTGGACGTTCCCGATCCCTATTACGACGGCGCCGAGGCCTTCGCCTCGGTCTACCGCATGATCCGCGAGGCGTCGGATGCGCTGGCGAAGCGGCTTGGGGCCAGCGCTTCGCCGACCAGCGGCCAGGCTTCCTCGACGATGTAGGGACCGCCGCCGACCGAATCGCGCGACGACATCAGGACGAAGCGGCCGACGCGGAAGGGCAATGCCGCGAAATTGCCGCGCGCCGAAAGATATTGCGCGACATCGAGCGGGCTCCCATTGCGCAGGCGCGCCAGCGTCACATGCGGCGAAAACTTGCGTGGGTCGGCCGGCAGGCCGAGCCGCTGGCAGATGCGGTCGATCTCGCCCTGCAGCGCCGTCAGGTCGGGCGAGGCCGACACGCCGGCCCACACCGCATGCGGCTTCTTGCCGCCGAAGGCGCCGACCCCGGAGAGCGTCATCTGGAAAGAGGGGCGGTCGACCCTGTCGAGGGCGTTGGCGATTTCGTCGGCGACATGGCCCTCGACATCACCGATGAAACGCAGCGTCAGATGGTAGTTTTCGACATCGATCCAGCGCGCTCCGGGCAGCCCGCCGCGGAGCAGGGACAAAGAGAGTGCGGCATCACGCGGAATTTCGAGGGCGGTGAAAAGACGTGGCATGTAAAGCCTCCTGTCCTCGAATCGAAACTCTCGTTCCTAGCGAATCATCGATATTGGCGCGGGGCAAGCGGTTTGTTGTCCACAAAGTTTCCCCAGCGGAAAGCGTGGCATTACGGACTCATGACTTCCCTCCATTGTCGGCGATCGCCTTTTCGACCACGGGCAGGATGCGCTCGACCATGACGTCGACACCCCGGGGATTGGGATGCAGGCCGTCTTCGAGCTGGCAGTCGGGATGGCCGACGACGCCGTCGAGAAAGAACGGATAGAGCGGAACGCGGTATTTTTCGGCAAGCCGCGGATAGATGGCATCGAAGGCCTTCTGGTAATCGGCGCCGAGATTGGGCGCGGCGCGCATGCCGGCCAGAAGCACCGGAATGTTGCGTTGCTTCAGCTTGCCGAGCATGGCGTCGAGGTTCTTCTCGGCGATCTTGGGCGAAAGGCCGCGCAGCATGTCGTTGGCGCCAAGCTCGAGGATCACCAGCCTTGTGCCGTCCGGCACCGACCAGTCGAGCCGCGCCAGCCCGCCGCTCGATGTGTCGCCCGACACGCCGGCATTGGCGACGGCGACATCGAGGCCCTTCGCCTTCAGAGCCGCTTGCAGCCTGTCGGTGAAACCCTGGCCCGGTCCAAGGCTGTAGCCAGCCATCAGGCTGTCGCCGAAGCCGACTATGGTGAAGGTTGCGGCGCGCGCCGGCGAGATGGCGGCGCAAAGGCCGAGGAAAAGGAGGAGGGCTGCGGCAAAACGGTGTTTGAAAGCCATGCGGCGAGCCCCATATGACCGGAACAATCCAAGGGAGGAGACAGCGGCCGTCTCCTTTTTTCACATATAGGGCGCTTTCATTGTGACAGAAGCCGTCATTGCGCTGAGGGACATATCGCTGACGCTCGGCGAGGGCGCGTCCTCCGTCCATGTGCTGAAAGATGTGAGCCTCGACGTGGCGGCCGGCGAAGCCACCGGCATTGTCGGTCCGTCGGGCTCCGGCAAGTCCACGCTGCTGATGGTCCTTGCCGGGCTGGAAAGAGTCGATTCGGGCACCGTCCGGATCGCCGGCGAGCTGATCAATAACAAAAGCGAGGATCAGATTGCTTCGTTTCGGGGGCGAAACATCGGCATCGTGTTCCAATCCTTCCATCTCATCCCCAACATGACGGCGCTGGAAAATGTCGCCGTGCCGCTGGAGCTCGCCGGCCATACCGATCCGTTCGGGGTGGCCGCGCGGGAGCTCGCGGCGGTCGGCCTGAGCGACCGCGTGACGCATTATCCGGGAGAGCTTTCCGGCGGCGAGCAGCAGCGCGTGGCGATCGCGCGGGCGCTGGCGCCGTCGCCGCGCATCCTCATCGCCGACGAGCCGACCGGCAACCTCGACCAGGTGACGGGAAAGCAGATCGCCGATCTCCTGTTCGCCAAGGCGGCGGAGCGCGGCATGACGCTGGTGCTGGTGACGCATGATCCGGCGCTGGCCGGGCGTTGTGCGCGCCAGGTCTCGATGCGTTCGGGGCGGATCGAGGATGCGCCTTTGCTCAAAGTGACGGCATAGAGGCATGGCGGCCGCCCGGCTTCGAACCCTGAAGCTTGCCATCCGCTTCTCGCTGCGCGAGATGCGCGGCGGACTGTCCGGCTTCATGATCTTCCTCGGCTGCATCGCGCTGGGCGTCGCGGCGATCGGCGGCGTCAATTCGGTGGCGCAGGCGATCTCGGCCGGCGTCGCCAATCAGGGCCAGACGCTGCTTGGCGGCGATTTGCGCTTCCAGGTCAACCAGCGCAGCGCTTCCGATGCGGAGCTCGGCTTCATCAAGGGCCTCGGCACTGTCTCGCTCAATTCCGGCATGCGCTCGATGGCGCGGCTGGAGGACGGCTCGGACCAGGCGCTGGTCGAGGCAAAGGCCGTCGACGACGCCTATCCGCTCTTCGGCGCTCTGGAAACGGATCCGGCGCTGCCGAAGGAGCAATTGTTCGGCGAAAGCTCCGGCGTGTTCGGCGCCGCCGCGCCCGACCTGTTGTTCGACCGGCTCAATCTTCACATCGGCGACAGGTTGAAACTCGGCAGCGCCATTTTCGAATTGCGGGCGAGGCTGGTCAGCGAGCCGGATGCGGTGTCGGACGGTTTCGGTTTCGCGCCGCGGCTAATGATTTCGCGCCAGGGCCTTGCCGCATCCGGCCTGGTGCAGCCCGGCAGCCTTGTCGAGAACGCCTATAAGGTGCGCCTGCCCGACGGCACGTCCGAGGCGCGGATCAAGGACATCCAGGCTCAAGCCGCGAAGGATTTCCCGCAGGCCGGCTGGTCGATCCGCACGCGCAGCAACGCCGCCCCCGCGCTCTCCGCCAATATCGAGCGCTTCTCGCAATTCCTGACGCTGGTCGGGCTGACGGCGCTGGTGGTCGGCGGCGTCGGCGTGGCGAACGCCGTGCGCGCCTATCTCGACGGCAAGCGCGGCGTCATCGCCACCTTCAAGAGCCTCGGCGCCTCGGGCGGCTTCGTCTTCACCGTCTATCTGGTGCAGATCCTGTTGATTGCGGGCCTCGGCATCGTGCTCGGGCTTATCGTCGGCGCCGCGATGCCGTTCGTGGCGAGCGCGCTTCTGCAGTCGGTCATCCCGGTGCCGGCGCAAGGCGGCTTCTATCCTGGCGCGCTGGCCCTTGCCGCGCTGTTCGGCCTGCTGGTGACGCTGGCTTTCGCGCTTTTGCCGCTCGGCCGCGCCCGCGACGTGCCGGCAACCGCGCTGTTCCGCGAAATGGGCTTTGAAAGCCGGGGCCTGCCGCGCCTGCCCTATACGGGCGCGGCGCTCGCGATCGTGCTGGCGCTGGCGGCGTTGGCGATCCTTTCGGCCAACGACTACCGCATCGCCTCGATCTTCGTCGGCGCCACGGTCTTCGCCTTCCTGGTGCTGCGGCTGGTGGCCGCGCTGGTGCAGTGGGCGGCAAAAAAGAGCCCGCGTGTGCGCTCCGTCTCGCTGCGGCTGGCGCTCGGCAACATCCACCGTCCCGGAGCGCTGACGCCCTCGGTGGTGCTATCGCTCGGCCTCGGGCTGACGCTTCTCGTCACCCTGGCGCTGATTGACGGGAATCTCAGGCGGCAGATCTCTGGCAGCCTGCCGGAGCGGGCGCCGAACTTCTTCTTCGTCGACATCCAGAACAGCGATGTCGACGCCTTCGCCGGCCTTATCGGCAAGGAGTCGCCGCGGGGAACGCTGGTCAAGGTGCCGATGCTGCGCGGCCGCATCATGGCGCTCAACGGCGTCGACGTCGACAAGGTGAAGATCCCGGCCGACGGCGCCTGGGTGCTGCGCGGTGACCGCGGCCTGACCTATGACGCGAAGCAGCCGGAAAATGCGACGCTGACCGAAGGCGCGTGGTGGCCGCAGGACTATTCCGGCGAGCCGCTGGTGTCGTTCTCGGCCGAAGAGGGCAACGCGATCGGGCTGAAGCTCGGCGACACCGTCACCGTCAATGTGCTTGGACGCAACGTCACCGCGAGGATCGCCAATTTCCGCCAGGTCGAGTGGGAGACGATGGGCATCAACTTCGTCATGGTGTTTTCGCCCAACACCTTCGCCGGGGCGCCGCATGGCTGGCTGGCGACACTGACCGACAAACAAGCCACTGCGGCCGACGATGCAAGGCTGCTCAACGCCGTCACCCGCGCCTTTCCGGCTGTGACGACGGTGCGCGTCAAGGACGCGCTCGACATTGTCAACCGGCTGGTGGCGCAATTGGGCGCCGCGATCCGCGCCGCCGCCGGCGTGGCGCTGATCGCCTCAGTGCTGGTGCTGTCCGGGGCGCTTGCCGCCGGCAACCGGGCGCGCATCCATGACGCTGTGGTGCTGAAGACGCTCGGCGCGACGCGACGAACGCTGATTACCGCCTTCTCGCTGGAATATATGCTGATCGGCTTTGCGACCGCGCTGTTCGCGCTTGCCGCCGGCGGCATCGCCGCCTGGTTCGTGGTCGCGCATATCATGACGCTGCCGTCGCATTTCATACCACAGGTCGCGGTGGCGACGATCCTGGTTTCGCTGGCGGTCACCGTCGGCATCGGCCTTGCCGGGACCTGGCGGGTGCTCGGCCACAAGGCGGCGCCGGTGCTGCGCAACCTCTGACGGGGGGCCGAGAGCCGCCCGCCCGCTTAAACCTTTGTAAGCCCGGTTAAATTTTTGTAAGAAAGACGCCCGGAAGACCCGAAAACCGGCCTTTTGCCTTCTCACGAAGCGTTGCGCCTCGTTACCGTCTTGTTCTTGACGTCGAGAACGCTCATATTTTGCGCAGGCATGCTGGAGCCCCGCCAGCGGCGCCTGGTCTCGAATGACCTGTCACCGGACGGGGCAGAAGCAACAGAGGATTTCCAATGGCTGATCCCATTCGCAACTACCAGACGTCCGCCGCCCCCGGCGTGCGCGTCGATATCGATCAAGGCCTGCGCGCCTATATGATCAAAGTCTACAACCTCATGGGGCTTGGCCTTCTGATCACCGGCCTTGCCGCCTGGGGCGCCTTCCAGCTCGCCATCACCGGCGACGGCCAGCTGACCGCTTTCGGCCAACTGATCTATGCAAGCGCGTTCCGCTGGGTCGTCATCCTGGCGCCGCTCGCCGCCGTGATGTTCCTGTCGTTCCGCATCCAGTCGATGAGCGTGGGCGCGGCGCAGGCCACGTTCTGGGTCTATGCCGGCCTTGTCGGCCTGTCGCTGTCGACGATCTTTCTCGTCTACACCGGCACCAGCATCACCCAGACCTTCTTCGCCACGGCCGCGGCCTTTGGCGGCCTGTCGCTCTACGGCTACACGACCAGGCGCGACCTGTCGGCGTTCGGCTCGTTCCTGATCATGGGCGTGATCGGCTTGCTGATTGCGATGCTGATCAACATCTTCCTGCAGTCGTCGGCGCTCGCTTTCGCCATCTCGGCGATCGGCGTGCTGGTGTTCGCCGGCCTGACCGCCTACGACACGCAGAAGATCAAGGAGATGTATTTCGAAGGTGACGTCGCCGACGTCGCCGGCCGCAAGGCGATCATGGGCGCGCTGCGCCTCTATCTCGACTTCATCAACCTGTTCATGTTCCTGCTGCAGTTCATGGGCGACCGCCGCTAAGGCAGTTGCCCGGTCTCAGTGGACCATAGATTTTGCGAAGGGCGGCCCAACGGCCGCCCTTCCTTTTAATGCAGTCATCTGCTGTTATCGAGGCAGGAACGAGAACTGCACAAATTATGAGCAATACTGCGATCAGGGTCGCTACGGCGGCCGACCTCGACCGAATCACCGAAATCTATGCCGATGCGGTCGCGCACGGCACGGCGAGCTACGAGCTGGAGCCGCCGAGCCGCGCGGAAATGGGCAACCGATTCGACGCCCTAGCGGCGGGCGGCTTTCCTTATCTCGTGGCGGAGAAGGACGGCATCGTGCTCGGCTATGCCTATGCCGGGCCGTTCCGGCCGCGTCCCGCCTACCGATTCGTCATCGAGGATTCGGTCTATGTCGCGCCGGAGGCCAAGGGGCAGGGCGTGGGCTTGCTGCTGATGCGGGCGCTGATTGAGACGGCGCGCGCGGCGGGCTTCCGCCAGATCATTGCGGTGATCGGCGACGGCCATGCAGACAGCGCCTCGGTGCGGCTGCACGAGAAGCTCGGCTTCCGCCATTCCGGGCGCCTGGAAGGATCCGGCTACAAGCACGGACGCTGGCTGGACACGGTGTTCATGCAGCTTGCGCTGAATGGCGGCGCGGAATTGCCGCCGGATCCGGATTCGCTGCCCGAGCGAAGGTTTCGGATTCAAAAGGAATTGAAGAACTGAAGAATTGAGGAACTGAAGAAAAACGACTGCCGCACCGGCCGCCAAGCGCCCTTTTTCCTCAGTTCTTCAATTCTTCAGTTCATCAATTCCCCTTTCCCTTCACGCCTCGACAACCTTCAGCTTGGTATCGAAGACACCAAGCACGCGGCCGAGCTCCTGGCCGCGCTTGAGGATGCGGCCGCCGGCGGCGATGACGGCGAAAGCGCCTTGCCGGCGCGCCAGCCTGGGGTCCTTGACGATCTGGAACAGCGGCACTTCGCTGGCCCGGCGGAAGACGGAAAAGACAGCGCGATCAGTGAGATGATCGATCGCGTAGTCGCGCCATTCATTGGCCGCAACCATGCGTCCGTAAAGCCTCAGGATCTGGTCGAGCTCGCGCCGGTCGAATCGCACCGGCTGGTCGAGGCGGGCGTTGCGCGCCTCGTGCAACGGGATCAATATTCCGGATGCTTCCCCATCCTCCGTCCCGCCGCTGTGATCGGTCATGCCTCGATCCTTCGATTGAATCATGCGCCGGCCAAGGTTCGCGCTTTCATAAGGGAATTGCAAGGGCGCGATGGAATTGTAGCGCCGGCCGAACACGCGCGGGTCGCGCGGTTTCCCAAACGTCCAGTCACGTTTGCGAAACACATGTTGGAATTGGTGATGCTCCGCCACATTCTCGCCACAAATAATCCGCGCTCATGCCCCAATGTCCGACGAATTTACGGTCGTTGCCTGAGACGGTTCGGTCCGGCACCGGCTCGTAAACCCCAAGCCCCCCGCCCACGGGTCAGCGTCGGATCGAACCAACCTCGGTTTTTCCTTGGAAAAATCAGGTGCGACGATCCCAAAACCTGAATGACCGGCGTCAGAAGCAAGCTGACGCCGGTTTTTTATTTTCCTTCTCCCCTTGTCTACAGCATGCACACATTTCCAAGCAGGCTGGTCTTTGGCGATAGTGTGCATTGCAGCTTGGCGCATGCATTGTCCAATCCAATATAGCGCTGGTCGACCCCCACTCCGTCTCGGCTTCGCCGAGCCACCTCTCCCCCGATCGACGGGGAGAGGAAAGGCGCCAAGCTTTTTGCCGTCGACGCTCGTCCGCAAGGCTCCCTTTCTTTCCCTCCGGAGGGGGGAAGGTGGCGCTGCGAAGCAGCGACGGATTGGGGGAACCACCTGGCAATCAAGCCTTCAGCCGATCAATCACGCCGATCAAGGCCATGCCGGCTATCCGAACTCCCAGAGATTGCCTGCCTTGTGGTGAGAAGCGGTCCGCGCTAGCGGACGAAAAGCCAATTGCTAGAAGGGGAAGCTAAAGCCGGTCCGGTTTGCGGATGAAGGCGGCGCCGAGGATCGGCCCCGGCATGCCGTCCTTGCCGACCGACTGCAGCAGCACCGCGCAGCCGCCCTTCTTGGCGATCTCGGTCATCGGCAGTTCGTAACGCTGCGCCTTGCCGTGCCACATGCCGGCGGTCTGGATGTCGGAAACGGCGTTCCAGTAGGTCAGGCTGCGGCCGCTGTTCTCGCCCTGGCCGATCTTCACCGTCTGCGGCGGATCGAAATAGACGATCACAACATGGGCGTCGCTCGGGCCATTGCCGGCGTCGCCCGCGTCGATCATGACGCGGTCGCTGGTTCGGCTCACCTTGATGTCGACCCGCATGCCCTCGCCGGTCCGGTCCATCCGGGCCAAGGCGCCGTCGACATCCTTGCGGCTGGCGCCGTTGACGTGGCTGCGGCCGTTGATGACGGCTTGCGGCGTGTAGACCGAGCGGCTGCCGAAGGCGCGCATATAGTCATATTGGCGCTCGGTGTTTTCCTTGGTGCTCAGCGTGTCCTGCCAGCCGAGATAGTCCCAGTAATTGACGTGGTAGGCGAGCGCGATGATGTCGTCCTTGCCGGCGAGCTCAGCAAAGAACTCGTCGGCCGGCGGACAGGAACTGCAGCCCTGGCTGGTGAACAATTCGATCACGCCCAAGGGCTTGTCGGTCTGAGGCTTGCCGGTCACGGCCTTGGCGGGCTCGGCTGCAAGGGCCGCGCCGCCCAACGCGGTGAGGGCCAGCGCCAGTGCCGCAAGCCGCAATCGTCCTTGAATTGCCATGACTTTCCAATTCCCGCCGGTGACGCCGGCCTTGTTCTGATTGCCAAAATATGTGGCAGAAGCGCCAGTCAACGGGAAGTCACGTTGCGGTGAAATTTTTGATGTTGCGGCAGCAGGTAAGGGCGCAATAGCCGGGGTGATTGCATTTCACGGCGCGGTTCGATTCGGGAGCAGCGTCCTCGCCATGTGGCAAACTCTCCTGACCCCCAGTCGATCTCTATTGCGAGCGGAGGGGGCCTGGACTTTGGGCGGAGCCGGCCAATGCTTCGACCAACCTGACTTTCATTGCCGCGGGACTGCTGGCGGCGACAGCGAGGTTGGGAAGGCAGTAGGCAGTAGGCAGTAGGCAGTAGGCAGTAGGCAGTAGGCAGTAGGCAGTAGGCAGTAGGCAGTAGGCAGT
>NZ_JAIUGS010000024.1:0-78058 GCF_020164735.1 Mesorhizobium sp. ESP-6-4
ATCCAGCCAGCATCTTGAATCACAAATCAGACGACGCGGGAATCCCTTCCGATTCAATCAAGCGATGAAACGCTCTAAAAGCTGGAGCATGATGCCGAAAAATATGAAGCGGTTTCGGGCGGCATCATGCTCTAGTTCTTTGATTTAGAGACGGGTTCATCCGGCTCTAAGGCTTGACCGGCTCTCGGCTAAAGGCTTGAGTGGTTATCAGCTGGCTCTCGGGGTTTGGCAGCCATGGCCAACGAACTCGGATACAGAACCGCAAGGGATCTCTTTCTTGCCTGTCCCGCGATCGCCCGGGACATGAAATCGCCGGCCGCCAATCAATCCCCGCTTGAGTTCTGCCGCGCCCTGCTCGCCGGGCGCGTGCCGGAGGAGGCTGTCACGTTCTGTGCCTATCTCCTGCCGGAACGCGCCGCGGTCTGGTGGGGGCATGAATGCCTGAGCCATCTCTCAGAACTCCTTGCCGATAGGGACCTCGAATTGCTGGCGCTCGTCAATGACTGGGTCGGCGAGCCTGGCAATCCCCGCCATCGAACGGCGCTGAGCGACGCCGTCGATCCGTCGCCGACGACGCCGGCTGCCTGGATCGCTCTGTCCGCGGCGTGGCGCGACCCGGCCTTCGATATGCTGTCGACTGGATTTCCCGCCGCCCACGCCGTCAACGCCGGAATCCTGGCGGGGCTGGCGCGCGTCTCGACCGCGGACCGTTTTGGCGTGCTTTCGGCCTTCGTCGATATGGGCATCCAGATGGTGGAGATGGAGGCGCAGCGGCAATCGGTCGACGCGTATTAGGCCTACCGCACACAGTCATTTGCAGCCGCCTTGCGCCCACCTAGCCAAAGCGACCTTGAAGCGCGTGCCGAGCGGATGCTGCAGACGCAGCACGGAGACGTCGTTGGCAGCGAAATTCTTCGCCTGCTCGCAAAGGCGGGTCTCGTTCCACTCGTGGCAGCCGTCGCAGTGCTTGCCTTGCCAGACCGACTTGTCGAGGCCTTCGACCGGACTGAAAAGCGGTTGTCCCTTGATCAGTTGGGCTATGCTCTTGCCGTCGATCGCCGGGTCGCCAAACTTGACCGGGCGATCGAAAAAGATCGGGCCGTTCGTCGCCAGCTTCGGGATTCTTTCACGCAGCGCATTGAGCGCAAGCTGTTCGTCGGCCTGGCCGGACGCCGCGCCGGTGTTGCGCGTCCCGGAACCCGCTTCGGCCTGCGGCGGGCCTGCCTCGCCGATGATCAGCGGCGCATTGAGATCGATCCTGTGCAGGACGACCTCGGTGGTCAGCGAGACGTTGATCCAGGGGCGCTGCTTGCCGGCAGTGGCCTTGAAGACATCGCTGGTCACCCTGTTCATCGCTTCGGTGATGGAGACGTTGGCTTCACCAATATGCTGGAGCAGCGCCGTGGTGAACGGCGAGTGGTCGCCCGAACCGTCATAGGCGAGCTGGTTCGGACTTGCGGCGAAGGCGACCAGCGTGCCGGCGCCGCCATTCTCGATCGGGATTTCAGCAAGGCCGCTGCTTGCGCCCTTGATGCCGGCGGTCTTCGCCAGCACGTCGGCAAGCGGATTGTCGCGGCAAGCGTCCAGGAAAACCAGTCTTATGCTGGTCTCGCGCGACATCTGGCGCAGGACGAAATCGACCGAAACGGCCTCGAAATCGAGCGAGGTCTCGTCCTCGAGCGCGGCGTCGACCGGAAGCAGATAATTCTTGCCGGAGACCTGCAGGCCATGGCCGGCATAGAAGAAAAGCGCGATGTCGGCGCCCCGCACCTGCTTGGCAAACTGCGCGACCGTAGTCTGTGTCTGCTGCTTGGTGAGGTCGAAGCCGGAGACCACCTCGAAGTCGAGGTCCTTGAGCCGATCGGCCATGGCCTGCGCATCCCGCGCCGGATTGGCGAGCGGCGCCGCGTGCTGATATTGCGAGTTGCCGAGCACGAGCGCGACGCGCCGCTCGGCATTTGCGGCGGCCCTCGTCAGAATCAGGGCAAGCGCCACAACTCCCGCGGCGCGAAGCAGGCCACCGCAAAAGGCGATCGGACCAGGACCCACCGTCACCTCAGTTGGTGAGCTTGCTGGCGGAGAATTCGATCCGCCGGTTGAGCGCCTTGTTCTTGGGCGTGTCGTTGGCGGCGACCGGCTTGTCCTCGCCATAACCGGCCGAGCTTATCTGGTTGCGCGGCACGCCGTCGGCGATAAGCGCATCGGCGACCGCCTGGGCGCGCCGCTCGGAGAGCGCCTTGTTCGCCTCGGGCGATCCGTCGGAATCGGTATAGCCGGACACTTCGACCTTGAGGGCCGGGCATTTGCCGACGACGCCCTCGACCTCCGCCAGCAGCGGGCGGCTCTTGGCGTCGAGCCTCGCGCTCGCCTGGCGGAAATAGATGGCGCCGGTGCGCGAGAGCACGGCAAACCGGTTGAGGCATTCCTCGTCGCTGAAATTGGCTTTCGCGGCATCGGTGGCGACGGGGCCGACCTCAGCGGTCGAGGCCGCAACGGTCTGCACGGCGGCCGGCTTGGCGCCTTCGGCGGTGAAGACGAAATCGAAGGACACCGACGCCGTGGGCACGATGTTGGTCACGTTGGCCGCCTGCTGCAATTTGTCGATGTTGGGCAAGAGGTCGAAATCCTCGACATGGACCGCGACGGGCGCTTCCGAAGCAACGGAAACCTGGGTGTCGCTGATCATGGTAACGACGACGCTTGCCTCGAGATCCTTGTCGACGCCATGCAGGCTGAGGCGGAACGGCAGTGTCGTCTTCACGCGGCGCTTGGTAGGCAAATCGGCGAACGCCGCCGGATCCACCTTCGCCGTCACTTCGGCCGTCGGATAGGTGAATGTCTCGAAAAACAGGAAACGCATGCGAACGTTGCGCAGGTCGACGCCCGTATCGACGGAATTGAGGTCGAAGCTGATCCTGGCGTCGCCGGCGGAACTCAGCGTGCCGGTGATGTTCCTGATCTTGTTGGTCTCGACGATCGTGTTCTTCTTGACCGACTGGTAGGTGAGCACCGAAGCGGAAGGATCGAGCGTCCAATTCGGCGCGGCGCTCGCAGCCTGCGATCCGAAGACCAGCAGCGCGGCTACGACCAAGCCAAAAGCCGCGGCCTTGGCTCGCATTTTTCGCCAGAATGCGATGACTTCGAACATGGAACGCCCCCGCCAGGACAACCCGATCTCGATACCGGCATGTGATCGGAGCATAGAGCACTTGCCCCGGCTTGGCGAGCGGTTACGGCGGACTTGATAAACGACTCGGCCGCAGCTACCGAGTCCTCATCCCCAACCGCCTCCGCCGCCTCCGCCACTGCCCCCTCCCCCGCCTATCGGTGCAATGACAGGCGCGGTTTCGGTCTGAACGGGCTTGATCAGTTTCTTGGCGGTGACCTTCTTGCGCTCGACGACTTTTGGCGCGGTCGTCGTGCGAACAGCCTTCGTCCTATGCTTCTCCGTCGGGGCCGGCTCGACCCTGGGCGTCACGGTCGTGCAGCCCGCGACTGCGAGAGCACCGGACAGGATTGTTGCGACGATTGCGTGTTTCGATGCCCAGCCCACAACATTGCCTCCTTGCTGATCAGAACAGGTCCCGGCGCGGATTGGCTTGTTCCCAGACCGCCCTGGCCGTCTTGACCAGTTGATCGTCCAACGAGCCGTCCGCCGAAATCTTGGATTTGAGTTCCCCACGCATCTGTTTCAGAGCCGCTGTCTTCGCCTTGGCTCCAAATTTCGCGAGCGTCGCCTTTGCGTCCGGAATCTCGTTGCGAAGATCGAGCGCGGCCGCGAAAGCAAGATAGCGCGCGGCCACCGCCTGGTCGGCCTTGTCGCCTCTTTGCATCTCCAGCGCCGCGCGATCATATGCGGCCGACTGATCGCCGCGATCGGTCGCCAGCTCGAACAGCCTTTGCGCCTCTGCCAGATCCTGCTGCACGCCGACACCGTCCCTGTACATGCGTGCAAGGCTGCCGGGGGCATAGGGCTGGCCGAGATCCATCGATTTCTGGAACAGCGTGAGTGCGGTTTTGGGATCCTTCTCGACCCCGGTGCCGGAGAGATAATTGCGACCAAGCAGGTTCATCGAATACATGTCCTGCCGCTCGACGCCGGCCTTGAGGAAGGCGACGGCGCGAGCCGGATCGGCCGGCACGCCGTTGCGGCCTTCGGTGAAGATCGCCGCAAGGTCGTTCATCGCATAGGTATGGCCCATCGCCGCCGCCTTGAGCAGCAGGTCCAGCCCCTTGCCAGTGTCGCGATCGACACCGTAGCCGTTGAACAAGGCGCGGCCCCATGAAGTCATTCCATAGGGGTCGCCCTTATCGGACGCCGCCGCGTAGAAAGTGTTGGCCTGCTTGCGGTTCGCGGGCATGCCCGTGCCGGTCGCGTTGAGGTAGCCGAGTTCGAACACCGCACGGACATGCCCCTTGTCGGCGGCTTGCTTGATCGCCTTCTTGGCTTCCTCGACCTTGCCGGCGGCGAGCAGCGCGCGACCTAGCTCGTAGTGGAAGCGGGCGACATCGGGATAGGCCTTCACGGCCGCCCGGCAGGCCTCCACCGCGCCGGCGCCGATCTCGTTCGGCAACAGGCCGGGAACGACGCCCTGCAGGTCCAAGGGTTCGCCTGCCTGCGTGTCGCAGGGATCGACGCTTGGCGACAGCTTCATCGTCGCCGGCTTCGACGATGTGTTGTCAGCTCTGATTTCGACGCCGACTATCAATGGCTTGACCGCGCCTATCTGCGGTTCGTAGCGCAGTTTATCGACCTCGTCGGCCATCAGGCTCGATTGCGGCGATAGGGTCCGGTCCGGCAGGGACAGCGTCCCGGTTGCCGGATAGCTCGCAAGCTTCACGCTTACGGCCGGATCGTTGGTCGGGAAATCCAGCTTCAGCGGCACCGGGCCGACACCGACCGGAGTCTTGACGTCGCGGTTCTCGATCGCCTCGGCGGCGCCGGCGATGTGGATGCCGCGCTCCACCACCTGCTGTTTCTGTTCCGACTCGAGCGAGGCGACAAGCTGCTTGCCCGCGGCGCCATCGCCGTTCTTGACCCGGAACACCAGTATGCCCTGCGATCCACCGCCCCACTCGTCATGCGCGGCGTAGGCCAACATATCGACCTGGTCCTCGGCGTCGGCGCCTTTCGGCACATCCATCGCGAGCCGCGGCAGATCCTTGCCCTCTATCGGCTCGCCCGTCGCGACCGGCTTGCCGTCCAGGATCAGATGCCCCAGCGCCGGCGGCCTTTCGATGCTGATGGTGACCGCGCCGCCATCGACATCGACTGGCACCGGCAGGTCGAGCGCGACCGGACCGACGCCTGACGGTACGGTCTTTTCCAGCACCGGCGGCAAAGCCGGCCGGCTGGCGCGGCGCATCAGCACCACCTCGTCGATCAGCGAGGAATTTTCCCAGGGAACCTGCGCGCCCTTGGTGGCCTCGACCACATCGCGGCGGACGGCCGCCATGACCGAGCGTATCTCCTGGTTCGGCGCCAGCGCGCGGCGCGAGAAGGCGGATGAAAACGGGCTGAGGTCGCCGGACCCGTCATAGGCGACGGCGCCGGGTTCCGTGGCGAAGGCGATCAGCGTGTTCAGCGAGCTTTTCACCTGCGCGAGGCCGGTGCCGCCGGCCGCGATCAACTGGTCGCGCAGCCAGTAGTCCTTGCGCGGGAACGGGTTGTTGCGGCAGGCATCGAGGATGATCACCTGGATCTTCGATTTGGCGCGCAACTGCTGCAGGACATCGTCGAGCTTGACCGCCTGGACCTCGATGTCGGCCGCATCCTTGAGCGACGCGTCGACCGGGATCAGGAAATTCTCGCCGCCGATCTGAAAGCCGTGACCCGAATAGTAGACGACCGCCAAATCGGCGCCGTCCGCCGCCGCGAGATAATTGCGAAATTCCTTCTCGAACTGGAGCTTGGTGAGATCTTTGGCGACGAACACATCGAAGCCGGCCAGCCGGAACGTGCTCGACACGTCGTCGGCATCCTTGTCCGGATTTTTCAGCGCAGGGATTTCGCGATATTCGGAATTGCCGATGACAAGCGCAACCCTTCGATCGGCGTGCGCCTGCACCGTCGCGAGGCCCACGAGGATCAAGGCTGCTATCAGCGCGCAGCATCGCAGCATGGTAAAATCCCTAACTGCTATCACCTGTCGGCCACAAGAACGCAGCTTGCGGCATCGCGGTCTGTTAAAGACTTCACAATCTGCCAAGACGGCAAGGAACGCGCCTGCGATGGCAAGGCAGATCGCGCATTCAACCAGCTGCTAAAATAACCCAGAGACCTCGGCGCCGCAATGACCTGGGTAAGCGCGTCGCCGTCTGTCGATGCAGTGTCACCATCTGCGAGCCACGCCTCCGCGCAGCGCTGCGTGTCTGCGACGCCACAGCGTTTCATGGAAACGGCGAAAACGTCCTATCTCTTTGCTTTACGCAATTCCGGACGGAAGGCTACGGCGACCCGCCGAGCCCAAGCCGGCCTCTTTCCTGGGTCAGGCGCCGCTCCACATCGCGTCCGGCACCACCACCAGCTTGCCGACGAAGTCCTTGGCCATGAAGTCGGTCTGAGCGCGGTGGAAGTCCGACAGTTTGTAGACGCCGCCGACCAGCGGCTTGATCTTCTTTTCCTCGATGTAGCGCACGATACGGCGGAAGTCCGCGCGCGTGCCTTGGCTCGAGCCGTGGAGTTGGAGCTGCTTCAGATACATGGTGCGGAGGTCGAGCTGCACGACCGGCCCGGCGATCGCGCCGGCAGTCGTGTAGCGGCCTTCGGGCCGCAGGATGCGTAGGAGGTCGTTGAAGATGGCGCCGCCGACGAGGTCGGCCACCACATCGATGGGCTGGCCATTCGTCGCTTCGTTGACGGCGGTGAGCAGGTCGGCCACGCCGCGCGTGATCACCTTCTCGGCGCCGATGTCGAGCACGGCCTGTTCCTTGCCCTTGCCGACGACGGCATAGGGGATCGCGCCCCGCGCCCTCGCCAATTGCACGATGCCGGAGCCGACACCGCCGGAGGCGCCGGTGACCAACACACGCTCGCCGGCCTTCAGCGCTGCGCGCTCCAGCATCTGCTCGCCGGTGAGATAGGCGCAGCAGAAGGTGGCTAGCGCGACGTCGCTCAGATCGGTGTCGACGACATGTGCGTTCTCGGCCGGCAGCGCCTGGTATTCGGCATAACCGCCGTCACGGCCGTGGCCCATATAGTCGATGTCGGCCAGCGAATCGTCGTCGCGATTATAGATCGAGAAATCGACCATGACGCGCTCGCCGATGCGCTCCGCGGACACGCCGTCGCCGACGGCGACGATCGTGCCAACCGTGTCGGTGCCCTGGATGCGCGGGAAGGTGAGCGTGTTGCCCTGCCGGCGCCACGTCGACACCGCCCCGGCATCTTCCTCCGTGCCATAGGCGCCCTGGCGCACCCACACATCGGTGTTGTTCATGCCGCAGGCGCTGACCTTGACCAGCACCTCGCCGGCGGCAGGTGCCGGCACCTTCACATCCGTGCGGTAGACGAGCTTCTCAAGGCCGCCATGGCCCGTAAGCTGCACGGCGGCCATGGTGGCGGGAAGAGTTCTTGTCATGGCATTCATGTCGCTTCTCGGATGTCACTTGTCAGATGCTGGCCAATACGCTGTTCACCGCGTCGGCGGTCTTTGCGACCACGATGTCGGCTTCCTCGCGCGTCAGGCAGAGCGGCGGCGCGAAACCGAGGATATCGCCCTGCGGCATGGCGCGGCCAATGACGCCGCTGGCGGCGAGCGCGGTGGCGATCTGCGGCCCGACCTTCAGCGCCGGATCGAAGAAGACGCGGTCGTCGCGGTCCTTGACGAACTCGATGGCGGCCAGCATGCCATCGCCACGCACCTCGCCGACATTCCTGTGTCCGCCGACTGCCTTGGCCAACTCTGCGCGGAAGTAAGCTCCGGTCTCGCCGGCGTTCCGCACCAGGTCCATCTCGTCGATCAGCTCGAGATTGGCGACACCGGCGGCAACGCAGATCGGGTGCGCCGAATAGGTCCAGCCATGGCCGAGCGAGCCGAGCTTGTCGGAGCCCTTGACCAGCACCTGCCAGACCTTGTCGGAAACGATGACGCCGGACAGCGGCGCATAGGCCGAGGTCAGGCCCTTGGCGATGGTGATCAGGTCAGGCTTGATGCCGTAATGGTCGGAGCCGAACATGGTGCCGAGACGACCAAAGCCGGTCACCACCTCGTCGGCGACGAGCAGCACGTCGTATTTGTTGAGCACGGCCTGGATCTTTGCCCAATATCCGGCCGGCGGCGGAACGATCCCGCCGGTGCCGAGGATCGGCTCGCCGATGAAGGCCGCGACCGTGTCGGGGCCTTCGGCCAGGATCATCTCTTCCAGCTTGTCGGCGCAATGTTGCGAGAACTGCTCCTCGCTCATCGAGCGGTCGGCGCGGCGGAAATAATACGGCGCTTCTGTGTGCAGGATCGGCGCCCGCGGCAAGTCGAAGGCGTTGTGGAACAGCTCGAGCCCGGTAAGCGAACCGGTCATGACACCCGAGCCGTGATAGCCACGCCAGCGCGAGATGATCTTCTTCTTCTCCGGCCGGCCGAGAACGTTGTTGTAATACCAGATCAGCTTGATGTTGGTCTCGTTGGCATCGGAGCCGGAGAGACCGAAATAGACTCGGCTCATGCCCTTCGGCGCGCGGTCGATGATCATCTTGGAGAGCCGGATCGAGGCCTCGGTGCCATGCCCGACATAGGCGTGGTAGTAGGCGAGGTTCTTCGCCTGCTCGGCGATGGCGTCGGCGATCTTCTGGCGGCCGTAACCGACATTGACGCAATAGAGGCCGGCGAAGGCATCGATGCTCTTCTTGCCGGTGTTGTCCCAGACGGTGACGCCTTCGCCGCCGGCCATGATGCGGGCCGGCGATTCACCGCGCGCGTGCGTGCCCATATGCGTCGAGGGATGGAAGAAGTGGTCGCGATCCCAAGCGGAGAGTTCGTTGGACTGTTCGAGCATTTTTGACTCCTGACGAGAATGAGGCCTGCGTAGCTTAGGCTACGTCGAGGCAAAGGTATTTGAGGTCTGTAAAAGCTTCGAGGCCGTGGCGGGAGCCTTCGCGGCCGATGCCTGATTGCTTGACGCCGCCGAAAGGGATCGGCGCGCCGGTGATCTTGACCCGGTTTATCGCGACCATGCCATACTCCAAGGCGCGGCCCATGCGCGCCTGCCGCGCGCCGTTTTCGGTGACGACATAGGCGACCAGGCCATATTCCGTGGCGTTGGCGCGGGTGACGACTTCCGCCTCGTCGTCGAACGGCGTCACAGCCGCGACAGGGCCGAAGGTTTCTTCGCGCATGATCAGCGCTTCGTCCGGCACATCGGCGAGCAGCGTCGGCTTGTAGAACAGCGGCCCGGCCGCGTGACGCTTGCCGCCGGCCAGGCAGCGCGCGCCGTGGGTGAGCGCATCGGCGACTTGCTCCTCGACCTTCTTGACCGCGCGCTCATGCATCAGCGGTCCGATATCGGCGTCTGCCGATAAGCCATTGCCGGTGCGGAGCTGCTCGATGCGGCGGGCGAAAGCGGCGCAGAAGCGATCATAGATCGGCCGCTGCACATAGATGCGGTTGGCGGCGAGGCAATCCTGGCCGGAGGTGGCGAATTTGGCATCGAGCGCGATCGTCACCGCCTTGTCGATGTCGGCGTCGTCGAAGACGATCAGCGGCGCATGGCCGCCGAGCTCCATCACCAGCCGTTTCATCGTCGCAGCACTCTGCGCGGCGATCAGCCGGCCGACTTCGGTCGAGCCGGTGAAGCTCATCGCGCGGACCCGCGCATCGGCGCACATCGCGCCGACAATCGTGCGCGCATCGCCGGTGACGACGTTGAAGACGCCTGCCGGCAGTCCGGCACGCTCGCCGAGCTCGGCCAGGGCCAGGGCCGACAGCGGCGTCTCCGAGGACGGGTGCGCCACGATGGTGCAGCCGGCGGCAAGGGCCGCCGCGGCCTTGCGGGTGAGCATGGCCGACGGAAAATTCCAGGGCGTGACGACACCGATCACGCCGAGCGGCTCGCGGCGCACCGACATCTCGGCATTCGGCAGATGGCTGGTGACGCTTTCGGCATTGAGGCGTTTCGCTTCCTCGGCATACCACTCGACGAAGGAAGCGGCGTAGTCGATCTCGCCCAGCGATTCCTTCAGCGGCTTGCCTTGTTCCAGCGTCATCAGCAGCGCCAGATCGTCCTTGGCGGCGATGATGAGATCGAACCATTTTCGCAGGATTTTCGAGCGCTCCTGCGGCAGCGCCAAGCGCCAGCCGGGAAACGCGCGTGACGCGGCATTGATCGCCTTTGTCGTCTGGGCAGCATCGAGCGCGGCTACGAAGGCGACGGTAGCGCCGGTGGCCGGATCGGTAACCTCAAAACTTGCCGCCGCTTCGCTCGCGGTCCAATGGCCATCGATATAGGCGAGCGCGCGCAGCAGCCGGCGATCGGCGAGGCGGTCGAGCGCTTCATGGTGGTTGGTACGGGCAAAATGCGCGGACATCAGTCGGGTCTCCCGGTGCCGAGGCGATATGGAGAGACTAGTCGTGCAATCGGGACAAAGAGGCTGTTTCGACGGGCTGACAGAGAGAGATTGTCTCTATTTGTCCGGGAGAGCAGGTCAATCTCTCTAGCTTACCAGCCGCCGGATGCCACCAACCGGTGAAATTGGCCGCCTCCACAACTTCGTCATCCACGGGCGGAGCGGAAGCGAAGCGGACGCGTAGACCCGAGGATCCATTCCGTGACCTTGATCGAAGGGCGCAGCGGAGCAGAATTCTGCATCGTTGCAACGCCTTGGCGTTACGGAATGGATCCTCGGGTCTGCGCCGCGTCGCTTCGCTCCTTGCTCCGCCCGTGGATGACGAAGTGACGGACGTTTCGGCTAATCTCCACGCTGATCGTGAGACCGACTCACCCTTATTCCGGCAGCAGATCGGCCACCGGCAGCACGGTCTCATCCTTGACCGTCTTGGTGACGATGTAGGTGAAGTAGCGGTCGATGCCGATCTCGCGCTCAAGCAGGCCGTCGACAAGCCGCTGATAGGCGTCGATGTCGCGCGCCATCACTTTCAGCACGTAGTCGACGCCGCCGCCCACGGACCAGCAGGCAATGATCTCCGGGATATCACGCACCACCCGCTCGAAGCGGTCGAAGTCAGCCTGGCGATGATTGGCCAGGGTCACCTCCATCAGCACCGTCGCCACCGGCGCGATGACACGCATGGCGATCGCGGCGTGATAGCCGGAGACGATGCCGGCCTTCTCCAGCTTGCGCAGCCGCATCCAGCACGGCGTCGGCGACAGGCCGACCTTCTCGGCCAGCGCGAGCTTGGTGATGCGCCCGTCGCGCTGGATGGCGTCGAGAATCCTGAGGTCGATCGGGTCGAGTTTCGCTGCCGCCATGCGGGTCCGCCTTTCGTTGCGGACACCATGACGATGCATTATTTCGATTGTCAATTGCACTGATTTCGATCTCTAATAAGTCATGACATTTTGGCAGCCAGATCCTGCTCTCATCCGCCGACCGGCCTATCTCTCGCTGGCCGACCAGTTCGCGCGCGCCATCCATGACGGGCGGCTGGCCAACGGCACGCGGCTGCCGACGCATCGCCGGCTGGCGGACGATCTGAAGCTTTCGGTGCAAACCGTCAGCCGCGCCTATGAGGAGTTGATCCGCCGGGGACTGATTTCCGGCGAGGTCGGCCGCGGCAGCTTCGTGCAGACGCAGCGCCGCGAGCCCGAGCCGCCCTATATTCCGGAGCGGCTTGGCGAGGTCATCGACCTCTCGATCCTGAAGCCGGTCTGCGAGCCGATGCATCTGGAGAAACTGAAGCAGGCGCTGGGGTGGCTGGCCGAGAACCTGCCGTCGAGCTCGGCGCTGTCGTTCCGGCCGAACATGGTTTTCCCGCGCCACCGCGCGGTCGCGGTCGAATGGCTGAAACTTTGCGGCCTTGAAGCCTCGCCGCAGAACATCAGCCTGACCAACGGCGCCACTGCCGGCATGACGGTGGCGCTGATGAGCGTCGCGCCGCCCGGCTCGACGGTCGCCACCGAGGCGATCGGCCACCACACGCTGATCCCGCTCGCCCGCTATCTCGGCTTCAACCTCGAAGGCCTGCCGATCGACGGCAACGGGCTGGTCCCCGAAGCGCTCGACGAGGCCTGCCGCCTCTCGGACATCCGCGCTGTGTTCGTCCAGCCGTCGGTGATCAACCCGACGGCGACGCTCATGGACGCCACAAGGCGCGAGCAGATCGCGGCGGTCGCGCGCAAGCACGACATTGCCATCATCGAGAACGACGTGCTCGGGCCGCTGGTCGAAGGCAGGCCGCCGGCGGTTGCCGCCTTCGCGCCGGAGCGAACGCTCTACGTCACCTCCTTCACCAAAATCGTCGTGCCAGGCCTGCGCATCGGCTATCTCGCGGTACCGGACCGCTATGTCGCGGCCGTCGCCAACCGCCACCTAGTCTCGAACTGGATGGCGACGCCGATGGTTGCAGAGATCGCCACGCGCTGGGTGACCGACGGCACAGCGATGGAACTGGTCAACTGGCAGCGTGGCGCGCTGAGGCGCCGGCAGGAGATCGCCGCGGAAGTGCTCACGGGTGTCGACTATCGCTGTCATCGCGACGGGCTGCATCTGTGGCTCGAGCTGCCGGGCGACCGGGCCGAGGAGAGCTTTGTCGCGCAGGCGCGCCTGCGCGGGGTGGCGATCGCGCCAGGCACCTCGTTCCGCATCGCCGACACGCCCTGGCATCCGGCCGTGCGCATCTCGCTCGGATCGACCACCGAGGGGGAACTGCGGGCGGGCCTGAGCGTTGTCGCCAAACTGCTGCTCGGCGATCCGGAGCATCTCCTGCTCGCCATCTGATGCACAAAGGAAGCTCAGATTGCCCTGAAATTGTGCCGCGCCGGAAATATTGTCATGATATTATTTTCCCAATTGACATGATTTGGCAGGTTTCGCATCGTTAAGGGCATAGGCTTCTCCAGAACGGGGGAATGGATTGCCCGCGCCCATCATCAAGGTTGATGCGATTTCGAAGAGCTTCGGCGCCTTCAAGGTGCTGGACGGCCTGTCGATGCAGGTCATGCCTGGCGAGAAGCTGGCGCTGATCGGCCCGTCCGGTTCCGGCAAGACGACGATCCTGCGCATCCTGATGACGCTGGAGAAGATCGACGGCGGCCATATTCAGGTCGACGGCGAGCAGCTCTACCACATGGAGCGCAACGGCCAGCTGCTGCCGGCCGACGAGCGGCACCTGGCCAGGATGCGCCAGAAGATCGGAATGGTCTTTCAGCTGTTCAATCTCTTCCCGCACAAATGCGTCATGGACAATGTGACCCTGGCGCCGATGCTGACCAAGGGCGTCGCGCGCGCCGCCGCCGAGAAGCGGGCGATGGAACTGCTCGACATGGTCGGGCTTGCGGACAAGGCGAAGGCGATGCCGGCGCAGCTCTCCGGCGGCCAGAAGCAGCGCGTGGCGATCGCCCGGGCGCTGGCGCTGTCGCCCAAGATCATGCTGTTCGATGAGGTGACCTCGGCGCTCGACCCCGAGCTCGTCGAGGAAGTGCTCAACGTCATGCGCAAGCTCGCCGCCGAGACCGACATGACGATGCTTCTGGTCACCCATGAGATGGGCTTCGCCCACGACTTCGCCGACCGCGTGCTGTTCTTCGACCGCGGCAGGATCGTCGAGGAAGGCAAGCCCGATGAGATTTTCCGCCATCCCAAACAGGAAAGAACGCAGAGCTTCCTGAAGAAGATCATCGCGGCTGGACATCGCGTCTGACCGCAATGCGAGCGGGCGGCGCAAGCCGTCCACGGGCGGTCAAAGGCCGCCCGAACCAGGCAAACCAAGAAGACAAACAAGGAGTTGGGAACAATGAAGAAACTTGGCATTCTGGCTGGCGTCGCCGGCCTCGCGATCACCGCGATGCTGCTCGCCCCCGGCGCGCGGTCGGCGGATGACGCCAAGCTGGAGCAGCTCAAGCAGCAAGGCTTCGCCCGCGTCGCCATCGCCAACGAGCCGCCCTATACGGCGGTCGCGGCCGACGGCAAGGTTTCGGGCGCGGCACCCGACGTGGCGCGCGAGATCTTCAAGCGTCTCGGCGTCAACGACATCGTCGCTTCCATCTCCGAATACGGCGCGATGATCCCCGGCCTGCAGGCCGGCCGCTTCGACGTCGTCACCGCCGGTCTGTTTATGAAGCCGGAGCGCTGCGCGGCAGTCGCCTATTCCGAGCCGGTGCTTTGCGATGCCGAAGCGATGCTGGTGAAGAAGGGCAATCCGAAGGGCTTCAAGAGCTACGAGGACATCGCCAAGGACAGCTCCGCCACGGTCGGTGCGCCGGGCGGCGGCACCGAGGAGAAGCTGGCGCTCACTGCCGGCGTGCCGCGCGATCGCGTCATCGTCGTGCCGGACGGCCAGAGCGGCCTGAAGATGGTGCAGGACGGCCGTATCGACGCCTATTCGTTGCCTGTGCTCTCGATCAACGACCTGATGAAGAAGGCCAACGACCCGAACCTCGAAGTGATCACGCCGGTGCAGGGCGCGCCGGTCTATTGCGATGGCGCGGCCTTCAAGAAAGGCGACGAGGCACTGCGCGACGCCTATGACGTCGAGCTCGCCAAGATGAAGAAGTCCGGCGAGTTCGCCAAGATCATCGAGCCCTACGGCTTCTCCGCCAAGGCGGCGATGTCGACGACACGCGAGAAGCTCTGCGCGGCGAAGTAGGACGCGGCCTTTGCCTTCTCCCCGTTCAACGGGGAGAAGGTGTCACGAAGTGACGGATGAGGGGCGGCGCCAAATTCTGCAAGGCTGGCTCCGCCCTCATCTGCCTACCGGCATCTTCTCCCCGTGAACGGGGAGAAGGGACTTGTCGCAGCCGCCTCGCACAACCGCAAAACGCTAGGAAATTCGCAACCTAATGACCCAGTGGTCCGGCTATCTCGGCCTGATATTGCAGGGAGCGCTTGTCACCATCGAGCTGACGCTGATGGGGTCGGTGCTTGCGCTGATCATGGCCTTCCTGGCCGGCATGGGGCGCGTGTCGCGCTTCTTCATCATCCGCGCGTTGGCGACGACCTACATCGAATTCTTCCGCGGCACCTCGATCTTCGTGCAGCTGTTCTGGGCCTATTTCGTGCTGCCTTTCGCCGGCCTGTCGCTGACGCCGCTGCAGGCCGGCGTGCTGGCGCTGGGCTTGAATGTCGGCGCCTATGCCGCGGAAGTCGTGCGTGGCGCCATACTGTCGGTCGGCCGCGAGCAATACGAGGCCTGCACGGCGCTCAATCTCGGCCGTTGGCAAGGCATGCGCCATGTGATCCTGCCGCAGGCGCTGCTGGTCATGCTGCCGACCTTCGGCAACAACGCGATCGAGCTGCTCAAGGCAACCTCGGTAGTGTCGCTTATCTCGCTCGCCGACCTGACCTTCCAGGCGCAGGTGGTGCGCTCGCAGACCGGCAGCACGCTGATGCCCTTCCTCTCCGTTCTCGTCATCTATTTCGCGCTGGCGCTGATCATCTCGTGGGGCATTCGCACGCTGGAGCGCCGCATGGCGCGCGGCCTCGACGGAGTGCGCGTCTGATGGAATGGGATTGGAACTTCGTCTGGGAGATCATGCCGACCCTGATCCAGGGGGTGAAGATCACCATCCTGGCGACGGTGCTCGGCTCGGTCCTGGCGGCGATCGTGGGGCTTGGGATCGCGCTAGCGCGCCGCTCGGAGAACCGGATCGTCGCGCGCAGCGTCGGCTGGTTCGCCGAGTTCATCCGTGGCACGCCGCTCCTGGTGCAGCTCTATTTCATCTTCTACGTGCTGCCCGATATCGGTATCCTGCTGCCGCCGCTGGTGGCGGGGGTCATCGGGCTCGGCCTGCATTACGGCACCTACACGGCCGAGGTTTACCGCGCCGGCATCGACAATGTGCCGCGCGGCCAGTGGGAAGCTGCCAAGGCCTGCAATCTGGGCGGCCGCCACACCTGGACGCATATCATCCTGCCGCAGGCGATCCCGCCGATGATCCCGGCCCTGGCCAACTATTTCATCGCCATGTTCAAGGAGACGCCGCTGCTGTCGGCGATCACCGTGCTGGAACTGATGAACCAGGCCAAGAGCGTTGCCAATACCTATTACCGCTACATCGAACCAATGACGTTGGTCGGCGCCTTCTTCCTCGTCATCAGCCTCTGCTCCGTCGTGCTGTTGCGCTGGCTAGAGCATCGCTACGGCAGGATCGAAAGATGAAAGTCATGAAAGCATTGCCCGACATCCGCCTCGAAACGGCGCGTCCTGCGCTGGACGCGCGTCCGCTGGAAAAGCGCGTCGGCCTGATCGCGCTTGCGACCGACCACACCAGCGAGGTGGACTTCCGCCGCATGGTGGCGAGCGAGCGGATCGGCGTCTATGTCGCGCGCATCCCCTACGCCAATCCGACGACGCCGGAAAACCTGCGCAAGATGCAGCCGTCGCTTTCGGCGGGCGCGGCGCTGATCCTGCCGGACGAACTGCTCGATGCGATATGCTACTCGTGCACCTCTGCGTCGGTGGTGATCGGCGATGCCGAGATCGAGCAGGCGATCCATGCAGCCAAGCCCGGCGTGCCCGTCGTCACCCCACCGATGGCCGGCGTGCGCGGCCTGAACGCTTTCGGGGTGAAGCGCATCAGCATCCTGACTCCTTACACCGTCGAGACCAGCCGGCCGATGGCCACCTATTTCGCCGCGCACGGTTTCCATATCGAAAGCTTCACCTGCCTCGGTTTCGAGGACGACCGCGAGATGGCGCGCATCACGCCGGCGTCCCTGGTCGAGCTGGCGCGCAACGTCACCCATCCGCAGGCCGATGCGCTGTTCGTCTCGTGTACCGCGCTGCGCGCCGCGCTTGCCGTTCCCGGCATGGAAGAAGCGATCGGACGTCCGGTCGTCACCAGCAACCAGGCCAGCGCCTGGAACTGCCTGCGGCTGTGCGGCGACGACGCGGCGCGCCCCGAGTTCGGCCGGCTTTGGACGAAGCCGCTGGCCCAGTGAACGAGTGCCCGTGATCGAAATGACTGTTGAGCTTCAGCATATTCGCGCAGCGCGCGAACGCATTGCCGGCAAGGTCGAGCGGACCCCCATTGTGCTGTCGCAAAGCCTTTCGGATCGCGCGGGCCATCCTGTTTGTCTCAAGCTGGAGCATCACCAGACCACCGGCGCGTTCAAGCTGCGCGGCGCTTCCAATGCGATCGCAGCATTGAGCGCGGACGAAAAATCGCGCGGCGTCGTCGCCGCCTCGACCGGCAATCACGGCCGCGCGCTGGCGCATGCGGCGAAGCTCGAAGGCATCCGCGCGGTGATCTGCATGTCGAGGCTGGTGCCGGAAAACAAGCTCGACGCCATCCGTCGTCTCGGCGCGGATATCCGCATCGTCGGCAACAGCCAGGACGACGCCCAGCAGGAAGTCGACAGGCTGGTGGCGGAAGAAGGGCTGGTCATGCTGCCGCCCTTCGACCATCCCGATATCGTCGCCGGGCAAGGCACGCTCGGGCTCGAAATCATGGAGCAGGTTACGGACGCGGCAAGCGTGCTGGTGCCGCTCTCCGGCGGCGGGCTGGCGGCCGGTGTGGCGGCGGCGGTCAAAGGCGTGAGCCCGCGCACCAAAGTCATCGGCATCTCGATGGCGCGCGGTGCTGCGATGAAGGCCAGCCTCGACGCCGGCCGGCCGGTGCAGGTCGAGGAACTGCCGACACTGGCGGATTCGCTCGGCGGCGGCATCGGGCTCGACAACCGGCTGACCTTTGCCATGTGCCGGGGACTGCTCGACGACGTGGTCCTGCTTTCGGAGGAGGAGATCGCGGCCGGCATCCGCCATGCGTATGAAGAGGAGCGCGAGATTGTCGAAGGCGCCGGGGCCGTCGGCATAGGCGCGCTGCTTGCCGGCAAGGCCAAAGTGAGCGGCCCCGCTGTTCTCATCCTCTCCGGCAAGAACATCGACATGGACCTGCACCGCCGCATCGTCTGCGGCGAGACAATCGCGGAGCGCGCAGTATGAGCCGCATAACCATTCTCACCGAGAGTGATCTGCGCAAGATCGTGATGCTTGATCTGGACGCCGTTGCCTGCGTCGAGGACGCTTTTCGCGCCTTGGCCACCCTGCCGGTGGCGATGCCACCGATCCTGCGGCTCGACATTCCCGAGCATCGCGGCGAGGTCGACGTGAAGTCTGCCTATGTGCCGGGCATTGACGGTTTCGCCGTCAAGATAAGCTCCGGCTTCTTCGACAATCCGACCCTCGGCCTGCCGAGCGGCGGCGGCATGATGGTGCTGCTTTCGGCCAAGACCGGCGTGGTCGAGGCGCTGTTGCTCGACAATGGCTATCTCACCGATATCCGCACGGCCGCCGCCGGCGCGGTCGCGGCCAAGCATTTGTCGCGCCAAGACTCCAGCGTGGCCGCGATCTTCGGCGCCGGCCTGCAGGCCGGCCTGCAGTTGGAAGCGCTGCGTCTCGTCAGACCGATCGAGGAAGCGCGCATCTGGGCGCGCGACGCCGCCAAGGCTGAAGCCACCGCCGCGCGCCTGCGCGAGAAGCTCGGTATTCTCGTGCGCGCCGAGCCGGATGCGGCGAACGCGGCAGCGGGCGCCGACATCATCGTCACCAGCACGCCGTCGACCGAACCTCTGATCAAAGCCGGTTTCGTCTCCGCCGGCCAGCACATCACCGCCATGGGCTCGGACGCCGAGCACAAGAACGAGATCGCGCCGGCGATCCTGCGCATGGCCGATCTCTACGTCGCCGACAGCGCCACGCAGACGCGGCGCCTCGGCGAGCTCCACCACGCCATCGAGGCGGCGGTCTTCGCCGCCGACGCCGAGGTGACAGAGCTCGGCCAGATCATCGCCGGCAGCAAGCCCGGACGGCGCTCGGCCAGCGACATCACCATCGCCGACCTCACCGGCACCGGCGTGCAGGACACCGCGATCGCCACTTTGGCCCGTGACCGTGCGCGCGCCGCCAATGCCGGGCTCGATTTCGAAAGTTGATGCTGGCCGCCAGGCCCAACAAACGAGGACAACAAAATGCAGCCAAATTTGAAATTCTCGCGCGGCGAATATGCGGAGCGCCTCGCCAAGACACGAAAAGCCATGGAGGCTAAAGGCGTCGATCTGCTGATCGTCAGCGATCCCTCCAACATGGCCTGGCTGACGGGCTATGACGGCTGGTCGTTCTATGTGCATCAGGCCGTCATCGTGCCGCCTTCCGGCGAGCCGGTCTGGTACGGCCGCGGCCAGGACGCCAACGGCGCCAAGCGCACCGCCTATCTCGCGCATGACAACATCATCGGCTATGCCGACCATTATGTGCAGTCGACCGAGCGGCATCCGATGGATTACCTCGCCAGCGTGCTGGCCGAGCGCGGCTGGGACAAGCTCAGCATCGGCGTCGAGATGGACAATTACTGGTTTTCGGCCGCCGCCTTCGCGGCGCTGCAGAAGCACCTGCCCAACGCCCGCTTCGCCGATGCCACAGCGCTGGTGAACTGGCAGCGCGCCGTGAAAAGCCCGACCGAGATCGAGTATATGCGCAACGCCGCCCGTATCGTCGAGGCGATGCACCAGCGGATCGTCGACAAAATAGAGGTCGGCATGCGCAAATGCGACCTGGTCGCCGAGATCTACGATGCCGGCACGCGCGGGGTCGCCGGCATCGGCGGCGACTATCCGGCGATCGTGCCGCTCTTGCCGTCGGGAGCGGACGCCTCGGCGCCGCATCTCACCTGGGACGACAAGCCGATGAAGGTGAACGAAGGCACGTTCTTCGAGATCGCCGGCTGCTACAATCGCTACCATTGTCCGCTGTCGCGCACCGTGTTCCTCGGCAAGCCGACCCAGGCCTTCCTAGACGCCGAGAAGGCCACACTTGAGGGCATGGAAGCCGGTCTCGCGGCCGCCAAGCCCGGCAACACCTGCGAGGATATTGCCAACGCCTTCTTCGCCGTGTTGAAGAAATACGGCATCGTCAAGGACAACCGCACCGGCTACCCGATCGGTATCTCCTATCCGCCGGACTGGGGTGAGCGCACCATGAGCCTGCGCCCCGGCGACCGCACCGAGCTCAAGCCCGGCATGACCTTCCATTTCATGACCGGCCTGTGGCTGGAGACGATGGGGCTGGAGATCACCGAGTCCATCCTCATCACCGACACCGGCGTCGAGTGCCTGGCCAATGTGCCGCGCAAGCTGTTCGTGAAGGACTGAGCCGATGTCCGCTTTGCGTCCCTCGCCGATCACGCCGACCGTCGATTTCGAGCGCGACGGCGTCCAGCATGGCTTCCTGCGCCTGCCCTACAGCCGCGACGATTCCGCCTGGGGCTCGGTGATGATCCCGGTCTGCGTCATGCGCAACGGCAAGGGCTCGACGGCGCTGCTCACCGGCGGCAATCACGGCGACGAGTATGAGGGGCCGCTTGCGCTCTACGAACTCGCCCGCACCCTCGATCCAAAAAATGTCGCCGGCACGGTTATCATCGTCCCGGCGATGAACTATCCGGCCTTCCGGGCCGGCACGCGCACCTCGCCGATCGACAAGGGCAACATGAACCGCTCTTTCCCTGGGCGCCCGGACGGCACGGTGACGGAGAAGATCGCCGACTATTTCCAGCGCGAGCTGCTGCCGCGCGCGGACATCGTCTTCGACTTCCATTCCGGCGGCAAGACGCTGGACTTCGTGCCGTTCTGCGCAGCGCATACGCTGCCGGATAAGGCGCAGGAGAAGAAGGCCTTCGCCGCCGTCGAGGCTTTCTCGGCGCCGTTCTCGATGCGCATGACCGAGATCGACGCGGTCGGCATGTATGACACGGCCGCCGAGGAGATGGGCAAGGTCTTTGTCACTACCGAGCTCGGCGGCGGCGGAACCTCGCGCGCCGAGACGGTGCGGATCGCCCGGCGCGGCATCCTCAACGTGCTGCGCCACGCCGGCATCGTCGATGGCGCGGTCGAGAAGGGCAAAACCCAGTGGCTGGACATGCCTTCCGGCGATTGCTTCGCCTTCGCCGAGGATGACGGCATGATCGAGACGATGGTCGATCTCGGCGAACCAGTTGAGGACGGCCACGTGGTCGCGCGCATCCATCCGGTCGGGCGCACCGGGCAGGCGCCGCAGGAAATCAGGGCCAGGATGTCGGGACTGCTCGCCGCGCGTCATTTCCCGGGCCTGGTCAAGGCTGGCGACTGCGTCTCGGTGGTGGCCGTGGCCGTTCGCGAATAATCTTGGTGCGGCGCCCTACTGCACCACGCGCTTCTCGAGCTTGCGGGCGAGCGTGCGCCGGTGCAGGCCCAGCCGGCGCGCGGTTTCGGAGATGTTGAAGCCGGTCTCGACCAGCGTTTCGTGGATCCGCTCCCATTCGAGGTTCTTGATCGAGGTGGGGCGGCTGGTGAGCGGCACCGAAACGTCACCCTCGGCGCGGCCGAAGGCGGCTTCGATGTCATCGGTGTTGGCGGGCTTGGCCAGATAGTGCCCCGCGCCGAGCTTGATCGCCTCGACCGCCGTGGCGATACTGGCAAATCCCGTCAGCACGACGATGCGCATCGACGGATTGCGGGCGCTGAGAAGCTTGACGCATTCGAGGCCCGATCCCGATCCGAGCTTGAGATCGACGACGGCGTAGGCCGGAACGGCCGTTTCCAGCGCGACCAGCAGCGCCTCGCGGTCGTGGCAGACCACGACGTCGTAGTCGCGCTTTTCAAACGAGCGTTTGAGCGTGCGTGCAAAGGTCGCGTCGTCCTCGACGACGAACAAGGATCGATCAGATTTCACGATCGTCTCCATAGGTCAGCGCCGCCAGCGGCAGCGAAAGGGTAACACGGGCGCCCTCGGCCATGTTGCGCGCCGAAACGTCGCCGCCGAGCTTGCGCACCACGTTGAACACCAGGAAGAGGCCTAGGCCGCCGCCCGGACGCCCCTTGCTCGACATATAGGGCTGGCCGAGCGTTGCCAGAATATCCTTGTCGAAACCCGGGCCGCGATCCTCGACGGAGAGCACCAGCTTCTCATCCTGCCGCTCGGCAGTGATGCCGACCCAATCGTGCGATGCTTCCTGCGCATTGTCGAGCACATTGAAGATCACTTGTTTCAGCGCCGTGTCGGACACGATCGGCTCGTCCGGCTCGAAACCATTGCCGTAGTCCAGCTTGATAGGCTGGCGGCTGACGCGCCATTCCTCGACGAGATCGTCGAGGAACCGGCGGATCGTAGTGCGGATGGTGCCCTCGCCCCGCGCCTGGCCGGAGGACATGAGAATGCCCGTGACGATGCCTTTGCAGCGCTCGATCTGCGCCTGCATCTCGGCCACGTCCTCGGAAAGCTCGCGGTTGCGCTTGACGCCGCGCATCTGGCGCCAGTCGGACAGGATGACCGATATTGTCGACAGCGGTGTGCCCAGTTCATGCGCGGCACCCGAGGCCAGCAGCCCCATGCGCACGATGTGATCTTCCTCGGCCGAACGCTGGCGCAGGTCGGCGAGATAGGCATCGCGTTCGCGCAGGTTGCGGTTGATGCGCGTCATGAAGATCACGATCAGGCCGGCCGCGAGCACGAAGCAGATGAACATGCCTCGCAGATGCAGCGCCAGGAGGTCGCTGCCGCCGTGATGCGGAAGTGCGATCGGCTGGAAGACGAAGATGAGGAAGACGAAGCAGGCCGAGGCCGCCACCACCAGGAGCCAGGTCGACCATGGCGCCAGCAGCGCAGCGCCGAGCGTGATCTGCAGCAGGTAAAGCGACACGAACGGATTCGAGGCGCCGCCGCTCAGGTAGAGCTGCGTCGTCAGCGCCGCCATGTCGAAAATCAGCGCGACGAAGAGCTGCGCGTTGGAGATCCGGCGGTTGCCGCGCAGGGCGAGCAGGCTGAAGATGTTGAGGCCGACGAGGAAAAGCACCACGCCCGCCATCTCGGTAAGCGGCAGCGGGATGGCGAACCAGTATTGCGTGACCAGGATGGTCAGCACCTGCCCCGCCACCGCCAGCCAGCGCAGCTGGATGAGCAGGAGCAGGTTCTTCCTGTTCGTGACGTCGGCGTCCGACGCGGCGCCTCCCTGCCGCGTTGGAAGAAGCGTCAGGAACGGCTTGTCGCGATGGGGCCACGCGATATTCATCACGCTGCATCCCAGTTCCGGCGGCCGGAGAAGACCTGTCTGGCAAGCGCCATCGCCAGCATCCCTGCAAGGGCAAACCAGGTCAAAGCATAGATGAGATGGCTGTTGCGGAAGGTGACGACGGTGAGCCCGCCGCGCGGCCAGCCAGCAGCGCCGGATGCCTCGGCATCGATGAAATAAGGCGCGACATCCGCCAGGCCGCGCGCCTTGGCGATTGCCGCGACGTCGCGCGAATACCAGCGATCGGCAGCCGGATCGTTGCTGCGCAGGAAACCGCCGCCGGGCTCGCTGATGCGCAGCAGCCCCTCAACCGTCGCCGGCGAGGCGAGCGCGGCATTCTCCCGCTCGAAGTCCACCTTGCGCTCCTGCGGGATGAAGCCGCGGTTGACGAGGACCGTGAAACCGCGGTCGTCGCGCATCGGCGTCAGCACCCAATAGCCGCCGCCAAGCTCGGTCACCGCCTGCACCAGCGTGTTGGCGCCGCCCTGCAAGCGCCCGACCAGCCGCACATGGCGATATTCGTGATCCGGCGCGCTGAACCCGCTCCAGTCCTGCGGACCGGGCGCATCGACCACGGAAGCATGGATGCGCTGGTCGACGCGGGCGATCAGGTCGAGCTTCCAGACCCGCCTTTCCAGCTGCCAGATGCCGAGCCCGAGAAACATCAGAACGCCGAGAAGCCCAAGCACCACAGCCAAGAATCGCGACGCGGAACCCTTCGAGGCCGCATGAGAGCCGGTCATGTCCTTTGCCTCGGCTTTGGCCCTCCCCGCGCGCCACACGCCCACGCCCGAATGGGGGCTCATGGCATCTCCCGCATCTCGTGGAGCCCGGGCATCATGTTGGCGTTGAGGTGGTACATCACCCAGAGCGAGCCGCTCAGCACGATGACGACGAGAACCACCGTGAAGATGAGCGCCAGCATCGACCATCCGCCTTCCGAGGCGGGGTTCATATGCAGGAAGAAGACCATGTGCACCACGATCTGCACCACCGCGAAGGCCATGATGATGATGGCCGCGGCCTGTTTGTTGTCCATGGCGCCGGTCATGATCATCCAGAACGGGATGGCGGTGAGGATCACTGACAGGACGAAGCCGATCAGGTAGCCCCTCAGCGACCCGTGCGCGGCGCCGCCATGGGTACGGTCGTGACCCGCATGATCATGAGCGCTCATCTGAGCATCCCCATCAGATAGACAAAGGTGAAGACGCCGATCCAGACGACGTCGAGGAAGTGCCAGAACATCGAGAGGCACATCAGCCGGCGGCGGTTGGCCTCGATGAGGCCGTGTCGCGCCACCTGCACCATCAGCGTCACCATCCAGACGATGCCGAAGGTGACATGCAGGCCGTGCGTGCCGACCAGGGTGAAGAAGGACGACAGGAAGGCGCTGCGCTGCGGGGTCGCGCCTTCCTGGATCATGTGCGCGAATTCGGATAGCTCGATGGAGAGGAACGCCAGGCCGAACAGCATGGTCACCACGAGCCAGGCCTGCGTCGCGCCGACACGGCCCTTGTCCATGGTCAGCATGGCAAAGCCATAGGTGATCGAGGACAAGAGCAGCATGGTGGTGTTGACCGCCACCAGACCGAGATCGAACAGATCCTTCGGCGCCGGACCCGCCGCGTAATTGCCGCCGAGCACGCCATAGGCCGCGAACAGCATGGCGAAGATCAGGCAGTCGCTCATCAGGTAGAGCCAGAAGCCGAGCATGGTGCTGCCGCCTTCGGCGTGCGCGTGCTCTTCTTCCAGGTGGAAGACCGGTTCCGCGACGGCCGTGATCGCGCTCGATGCCATGCTCAATTCCTAGCCCTGGGCGGCGAGGAGCGTCGTCCTCGCCTCTTCGGTTTGCGTGACCTCGGCAGCCGAGATGTCGAAGTCGCGGTGGTAGTTGAAGGTGTGGCCGATCGCGGTTGCGATGAGGCAGACGAAGCTCAGCGCCGCCAGCCACCAGATGTACCAGATCAGGCCGAAGCCGAGCGTGACGCTGAACACCGCCAGGACGACGCCGGTGCCGGTGTTGCTCGGCATGTGGATCGGTTTGAATCCGGACAGCGGGCGCCGGTAGCCGGCCTTCTTCATGTCGAACCAGGCGTCGTTGTCGCGAATGACTGGCGTGAAGGCGAAATTGTAGGCCGGCGGCGGCGAGGAGGTCGACCATTCGAGGGTGCGGCCATCCCAGGGATCGCCGGTGTGATCGGCCAGCGCTTCGCGCTTGCGGATGGAGACGAATATCTGGACCAGGAAGGCGGCGATGCCGCAGGCGATCAGCACCGCGCCGAAAGCGGCTATCACGAACCATATCTGCAGCGAGGGATCGTCGAAGACGCGCATGCGGCGGGTCACGCCCATCAGGCCGAGGATATAGAGCGGCATGAAGGCGAGCCAGAAGCCGAGCACCCAGCACCAGAACGAGACCTTGCCCCAGAACGGATCGAGCCTGAAGCCGAAGGCCTTGGGCCACCAATAGGCGATGCCGGCGAACAGGCCGAAGAGCACGCCGCCGATGATGACGTTATGGAAATGCGCGATCAGGAACAGGCTGTTGTGCAGCACGAAGTCGGCGGGCGGCACGGCAAGCAGCACGCCGGTCATGCCGCCAACGACGAAGGTGAGCATGAAGGCCACCGTCCACATCATCGGCAATTCGAAGCGGATGCGGCCGCGATACATGGTGAACAGCCAGTTGAATATCTTCGCCCCGGTCGGGATCGAGATGATCATCGTGGTGATGCCGAAGAAGGAATTGACACTGGCGCCGGAGCCCATGGTGAAGAAGTGGTGCAGCCAGACGAGATAGGACAGGATGGTGATGACTATCGTGGCGTAGACCATCGAGGTGTAGCCGAACAGGCGCTTGCCGGAGAAGGTCGAGGTGACCTCGGAGAAGACGCCGAACAGCGGCAGGATAAGGATGTAGACCTCCGGGTGACCCCATATCCAGATGAGGTTCACATACATCATCGGATTGCCGCCGAAATCGTTGGTGAAGAAGTTGGTGCCGACATAGCGGTCGAGCGCAAGCAGCGTCAGCACCGCCGTCAGCACCGGGAAGGACGCGACGATCAGCACGTTGGTGCAGAGCGAGGTCCAGGTGAAGACGGGCATGCGCATCATGGTCATGCCTGGGGCGCGCATCTTGATGATGGTGCAGATCAGGTTGATGCCGGACAGCGTCGTGCCGACGCCGGCGACCTGCAGCGCCCATATGTAATAATCGACGCCGACGTCGGGACTGTAGTTGATGCCCGAGAGCGGCGGATAGGCCAGCCAGCCGGTGCGGGCGAACTCGCCGACGAACAGCGAGGCCATGACCAGGATGGCGCCGCCGACCGTCATCCAGAAGCTGAAATTGTTGAGGAAAGGGAACGAGACGTCGCGCGCGCCGATCTGCAGCGGCACGACGAAGTTCATCAGCCCGGTGACGAAGGGCATCGCCACGAAGAAGATCATGATCACGCCATGGGCAGTGAATATCTGGTCATAATGATGAGCGTTGAGATAACCTTCGGAGCCGTTGAAGGCGATGGCTTGCTGCAGGCGCATCATGATGGCGTCGGAAAAGCCGCGCAGCAGCATGACGAGGCCGAGCGCCATGTACATGATGCCGATCTTCTTGTGGTCGACGCTGGTGAACCACTCGCGCCACAGATAACCCCAAAGCTTGAAATAGGTGACCGCGCCGAGCACCGCGAGGCCGCCCAACGCCACGACGATGAAGGTGACGACGACGATCGGCTCGTGCAGCGGCAGCGACTCCAGAGTGAGGCGGCCGAAGATGAATTTGGTCAGCGACTCAGGCATCCGCCATCCCTCACAATTCGAAGCGCAGCAGGCCGAGCGACGGGGTCCCGGCATCGGCGCGGCGGCTGCCGGCCCCTGGACTGAGCCCTGCCCCGCGCAGCGGGGAAAGATCGCGCATTGGCCAGTATTTCGCGCCGGCATCGCGGGCCGAGCGCGAGGCGGCGGCTGCTTCCTCCGCCGTGCAGATGCTGGCGACATAGGACGGATCGTTGCCGAACACCGCGCCGCGCCGGGCAAGCTTGTCATATTGCAGCGGCAAGGTGTTGCGCACGCCGGCCAGCCCAAGGCCGCCCTTGGCGTCGATCGACATCATCTCGTTCATGCACATCTTGCCGCGCTCGACGCACAGATTGAGGATCGCGCCATAGAGGTCGGGATCGACGGAGGCATAGTGGCGGACCGGCTCGTTCTCGCTCGGACGCTCGAGCTCGAGATAGGTCTCGCGGCTGAGCGTAGCCTGCGCACCTTTGGTCTGCGTCACCCACTCACCGAAGGCCTGATCGGAGAGCCCGTGGAACGCAAAGCGCATGCCGGAGAAGCCGGCGCCGCTGTAGTTGGCCGAGAAGCCGGAATAGGTGCCCGGACGGTTGATGACCGCGTGCAGCTTCGTCTCCATGGCGGGCATGGCGTAGATCTGTCCGGCAAGGGCCGGAATGTAGAAGGAGTTCATCACCGTCGAGGAGGTGATGCGGAAATCGATCGGCTGGTTGACCGGCGCCGCCAGCTCGTTGACGGAGGCAATGCCGTAATCCGGATAGATGAAGAGCCATTTCCAATCCAGCGCGACGACGTCGACCCTGAGCGGCTTGTGGTTCTGGGTGACCGGCTGTCCTGGTTCGATCCGGTCGATGCGCCGGTAGGGATCGAGCAGATGGGAGCCGAGCCAGGTGAGCGCGCCGAGGCAGATGATGACGAGCAGGGGTGCCGCCCAGATCACCAGCTCCAGCTTGGTCGAATGGTCCCAGTCCGGCGTGTAGATCGCCGTGGTGCTGGATTGCCGGTAGCGCCAGGCGAACAGCACGGTCAGCGCCATGACCGGCAGGATGATGATGAGCATCAGCAGGGTCGAGACGACGAGCAGGTCGCGCTGCTGCACTGCCACGTCGCCCGCGGGCGCCAGCACGACCAGGTCGCAGCCGCTCAGCAGCACGGCGAGCGGAAAAAGAAGCAAGGCTCCGGATCGTCTCATCAAACGCTGCCCTCGATGGCCCTGCAGCAGGATCTCTGCAGGTTGCGATGCGATATGGACCAACGGCTACTGCCGCAGGCACAGCGACGACATTGGACAATTTGTCCAATGCCCAGCCGGTATGGCTTTCGCGAAAGTGTGCACGCATAATTGGATGACGACAACGTCGCATCTGGATGACGACAACATAGCGTCGGGACGACAATCGCGTTCCGAAGTTGAGTTTGGTGACGACGGAAACGATGGCTGAAACTTCGACTTCCGAAACGGACAGCAGGCTGATCGGCTCGCATCACGGCCAGGTCAGCGCTGGCGATATCGCGGTCGGCGTGATCATCGGCAGGACGTCGGAATTCTTCGATTTCTTCGTCTATGCGATCGCTTCCGTGATCGTGTTCCCCAAGCTTGTGTTCCCAACCCACGACCCGCTGGTCGGAACGCTCTACTCCTTCGCCATCTTCGCGCTGGCCTTCATCGCGCGCCCGTTCGGCACCGTGCTGTTCATGGCGATCGACCGCGCCTATGGCCGCGGCGCCAAGCTGACGATCGCGCTGTTCCTGCTCGGCACCTCGACGGTCGCCATGGCGTTCCTGCCCTCCTATGAGGACGTCGGCACGGTCGCCGCCTGGCTGCTGTCGCTCACCCGCTTCCTGCAGGGCCTGGCGCTCGGCGGGACATGGGACGGATTGCCCTCCCTCCTGGCGCTGAATGCGCCGCAGAACCGGCGCGGCATCTATGCGATGATCCCGCAGCTCGGCGCGCCGATCGGGCTCATCGTGGCAAGCTCGCTATTTGCCTTCTTCGTCGCCAACCTCTCGGCCGACGACTTCTTCGCCTGGGGCTGGCGTTATCCCTTCTTCGTCGCCTTCGCCATCAACGTCGTGGCGCTGTTTGCCAGGCTGCGCATCGTGGTCACGCCCGAATTCTCGAAACTCTACGAGAGCGGCGACCTGCAGCCGACGCGCATCAGGGAGATGGTTCGGACTGAAGGACGCAACGTCGTCGTCGGCGCCTTCGCGCCGCTGGCGAGCTTCGCCCTGTTCCATATGGTGACGGTGTTCCCGCTGTCCTGGGTGTTCCTGTTCACCAATGAGGGTCCGGAACGTTTCCTGGTCATCGAAGTGGTGAGCGCGCTGTTTGGCATCGCGGCGATCGTTGCATCGGGTCCGCTGGCCGACCGTGTCGGACGCCGCGCCCTGCTCGGCGGCGGCGCCGTCGCCATCGCAGCCTTCAGCGGCTTTGCCCCACAACTTCTCAACGGCGGCACCGTCGGCGAGACGGTGTTCATGGTGCTCGGCTTCATCCTGCTGGGCTTGAGCTTCGGGCAATCCTCAGGCGTCGTCGCATCGAGCTTCTCGCGCCAGCACCGCTATACCGGCTCGGCGGTGACATCGGACCTGGCCTGGATGTTCGGCGCCGGCTTCGCGCCGCTCGCGGCGCTGCTCCTGGCCGGCAATTTCGGCCTCATCGCCGCCGGCGCCTATCTGCTTTCGGGCGCCGCCTGCACGCTGATCGCGCTTTGGATCGACAGGCAGGCACGCCGGGCCGACTGAACGAGCGGCGAGCTCGGATAGTCGCCGCTCTATCCCTTTGTTTTTGACGCAGTTCCAGACGGAAGGTTACGGCGAAGGCGCCGAACTCAACCGCTCACACTTTTCCTGGAATTGCTCTGACCTGCAATCAGACCTGGTAGAAATCCCGATACCATTGCACGAAGCGCGGGACGCCGATCTCGATCGGGATCCTGGGCTTGAAACCGATCACCGCCTCGAGTGAGGCGACGTCGGCATAAGTCGCAGGCACATCGCCCGGCTGCAGCGGCATCAGGTTGCGGATTGCCTTGCGCCCGAGAGCGTCTTCCAGAACGTCGATCAGCCGGCTGAGCTCGACAGGCGAGCTGTCGCCGATGTTATGGATCCTGAACGGCGCGGTGCTCGTCGCGGGGTCCGGTGCAGCGCTTGTCCAATCGGGATTGGGCGTCGCTGGATGCTGCATGACGCGGGCCACTCCCTCGACGATATCGTCGATGTAGGTGAAATCCCGCTGCATGTTGCCATGGTTGAAGACATCGATCGGCTGACCGGCGAGGATGGCCTTGGTGAAGATGAACAAGGCCATGTCGGGCCGTCCCCACGGACCGTAGACGGTGAAGAAGCGCAGGCCCGTCGTCGGCAGCCCGAACAGATGGCTGTAGGTGTGGGCCATCAGCTCGTTTGCCTTCTTGCTGGCGGCATAGAGGCTGAGGGGATGGTCGGCGGAATCATGCACGGAGAACGGCATGCGCGTGCTGCCGCCATAGATCGAGCTTGACGATGCATAGACGAGATGGCCGACCGAGGCCTGCCGGCACCCTTCCAGGATGTTGAGGAAGCCGTTTAGATTGCTTTGCGCATAGACATGCGGATTGACCAGCGAGTAGCGGACGCCCGCCTGCGCGGCGAGGTTGACGACGATCTGCGGCGCGACCGACGCAAAGACGCCCGAGATGCCATCGCGGTCGGCGAGATCGACATGCTCGAAATGAAAGTTTGGGAACGCCTTCAGCCGCTCGAGCCGCGCCTGCTTCAAGGTGACGTCGTAATATTCGTTCATGGAATCGAGGCCGACAACATGCCGGCCTTCGGCAAGCAGCCTCTGGCAAAGGTGAAAACCTATGAAGCCGGCTGCGCCGGTGATCAGGATCGGCCTGCTCGACGTCAATGCATACCCCTAAAGCTGCAGTCAGACCTTGCAGGCCATCGAGAACTTGCGCCTTTTATGGCAGGGCTGCAATGAATTCAACGATACGCTTTCTCTTGCCGTCGTCGCCAGCGTGAGGCCAGCGGCAAGATCGGCCGCCAGCCGGATGTCCGTATTGCCAAGGCGCACGCAGCCGCCGGGATCCGACAGCGGAAAAGCGATCTCAAGCCAACGCTGATATGCGAGCGTGATCAGCAGTCGGGCACTTCCGTGCGGAAAAAGATTGCGCGCACACCGCGGATCGAGGATTTGGTTTTCTTGGTGATCCCTGTTGCTTGGGGCAAACTGCTGGCGGGCTGTCAGGAGGAGAAATGAGAGCACGCGCGGCGACGGTCGGAGACCTGGAAGATGTTTTCCGCGGTCTGTCCAAGCGAATGTCGGACGAATATGTGGCGGCCGGCAAGGACAGCAAAAGCGCGTATGACAATTTGATGATGAACCTGAAGGAAGGCCGGGCCCATGCGCTCGTGCAGGACGACAGGACGGTGGCGATCATCGCCTGGCATGAGCACGCGGACGCCGCCGACACGCTCTTTGCCGCGCGGGAGGATTTCTTCAACGCCACGACGGTCCGCTTCTGCAAGCGCCACATCCGCCATGTCCAGGCGCTGGCCGGCAACCTTCCCGTCCATTCGCGCAGTTGGCTGAACAGGCCCGACGTCGCGAAATGGTTCCGCGTGATCGGCTACGTCGACCGAGGGCGCGAGAACGGCGCCACCTTGTTCGAGCTGCCGTCGGCCGCCAATAGCTGACGAAAGCGAGGGCGATCCGTTACGGCGCCCCGAAAACGGGCGCTTGCGCGAAAATCCGATTGGAAAGATTGTACGCTCAGGCACCGGGCAACCCGGCACGCCGGATGGGGTTTGGCTGCTGGAAATCGGGATGTTGCGCGTCTGCCTGGCTTTTGTCGCCATCGCTGCCCTGACGAGACCGTCAGGGGCGGAACCGCGCGCGTCCCATCTTTTCGACCGGTCCGACCTCGCGGCAGCCTATTCGGGCCAATCCGATCTTATCACCGCATACACGACCGGCATGGCGCGTTACCGGCTTCAATATTCGGGCGCCGCGGCCCAAGCCGGTTTAGCCGCGCCGCTCGAGCCTCGGCTGCTGCGGCCCGAATTCCAGCAGCGGACATGGCGTTCCTCGGATGGCAGCCTGCTGCAGGGCTTTGCCGGCAAGGGCGGTTTCCGGCTGACCACAGGCAACTGCGTGGCCCGCATTTGCATGGCCATCGAATGCAGCGACGCCGGCTGGCCGCTCTATGCCTGCAGCGACGGGCGCAAGCGCAAGATGTCGGTCAACAACTTCGTGACGGCAACATTCGACGGCGTCTCCTATCGGCGGCTGAGCGCGCCGCAGGAGTGAAATTGGCGATCTGAACCGGGTAACACATCCGCTTGCGCCCATCTCGCCAGGCGTGGCATCAGTTGCGCGTTTTTGAGACGTTCGAAGACAGAGATAGTGGCACGCCAACCCGACAGACGATCCATCGTCGCCAAAGTCAGTCTCGCCCGAGCGCTCTCCAAGCTTGGCTTCTGCTCGCGCACGCAGGCCGAGCGTCTCGTCGTCGAGGGCCGCGTGCAGGTCAACGGAAAGACAGTGCGCGATGCCTTGCTGCGCATCGATCCCGACCGCGACCGCATCACCGTCGACGGCGAGCGCGTCATTGCCGAGCGCAAGGTCTATCTGATGCTCAACAAACCGCGCGGGCTGGTCACCACCCGCGACGACCCGGAGGGCCGCGGAACCGTCTATGACTGCCTGGGAGGGCTTGACCTGCCGTTCGTGTCGCCCGTGGGCCGCCTCGACAAGGCGAGCGAAGGGCTGCTTTTGCTGAGCAACGACACGCGCTGGGCGAACGGCCTGCTCGACCCCGTCTCGCATGTCGCCAAGACCTATCACGTGCAGATCGCGGCCGCGCCCGACAAAGAAATGCTGGAGCGTTTTCGTCAGGGCGCCGTCGTCGACGGCGAGTTGCTCACCGCAAGCTCGATCGCGCTGTTGCGCAGCGGCGGGCGGACAGCCTGGCTGGAGATCGTGCTTGACGAGGGACGCAACCGGCACATCCGCAGGCTGCTCGCCGCTTTCGACATCGAGGTGCTGAGGCTGGTCAGGGTGGCGATCGGGCGGCTGCAGCTTGGCGAACTGGCCAAGGGCAAGGCGCGGCATCTGACGGCCGAGGAGCTGGCGATGGTCAGAGTCTAGCCGAAACGCCTCAGCTTCGTCATCCACGGGCGGAGCGGGAGCGAAGCGGACGCGCAGACCCGAGGATCCATTCCGTGACCTGGCGCAAAGGGTAAAGGCGGTGCAAGACAGGGGTCGCTCTGCACCGCGGCAACGCTCATTGGTAACGGAATGATTCTAGGGTCTGCGCCGCGTCGCTTCGCTCCTTGCTCCGCCCTAGAATGACGAGGCTGAAGGGTTTCGCCTAATCTCCAGAGACTCCTGAGCTGCTATCGAGCTGCGGCTACTTCTGGTTCCACCTCCGGATGACCGGCTCCGTCAGGTCGTGCTCGTAGCCGAGAACGCTTAGGCTGGCGGTGTCGAGGACAAAATACTCGCCGCCTTCCGGCGGCAGGCCGACCCAGCGCGCCGCGAGCACACGCAGGAAATGCGAGCTGGAGAAGATGAGCACATTGCCGGCAACCGCGCGCAGCCCGGCGATGATGGCGTCCGCGCGGGCACCGACATCGGCCGCCGTCTCGCCGCCCGGACAGCCGTCGCGAAACAATTGCCAGCCGGGTCGCTTGGACAGGATCTCCTTGGTCGTCACGCCTTCATAAGCGCCGTAGTCCCATTCCTGCAGGTCGGATTTCTTGACCGCGCGCTCGCCGAAGCCAGCGAGCCGGCAGGTGTCGAAAGCGCGTTGCGAGGGGCTCGACCAGACCGCCTGGAACGTCGGGCCCTTGAGCCGATAGGCGACGCCGCGCGCGGCCTCTTCGCCTTTCGCCGTCAGCGGGATATCGGTGCGCCCGGTGTGCCTGCCCGATGCGCTCCACTCCGTCTCGCCATGGCGAACGACATAGATCTCGGGAAACGCACTGCTCATCGACCGCCCTTGAATGCAACGGGAATGCACCGGCAGGAGTGCCGCGCCGCGCCACCCTATGCGGCAGCCGACAAAAAGAACAGGCCGCGGCGATCGCCGCGGCCTGTTCGGCATCGGGAGGATGCTGGTTGGCTAGGCAGGCTGCAGGCCGCCCGAGAGCGCAAGGTCTGCCTCCTCCGGCAACTGGCCGGCCATGGCGGCGGCGAATTGCTTCTGGTCGAGCTCGCCTTCCCAGCGGGCCACGACGATGGTCGCGACCGCGTTGCCGACAAAGTTGGTGAGCGCGCGGCATTCCGACATGAAGCGGTCGACGCCGAGGATCAACGCCATGCCGGCGACCGGCACCGAGGGCACGACCGAGAGCGTGGCGGCCAGCGTGATGAAGCCGGCGCCGGTGATGCCGGCCGCGCCCTTCGAGCTCAGCATCGCGACGAGCAAAAGCAGGATCTGGTCGCCGAAGGTGAGTGGCGTGTCGGTCGCCTGGGCGATGAACAGCGCGGCAAGCGTCATATAGATATTGGTGCCGTCAAGGTTGAAGGAATAGCCTGTCGGGATGACAAGACCGACCACCGAGCGGTTGCAGCCGGCGCGCTCCATCTTGGCCATCAGGCCGGGAAGTGCCGCTTCCGACGACGAGGTGCCGAGCACCAGGAGCAGCTCTTCCTTGATGTAGCGGATCAGCGCCAGGATGGAAAAGCCGTTGTACCATGCGACGGCACCCAGCACTACGAGCACGAAGAGCAGCGACGTCAGATAGAAGGTGCCGATCAGGAAGGCGAGGTTGGCGATCGCGCCTATGCCGTATTTGCCCACGGTGAAGGCCATGGCGCCGAAGGCGCCGATGGGAGCGGCCTTCATCAAGATGGCGACGAGGCGGAAGACCGGCGCGGTCAACGCCTGGAGGAAATCGACGACCGGGCGGCCGCGTTCGCCGACCAGCGCCAGGGCGATGCCGAACAGCACCGAGAAGAACAGCACCTGCAGGATGTCGCCCTGCGCAAAGGCGCCGGTGATGGTGTCGGGGATGATGTTCATCAGGAAGCCGACAATGGTCGTGTCATGCGCCTTCTCGGTGAAGGTCGAGACCTTCGAGGCGTCGAGCGTGGCCGGATTGATGTGCATGCCGGCGCCGGGTTGGACGACGTTGGAGACGACGAGGCCGACGACGAGCGCCAGAGTCGAGAAGACGAGGAAATAGATCATCGCCTTGCCGGCAACGCGGCCGACCTTGTGCAGGTCGGAAACACCGGCAATGCCGGTCGCCACGGTGAGGAAGATCACCGGTGCGATCACCATCTTGACCAGCTTGATGAAGGCATCGCCAAGCGGTTTCAGCGAGGCGCCCAAGTCGGGATAGAAATGGCCAAGCAGGATGCCGGCGGCGATCGCCACCAGGACCTGCACATAGAGATGCCGGTAAAAGGGAACCTTGCCGCGGGGTTCGGCGGCAGCGATTGCTGTCTGCATGATATCCTCCATTCGGCCCCCGATCGAAACGCTCGACCTCCCAGGGGGCTGTTGACCTCCACAGCCTCGCGGCTGCTGCGGAAGCATCTGCAACGCGCGTGCCAGATGGTGCCGGGTGTCTCTCTTTGTTGATTTTGTTTGATTTTTCGATTCTGTGACAGCGCCTTTAGAGAAGGCTAGTGCGGTTATCCGCATAGATCGATTTGCGCTTTGTGCGAAATCATGCACAGATGCGGCATGCTGCAACGCCCTGCCGCTGTTCTTGCTGCCACGCCCGAACTGCTTGCCGGGCGGGCGCGTCGCGCCTGGCTGCTGTTCGCGGCGGTGGCGCTGCTGATCGTGCTCGCGGCGCTTTACGGCGCCGGCCTCTACGGCCGTTCGACCGAGATCGGGGCCTTGGCCACGCAGGGACGCACCGACGCCAACCTCAAGGTCGCGCTGTTGCGCGCTGTATTGGAAAATCCGCGCGCGCTGCCGCTGCTTCTGTCGGAGGACCAGCAGGTGCATGACGCGCTGACGCAACGCAGCCCTGCCGCGATCGACGTGCTCAACCGCAAGCTCGAAGGGCTGGTGTCGGGCACCAAGGCCTCGGTGCTCTACGTCACCGGCCCGGACGGCCTGGCGATCGCTTCCAGCAATTGGCGCGAACCGGTGAGCTTCGTCGGCAATGACTATGGTTTTCGGGCCTATTTCTCGGGCGCTATGGAAACCGGCACGGCTGAGTATTTCGCGCTCGGCAACGTCAGCAAGCGCCCAGGCCTCTACATCTCGCGCCGCGTCGGGAGCGCGGCGACGCCGCTCGGCGTCGTCGTGGTCAAGATGGAGTTCGACCAGCTCGAGGCCGACTGGCACGAGGCCAACCGCCCGGCCTATGTCAGCGACGAGCATGGCGTGGTGCTGATCACCAGTGTGCCCTCCTGGCGCTTCCTGACGACAGAGCCGCTCAGCCGGCCGATGCTCGCCGGTATCCGCGCCAGCCAGCAATTTGGCGATGCGCCACTGGTGCCCCTGCCGATCACAAAACCGCAACCGCTGAGCTCCGACGTCGCGCTGGTCCATGCCATCACGCCCGGGGGCAGCGACGCCGAGTATCTGCGGCTGTCGACCGCGGTGCCATCGACGCCGTGGCGGCTCGACTATCTCGTTCCGGCCGAAGCGCCGATCGCGGCGGCGCAGCGCGAGATGCGGCTGCTGACACTGGGCGTTCTTGTCCCGCTCCTCGCATTAGCCGCCTATCTGTTGTGGCGCAGGCAGTCCGCCCAGATGCGGATCGCCGCCGAGCAGGCCGCGCGGGCCGAGCTCGAGCGCCGCGTCGTCGAGCGCACGCAGGACCTCACCCTGGCGCGCGACCGGCTGCAGGCCGAGATCGCCGACCATCGCAGCACGGAGGCGAAGCTGCAGGTGATGCAGCAGGAGCTGGTCCAGGCCAACCGGCTTGCCACGCTTGGCCAGGTCGCTGCCGGCGTCGCGCATGAAATCAACCAGCCGGTGGCGACGATCCGCGCCTATGCCGACAATGCGCGAGTCTTCCTGGAGCGCAAGCAGAGCGCCTCGGCTGAAGAGAACCTTGGCGCCATCGCCGCGCTGACCGAGCGCATCGGCTCGATCACAGAAGAGCTGAAAGCCTTTGCCCGCAAGGGCCGCACCGCCGCCGAACCGGTTGAGCTGCGCAGCGTGATCGAAGGCGCCGTGGTGCTGCTCAGGAGCCGCTTCGCCGGCCGGCTGGACGCGCTGGCGATCACGCTGCCGCCGCCGGCGCTGAAGGTGATGGGCAACCGGTTGCGGCTGGAGCAGGTGCTGATCAACCTGTTCCAGAACGCGCTGGAGGCGCTCGATGGCCGTGATGGCGCGCGGGTCGAAGTCTCCGCCACCGAAACCGCCGAAGACGTGGCGCTGGTCGTGTCCGACAACGGGCCGGGCATCCCGCCCGCGATCCTGAAATCCCTGTTCACGCCCTTCAACACCTCGAAGGAAAGGGGCCTCGGGCTCGGCCTCGTTATCTCCAAGGACATCGTCGCCGACTATGGCGGACGCATCGAGGTTTCGAGCAGCGGCCAAGGCACACGCTTCACCATCCATTTGTCGAAAGCCGGCGCGGCATGACCAGGCACGACCCAGCACCGGTGATCCTGATCGACGACGACAGCGATCTGCTCAAGGCGACAAGACAGACGCTGGAGCTTGCCGGCTTTGCGGTGTCGGCCTACTCGGTGGCGAAGAAAGCGCTGGCAGCGCTCGACAGGAATTTCGCCGGCGTGGTGGTGTCGGATATCCGCATGCCGGAGATCGACGGGCTGCAGCTTTTCGACCGCGTGCTGCGGCTCGACCCCGATGTCCCTGTCATCCTGGTCACCGGTCACGGCGACATCGCCATGGCCGTCAAGGCGATCAAGGACGGCGCCTACGACTTCATCACCAAGCCTTTTGCCGCCGACCGGCTGGCGCAGAGCGTTGCGCGCGCGGCGGAAAAACGCCGGCTGGTGATGGAGAACCGCGCCCTGCGCGAGGCGGCCGAGCAGGCGCAGGAGGGATTGCCGCTGATCGGCCAGACGCCAGCCATGGAGCGGCTGCGCCGGACGCTGCGGCAGATCGCCGACACCGATGTCGATGTTCTGGTGACCGGCGAGACCGGCTCCGGCAAGGAAGTGGTGGCGAGCCTGCTGCACCGCTGGAGCCGCCGCGCCAAGGGAAATTTCGTCGCGCTCAACTGCGGCACGCTGCCGGAGACGGTCATCGAGAGCGAATTGTTCGGACACGAGGCCGGCGCCTTCACCGGTGCGCAGAAGAAACGCGTCGGCCGCATCGAGCATTCAAGCGGCGGCACGCTGTTTCTCGACGAGATCGAAAGCATGCCGGCCTCGACACAGGTGCAGATGCTGCGCGTCTTGGAAATGCGCGAGGTGACGCCGCTCGGTACCAATGAGGTGCGGCCGGTCGACCTGAGGGTGGTCGCGGCAGCCAAGGTCGATCTCGGCGATGCCAACCAGCGCGGCGCTTTCCGCGAGGATCTCTATTACCGGCTCAATGTGGTCACGCTGTCGATCCCGCCGCTGCGCGAGCGAAGGGACGACGTGCCATTGTTGTTCGGATACTTCGCCGAGCGGGCGGCGGCCCGCTTCAGGCGCGGCGTGCCGGCAATCTCCGCCTCGGTCCGGCGCCATCTCAGCGACCATGACTGGCCGGGCAATGTGCGCGAGCTCGCTCATTTCGCCGAACGTTTCGTGCTCGGGCTCGAGGACGTTGCCGGATCGCCTTCCCCGGCGGCAACGGAACGCGACACCTCCGTGTCCTTGCCTGAACGGCTTGATCGCTACGAGGCCGAGATCATCCGCGAGACACTTGGCCGCAATGATGGCGACGTCCGGCGCACCATCGAGGCGCTCGGCATCCCGCGCAAGACCTTCTACGACAAGCTGCAACGGCACGGCATCGTGCGCAGTGATTTTTCCAAGTAGATCAGGGCCAGAGATGGAGCTGATACCGCCGGAAAACCCCTTCGCACCTTTCGGCATCATGCTGTGTGGGAACCGCAACGCCGCTGCGCCGTTGAAACCGACCGGGAAACCGTGGCACGTCGGCATCAGCCGGGCGGCGAATGCATCGCCGTGGCGGTTTTGCCGGGTTGCGCTCGGCAGGCGTTGATGGTTTGTTGCCGCCCAGCGGAGAACGAATGATGCGCGAATCCCTCGGCCAAGACGAATATGGCTCGACCAGTCCCTTCGACCCTGACGACCTGCCCAATCTCAATGCGATGGGGCCGGCTATGGGTGGCGGCAATGATTTCGAGAAATACGCGGTCGCCGTCATCATCGTCTTCGGCGCGCTGATCATCGGCGGCCTGATGGCCGCCTCCATGTCCTTCGGCCACCGCAACGGCTTCCTGTTCGCGCTTGGCGGCGCCACGGCGGCCTGGATTTCCGGCAATGCGCTGCTGCTCGACCGGCCGCGCATCTATGCCCTCTTCGTCGCCATCGCCGCCGTGATGCTGATCGCCTCGACCATCACGCTGGTGACCTGATCAATTAATATCCCAAAGCCTCACCGGCGGCAGCGCGGCTGTCGATGGCGCCGTTGTAGCGCGCGCCGCCGCCTTTCTCGATCTGTGCCAGGCTCTTGCCACCGACCAGGATGCCAGCCGCCTGCCCCCAGGTTTGGTCGCTGAGATCGAGGTGGTAGCCCATGCCGGCAAGCAGCTTCTCTGTGTCCGGCGACAGCCCGAATGGCTCGACATAGACCGTGTCCGGCAGCCATTGATGATGGATACGCGGAGCGTCGATCGCCTGCTGGATGTCCATGCCGTGGTCGATGACGTTGATGATCGCCTCCAGCGTGATGGTGATGATGCGCGAGCCGCCCGGGCTGCCGATGACCATGAACGGCTTGCCGTCCTTCGTGACGATCGTCGGGCTCATAGAGGACAAGGGCGTCTTCTTCGGCTGAATGGCGTTCGCTTCGCCCTGCACCAGGCCATAGAGGTTCGGCACGCCCGGCTTCTGGGTGAAATCGTCCATCTCGTTGTTGAGCAGGATGCCGGTGCCGTCGGCGACGACGCCGGCGCCGAAGGAGCCGTTCAGCGTGTAGGTGACGGCCACCGCGTTGCCGTCCTTGTCGATGATCGAGTAATGCGTGGTTTCCTTCGACTCGCCGAAGCCCTTCGGCATCAGCTCTTTCGACACGCCGGCACGGAACGGATCGATCTTGTCGCGAATGTCTTTCGCATAGGCCTTGTCGACCAGCTTCGAGACCGGATTGTCGACGAAATCAGGGTCGCCGAGCGCCGAGTTGCGGTCGACATAGGCGTGGCGCATGGCTTCCACCATGACGTGAACCGTCTCGGCCGAGCCGGCGCCGAGATAAGAGAGCGGATAGCCTTCCAGCACGTTGAGGATCTCGCAGATGATGACGCCGCCCGAGCTCGGCGGCGGCGAGGAAATGATCTCGTAGCCGCGATAGGAACAGGTCACCGGCTTCAGCTCGCGCACGGCATATTGCTCGAAATCGGGCTTGGCGAGGATGCCGCCTTTCGCGCCACTCGCCTTGACGATTTCATCGGCAATCGGCCCTTTGTAGAAGGCGTCCGGGCCTTTTTCCGAGATCGCCGAAAGGGAGGTGGCAAGGTCCGGCTGAACGAGCTTCTCGCCTATGCCGTAAGGCTTGCCGTCTTTTTTGAGGAAGATGGCGGCGGCAGCCGGGTCCTTCGCCAGCCGGTCGGCGCCGCCGGCGAACGAAGCCGCGTCGCCCTGGTTGAGCACGAAGCCGTCCTTGGCGTATGCAATCGCCGGCGCCATCAATTCCTGTCGCGGCAGCGTGCCGTATTTCTCGCGCGCCATCTCGAAGCCGGCGACCGAGCCGGGCACCCCGACCGCGAGATAGCCGTCGAGGCTGGCGCCTTTGATCGGCTTGCCGTCCTTGTCGAGATACATGGTTTTGGTCGCCGCGAGCGGCGCGCGCTCCCGGAAATCGAGAAAGGTCGTGCGACCGTCCTTCATGCGCACGGTCATGAAACCGCCGCCGCCGATATTACCGGCGTTGGGATAGACCACGGCAAGCGCATAGCCGACGGCGACCGCGGCATCGACCGCGTTGCCGCCCTTCCTCAGCACGTCGACACCGACTTCGGTTGCAAGATGCTGGGCAGTCACCACCATGCCGTGCTCGCCTTTGGCGGGAGTTGGCGAAGCGGCGAAGACGGTGGTCGGCGTGAAGGCAAAGGTGAGCGAAAGGCTGACGGCGATCAGCGTCCGGCGGGTCAAGGGCATGGCGGTGCTCCTGGCGTTGGGGGACGCCTAGGAAAGACCCGCGGAACTGGTGAGTCCAGCCAATTGTGACGGCTGGCGATCCTTCACACCCCCCTCTGGCCTGCCGGCCATCTCCCCCGCAAGGGGGGAGATCGGATGTGGCCATCGCGTTCGCCAATCACCAACGTTGAAGGAACAGCGCCGTCGGCGGAACTGCTGATCTTCCCCCTTGCGGGGGAGATGTCCGGCAGGACAGAGGGGGGTGCTCAAGCGCTGCCGTCGCCCGTCGGATCGACAAGAAGCTGACTACACAATCCCGCCGCCGCCACCCGGGACTGCCGGCCGCTCTGCCGCGACCTTCGCCCGGTAACCGGCCTCGCGATAGGCTGCGACTGGATCGATGGCGCCGCCGGTTCTCAGACGCGCCATCGCGAGGATCGGCTCGACATCGGTACGGTAGGCGGCTTTCAAGGTCTGCGTCGCCAGCAGCGCGTCATTGGCCTCCTGGAAGCCCTCAAGCGCCTCGCGGTCGACCAGCAGCGCCTGCGCATAGGCGCGCTGCACCTCGACCGCCGACAGCATCAGACTCTCGATCGGATCGGTGACGTTGTGGCTCTGGTCGAGCATATGCGCGGGATCGAAGCCCTTGGCACCGGTGAGCTCGGCATCCACCAGCTCGTTGAAGACAAGGAACAGCCGGTAAGGGTCGATCGAGCCGGCGTCGAGATCGTCGTCGCCATATTTGGAATCGTTGAAGTGGAAGCCGCCGAGCTTCCCGAACTGGATCAGCCGCGACACGATCATCTCGATGTTGACGTTGGGCGCATGATGGCCGAGATCGACCAGGCAGAAGGCCTTGTCGCCGAGCTCCTTGGCGATGATGTAGTTGGTGCCCCAGTCCTGCACGACGGTCGAATAGAAGGCCGGCTCATACATTTTGTGCTCGGTGAACAGTCTCCAGTCGTCCGGCAGGCCGGCATAGATCTCGCGCATGGCGTCGAGATAGCGCTCGAAAGCCTTCGCGAAATTGACCTGGCCGGGGAAGTTGGAGCCGTCGCCGATCCACACTGTCAGCGCTTTCGATCCAAGCGTCTTGCCGATCTCGATGCATTCAAGATTGTGCTCGACCGCTTGGCGGCGCGTGCCGGCATCGGCATGCGACAGCGAGCCGAACTTGTAGGAGAGCTTCTGGTCCTTGGCATCGGAGAAGGTGTTGGAATTCATGGCATCGAAGCCGAGGCCGAAGCGGGACGCCGCCTGCTTCAACCGGTTCGGATCGGCCTTGTCCCACGGGATGTGCAGCGAGACGGTGGGCGTTGCCTGCGTCAGCTGGCTGATAACGGCGCAGTCCTCGATCTTGTCGAAGATATCGCGCGGCTCGCCGGCGCCGGGAAAGCGGGCAAAGCGCGTGCCGCCGGTGCCGACGCCCCAGGACGGGATCGCGACGCCGAATTTCTCGACCTTGTCGCGGATGGCGTCGATGGCGATACCGCGCCGGTCGAGGCGCTCGCCGAGGGAAGCGTAGTCGCGCTCGAGATCGGCCTGGCGCGTGGCGTTGCTTTTTTCGACGACGTCAGTCGAGATGATCGTTTCGGACACTGCACTTCCTCCCAGTATTCGTCGGCTAGCGCTGCCCCTCATCCGCCCTTCGGGCACCTTCTCCCCCTAGAACGGGGAGAAGGGAAGCGCGTGCCTAACGCGTAAAGCTCTGCGCGTTGCCGGCGTCGACGTTGACGATGTTCCCCGTGGACTTGGCGGACATGTCGGAGGCGAAGAAGTAGATCGCCTCGGCGATGTCCTCCGGGAAGACCGACCGCTTCAGCATCGAGCGCGAGCGGTAATGCTCCTCGAGGTCGTCGGTCGACATCTTGTAGGCGGCGGCACGCTGTTCCTTCCATTCGCCGGTCCAGATCTTGGAGCCGCGCAGCACGGCGTCCGGATTGACGACATTGACCCTGATCTGCGCCTCCGCCCCTTCCAGCGCGAGGCAGCGGGCCAGATGGATCTCGGCAGCCTTGGCCGTGCAATAGGCGGACGCGTTCGGCGAGGCGGCGAGCCCGTTCTTGGAGGCGACGAAAACCACATTGCCGCCGATCCTCTGGGCGCGGAACAACCGGAAGGCCTCGCGCGAAACGAGGAAATAGCCGGTGGACAGGATGTCCATGTTCTTGTTCCACAAGGCCAGCGTCGTTTCTTCGATCGGTGCCGAGGAGGCGAGACCTGCGTTGGACACAAGGATGTCGATGCCGCCGAATTCGACCGACGTTTCGGCAAAGCCCGAGGCGACCTGATCTTCCGACGTCACATCGATCCGCACCGGACGGACGAAGTCCTTGCCGTAGGCTTTCGAAAGTTCGTCATTGGCGCTGGCCAACGCGGCCTCGTCGATGTCGGCCAGCATCACGCAGGCGCCTTCGCGCAGCAGCCGGGTGGCGGTGGCGCGGCCGATGCCGCCGGCGCCGCCGGTGACCAAGGCGATCTGCCCGGCAAGCGCCTTCGGTTTCGGCAGTCGCTGGAGCTTGGCCTCCTCGAGCTGCCAGTATTCGATGTCGAAGGCTTCCTGGGCAGGCAGGCCGACATAGGACGAGACGGTCGAGGCGCCGCGCATGACATTGATGGCGTTGACATAGAACTCGCCGGAAATGCGCGCCGTCGCCTTGTCGCCGGCAAAGGTGAACATGCCGACGCCCGGCATCAGATAGACCACGGCATTGGGATCCCGGATGGCGGGCGAGTCCGGATGCTTGCAGCTGTCATAGTAGGCCTGATAGCCGACGCGGTATTCGGCGATGTCGTCGGCCAGGCGCGCGATGACGGCATCGACATCCGGCTTTGCGGGATCGAACTCGATCACCAGCGGCCGGATCTTGGTGCGCAGGAAGTGATCGGGGCATGAGGTGCCGAGCGCCGCCAGCGGCCGCAAGTCCTTCGAATTGACGAATTCGAGCACGGCGGGCTGGTCGTCGAAATGGCCGAGCTTATGGCTCTTTTCGGAGATAAGGCCGCGGATCCGCGGCATCAGCTTGGCCGCGATGGCGCGGCGCGCGGAAGCGTCGAGCGGCTGGACCGCCTCGCCGCCGAAGATCGCCTTGCCCTCGGATTTGCGCTCGAACCAGTCGATCGCCTGGTTGATCACCGAGATCGTCGTTTCGTAGCATTCCTTCGGCGTGTCGCCCCAGGTGAACAGGCCGTGGCTTTCCAGCACGACGCCCTTGGCGTCCGGGTTTTCGAGGCAGAATTTCTCCAACCACAGGCCGAGTTCGAAGCCTGGCCGCTTCCACGGCAGCCAGCCGATGGCGTCGCCAAAAATCTCCTTGGTGATCGCCTTGGAATCCTTGGCGGCGGCGACCGCGATGATGGCGTCAGGATGCATGTGGTCGACGCAAGCCTTAGGCACGAAGGCATGCAGCGGCGTGTCGATCGAGGCCGCGCGCGGATTGAGGTTGAAGGTGCAGTGGGGCAGATAGGCCACCATCTCGTCCTCATGCTCGACGCCGCGATAAAGGCCTTTCAGCGCGCGCAGCTTTTGCATGTAGAGGGTGGCAAAACCGTCAAGCTTGATCGAGGCGCTGTCGCCGCCCGAGCCCTTGACCCACAGCACCTCGACCTCCTCACCGGTGAGCGGGTCCTTCTGCCAGACCTTGGACGAGGTGTTGCCGCCGCCATAGTTGGTGACGCGCTTGTCGGATCCCAGCGTGTTCGAGCGATAGACCAAGAGCTCAGGACCGCTCATCCCTTCGGCCTTTGCATCGTCCCAAAGATTGGCGAGGCGCGAGCCGGAGCGCTTGTCGAGCATAGGTATCCTCCCTTGGAGCGCGATGCCGCGCCCTCATTTCTCGACCGGGAATGTCTACGCAAGCGCCGCGCTTGTCAATCACAAACGATCAATATCGATCATATTGCACTGCACAATGAAAATATATGATCGGAAATGATTGACACTGCGCGTTTTCTAAGGCCTGATGCTTGGGCAGGGAGGAACCATGCACGAGAAAGAGCGCCACAGGATCATTCTGTCCGCCGTCCAGGAAAAGCCTGTGGTGACGGTGCAGGAGATGGTCGAGCTGACGGACTCTTCCGAAGCGACGATCCGGCGCGACATCGCGGCGCTGCATGTGCAGAAGCGCCTGCGCCGGGTGCGCGGCGGCGCCGAGGCGATCTCGCCGCCGCAGTTCATCGGCCTTGCCGGGCGGCCCTTCTCGGTCAACGAAACACTGAACGCCGCGCAGAAGCGGGCGATCGCCCGCGAAGCCGTGAACCTTTGCGCGGACGGCGAGCCGATCATCATCAATGGCGGCACCACCACCTTCCAGATGGTGCATTTCCTGACCGGACGCCGCATGCCGATCTTCACCAACTCCTTCCCGATCGCCGAGCATCTGCTCAAGCACTCGAAGAACACGGTGATGCTGTCGGGCGGCACGATCTACCGCGAGCAGAACATCATCCTGTCGCCCTTCGACAATGACGTGACGCGCAACTTCTATGCGCGGCGCATGTTCATGGGGGCGCAAGGTTTGGGGCCGCTCGGGCTGATGGAAGGCGATCCGCTGCTGATCCAGGCGGAGCAGAAGCTGATCGATCAGGCCGACGAACTGGTGGTGCTGGTCGATTCCTCGAAATTCCGCATGCGCTCGAGCCTTATCCTGTGCGGGCTGTCGCGCATCGCAACCGTGATCACCGACGACGGTATCGAGGACCGCGAGGCCAAGATGCTGGAAACGGCGGGCGTGGCGCTGATCGTCGCCCCCGGACAGTCAAGCGACAAGGAGGAATCTTCACTGCAGGCCTGAGGAAACTCGCGCCCGCAGCGGCGATGGAATGCAACGCTCAAGGGAGGATATTCGATGAGCTTTTTGAAGAAACTGCTGGTTACGGCGGCCTTTTCCGCCGCCATGTTCGTGAATGCCGCCTACGCCGAGAACGTCAAGATCGCGCTGGTGGTGAAGTCGCTCGGCAACGGCTTCTTCGACGCCGCCAACAAGGGCGCCGAGGAAGCGGCCAAGGAACTGGGCGATGTCGATGTCATCTATACCGGTCCGACCAAGGCTACCGCCGAAGCCCAGATCGAGGTGATCAATTCGCTGATCGCGCAGAAGGTCAATGCGATCGCCGTTTCAGCCAATGATGCCGACGCGCTGGTGCCGGTGCTAAAGAAGGCGATGGACCGCGGCATCACCGTGATCTCGTGGGACTCCGGCGTCGCCAAGGAAGGCCGTCAGCTCCACCTCAACCCGTCCGACACCAACCTGATCGGCGAGACCATCATCAAGCTCGCCGCCGACTACCTGCCGGAAGGCGGCGACGTCGCGATCCTCTCGGCCTCCTCGACCGCGACCAACCAGAACGCCTGGATCGAAGCGGCCAAGAAGGTGCTGCCGGAGAAGTTCCCGAAGATCAAGCTGGTCGCCACCGTCTATGGCGATGACGACTCGGCCAAGAGCACGGATGAAGCCAAAGGCCTCTTGAAGTCCTACCCGAACCTCAAGGCGATCATCGCGCCGACCACGGTGGGCGTCGTCGCCGCCGCGCAGGTCGTCACTGACGAGAACCTGATCGGCAAGGTCAACGTCACCGGCCTCGCGCTGCCGTCGGAGTTCAAGAAGTTCATCGACAACGGCGCTTCGCAGGCTGTCGCTCTCTGGAACCCGATCGACCTCGGCTACTCGGCGATCTACCTTGCCCATGACCTGGCGGTGAAGAAGGAAGAAGCCAAGCCCGGCGCCACGCTGTCGATCGGCCGCGTCGGCAAGGTGACGCTCGACGACACCAACTCGGCCGCCATGGCTCCGCCTTTCCAGTTCGACAAGAGCAACATCGAGAAGTTCTCCAAGATCTATTGATCTCGGACTGATGGCGCTGCCCCCTCATCCGGCCGCTCGCGGCCACCTTCTCCTCGGTGGGGAGAAGAGCCAGGAGCCAAGCTCGCAAACCTCCTCTCCCCTCGGGGAGAGGTCGACCGAGCGAAGCGGAGGTCGGGTGAGGGGAAGTCTACACGCAATAGATTGACTGGGCTTGATACGACTATGGACACGACGGCCCATGACGGCACGGTAAAGGAGCGGCTCCCCGCCTCCGCTCCTCGCCTGACGCTCTCAGGCATCTCGAAAAGTTTCCCGGGCGTGCGCGCCCTGCACAATGTCAGCCTGTCGCTCTATCCCGGCCAGGTGACGGCGCTGATCGGCGAGAACGGCGCCGGCAAGTCGACGCTGGTCAAGATCATGACCGGCATCTACCAGCCCGATTCAGGCGAGATCAGCATCGACAGCCAGGCCACGACGCTGCCCAGCGCGCATGCCGCCTTCGGCCACGGCATCACCGCCATCCACCAGGAGACAGTGCTGTTCGACGATCTTTCGGTTGCCGAAAACATTTTTCTCGGCCATGCGCCGCGCACCCGCTTCGGCACCATCGATTGGCGCACCATGCGCAAGAACGCCCGCGAGGTATTGGAGACGATGCGCGCCGGCCACATCGATGCCGACACGCGGCTGAAGGACCTCGGCATCGCCAACAAGCACTTGGTTGCGGTTGCCCGCGCGATGTCGATCGATGCGCGCATCGTCATCATGGATGAGCCGACCGCGGCACTTTCGATGAAGGAGATCGAGGAGCTTTTCCTCCTGATCGAATTCCTGAAGAGCGAAGGCAAGGCGGTGCTCTTCATCAGCCACAAGTTCGACGAGATCTACCGCATAGCCGACCGCTACACCGTCTTCCGCGACGGCGAGATGGTGGGCGAAGGCCTGCTGAAGGATACCGGCCAGAACGAGATCGTGCGCATGATGGTCGGCCGCAACGTCGACCACATCTTCCCGCAGCGCGAGCCGACGATCGGCGCGCCGGTGCTCTCCGTCTCCGGCCTGTCGCACCCGACAGAGTTCGACGACATCGGCTTCGAATTGCGCAAGGGCGAGATCCTCGGCTTCTACGGGCTGGTCGGCGCCGGGCGCAGCGAGGTGATGCAGGCGATCGCCGGCATCACCCGCACCAGCCGGGGCGCGATTTCGCTGGACGGCAAGACGATCGCACCGAAATCGGCGGCGGACTCGATCGAGGCCGGCATCGTCTATGTGCCGGAAGAGCGCGGCAAGCAGGGCGTGGTGATCGGCCTGCCCATCTTCCAGAACGTGTCGCTGCCGTCGCTGAAGCGCACCTCGAAATCCGGCGTGCTGAGGCTGGCGGAAGAGTTTTCGCTCGCGCGCTCCTACACCGAGCGGCTCGACCTGCGCGCCTCATCGCTGAGCCAGGATGTCGGCACGCTTTCCGGCGGCAACCAGCAGAAAGTCGTTATCGCCAAATGGCTGGCCACAGCGCCCAAGGTGATCATCCTCGACGAGCCGACCAAGGGCATCGACATCGGCTCCAAGGCCGCCGTGCACGGCTTCATGGCCGAACTGGTCGCGCAAGGCCTGTCGGTGATCATGGTCTCGTCGGAACTGCCCGAAATCCTCGGCATGTCCGACCGCGTCGTGGTCATGCGCGAGGGCCGCATCGCGGCCACCTATGACAACAAAGGGCTGGACGCCGAGACGCTCGTTCGAACGGCGGCGGGGATCGCGGCATGAAGAGCTTTCTCAAATACCGCGAGATCTGGCTGCTTGCCGGCATCGTCGTGCTGATCGGCCTGATCTCGACGCGCTTCCCTGGCTTCGCCGACCCCGCCAATCTGCGTCAGGTCTTCAACGACACCTCGATCCTGATGATCCTGGCTCTGGGTCAGATGGTGGTGATCCTGACGCGCTCGATCGACCTGTCGATGGCGTCCAACCTCTGCTTCACCGGCATGGTGGTGGCGATGCTCAACGCCGCGCATCCGGCGATCCCGATCCCGGTGCTGATCGTGATCGCTCTCGCCGTTGGCCTGGTGCTTGGCGCCATCAACGGTTTCCTGGTGTGGCGGCTGAACATCCCGTCGATCGTGGTGACGCTGGGCACGCTGACGATCTATCGAGGCGCCACCTTCGTCGTCTCGGGCGGCGCCTGGGTCAATGCCGACCAGATGAGCTCGGACTTCATCAATTTCCAGCGCGCCGCCTTCGTCGGCCTGCCGGTGCTGTCCTGGATCGCGATCATCGTGATCGCGCTGTTCTTCCTGGTCATGACGCGTACGCAGATCGGCCGCTCGATCCACGCCATCGGCGTCAACCCGACCGCGTCGGTCTATGCCGGCATCGATGTCGGCCGCACCAAATTCATCGTGTTCTGCATTTCCGGCATGATCGGCGGGCTCGCCGGCTATCTGTGGATCTCGCGCTACGTCATCGCCTCGGTCGAGGTCGCGAACGGCTATGAGCTCAACATCATCGCCGCCTGCGTGATCGGCGGCATCTCGATCGCCGGCGGCATCGGCTCGGTCGGCGGCGCGGTGCTGGGCGCGCTGTTCCTCGGCATCATCTCCAACGCGCTGCCGGTCATCAACATCTCGCCCTTCTGGCAGATGGCGATATCGGGCAGCGCCATCATCCTGGCCGTCGTGCTCAACGCGCGCGGCGAACGGCGGCAAGGCCGCATCATCCTGAGAAAGGCGGAAGCGGCATGACCGAGACCCCTGCCCCGCGCCGTATCCCAGATCGGCTCGACAAGCCGATGTCGTCAGCGATCTTCTCCTGGGAGGCGCTGCTTATCATCATCGCGATCCTTATCTTCACGGTGAACAGCTTTGCTTCGCCCTATTTTCTCGATCCATGGTCGCTGTCGGACCTGACCTTCAACTTCACCGAAAAGGGCCTGATCGCTTTAGCCATGGCGCTGCTGATCATCTCGGGCGAGATCGACCTGTCGGTCGCGGCGATCGTAGCTTTAGCCTCGACGATGATGGGCATGGCCCTGCAGGCCGGCGCCGGAACACCGGTGCTGGTGGCAATCGGCGTCCTCGTGGGACTCGGCTGCGGTGTCTTCAACGGGCTGCTGGTCACGCGGCTCGGCCTACCGTCCATCGTCGTCACCATCGGCACGATGAGCCTGTTCCGCGGCATCGCCTTCATCATCCTCGGCGACCAGGCCTACAAGGGCTATCCGGAGAGCTTCGCCTTCTTCGGCCAGGGCTATGTCTGGTGGGTCTTCTCGTTCGAGCTGGCGCTGTTCCTCGCCGCGGCGCTGATCTACTGGTTCGTGCTGCACCGCACGAGCTTCGGCCGCCGCGTCTTCGCCATCGGCAACAACCCGGTCGCCTGCCAGTTTTCCGGCGTGCGCGTCGACCGCATCAAACTCATCCTGTTTTGCCTGACCGGGCTGATGTCGGGCATAGCCTCGGTGTTGATCACCTCGCGGCTTGGCTCGACGCGGCCGTCGATCGCGCAGGGCTATGAGCTTGAGGCGATCACCATGGTGGTGCTTGGGGGTGTGTCGATCCTCGGCGGCGCCGGCAGCATCCTGGGCGTCGTGCTCGCCGCCTTCATCATGGGGCTGGTGACGTTCGGCCTCGGACTGCTCAACGTGCCCGGCATCGTCATGTCGATCTTCATCGGCCTGTTGCTGATCATCGTCATCGCGCTGCCGATCGTCTGGCGGCGGCTGCGCGAGGGGCGCTTCGCCTGATGGAGAAGTACGCCTTCAAGATGAAGCTCAATCCCGGCATGGAGGCCGAGTACAAGCGCCGCCATGACGAGATCTGGCCCGAGTTGGTCGCGCTGCTGAGAGAGGCCGGCGTCTCCGATTATTCGATCTATCTCGACGAGGAGACCAACATCCTGTTCGGGGTGCTGTGGCGCCGCGATGACCACGGCATGGCCGATCTTCCGAAGCACCCGGTGATGCAGCGCTGGTGGGCGTATATGGCCGATGTCATGGAGACCAAACCCGACAACGAGCCGGTGGCGGCGCCGCTGGAAACCGTGTTCCATATGGCATGATCGTCGCCGTCATCGATATCGGCAAGACCAACGCCAAGGTGGCGCTGGTCGATCTCGCGACACTGAGCGAGATTGCGCTGCGCCGCTTCGCCAACGCGCCGGTGCGGCAGGCGCCCTATCCGCATCACGATGTCGAGGCGCTGTGGACGTTCATCCTGAACAGCCTCGCCGATCTCAACCGCGAACGGCGGATCGATGCAATCTCGATCACCACCCATGGCGCGACCGGCGCGCTGGTCGACCGCTCAGGCGAACTGGTGCTGCCTGTGCTCGACTACGAATTCGACGGTCCCGACCAGCTTGCGGCCGACTATGACGCCGTGCGCCCGCCTTTCGGCGAAACCGGCACGCCGCGGTTGCCCATCGGCCTCAATCTCGGCGCGCAGTTCTTCTGGCAGCAGAAGCGTTTCCCGGCGGAATTCACCAAGGCCACCGCGATGCTGATGTATCCGCAATACTGGGCGCTGCGGCTGACCGGCGTCGCCGCCAATGAGGTGAGCTCGCTCGGCTGTCACACCGATCTCTGGAATCCCTGGACGTCCGATTACTCGTCGCTGGTCGACCGGATGGACTGGCGCCGGCTGATGGCGCCGGTGCGACCGGCAAAGGATCGGCTTGGCCCGATCCTGCCGGAGCTGGCGCGGCGGACAGGGCTCGACCCGCAGACGCCCGTGTTCTGCGGGCTGCACGATTCCAACGCCTCGCTGCTGCCGCACCTTTTGTCCGAGGCACCGCCCTTCTCCGTCGTCTCGACCGGCACATGGGTGGTGTCGATGGCGGTGGGCGGCAGGAAGGTGGAGCTCGACCCGGCGCGCGACACGCTGGTCAATGTCAACGCGCTCGGCGATCCGGTGCCGTCGGGGCGCTTCATGGGCGGACGCGAGTTCTCGCTGCTGACCGAGGGCCAAAGCCAGGAGTGGAGCGAAGACGATGTTGCCGCCGTTCTGGCGCGGCGGGTGCTGCTCCTGCCTGCCACTCAGCAGGGTTCGGGACCGTTTCCGCATCGCGGCGCACAGTGGGTCAATGCCGAGGACTTGAGCGCCGGCCAGCGCTTCGCCGCCATCTCGTTCTATCTGGCGCTGATGACCGCGACCTGCCTGGAATTGATCGGCGGCGACGGAGCGACGACTGTCGAGGGACCCTTCGCCCGGAACCTGCTTTTCATCAGAATGCTGGCGGCAGCTACCGAGCGACCGGTCATTGCGTCAGAGACCTCGACCGGGACCAGCATCGGCGCGGCCTTGTTAGCCTCAGATCGCGTCATCGCGATGAGCAAGGGTGAGCGCACAGAACCACCGACCGATCAGTCCTGGGGCGGATATGCTCGGGCTTGGCGCCGCTCTACTTGACAGGTTGGCGCCGCCCCTCATTGCCCTGCCGGGCATTTCTCCCCGTATAGTGACGGGGAGAAAGAGGCCGTCACCGGCGATTTCGCCAATTTTCAACGCCGCGGAAATGCGTGTCGGCATGGCCACAGCTCTCTTCTCCCCGTTCAACGGGGAGAAGGTGCCGGCAGGCGGATGAGGTGCAGCGCCGACCTCGGCAATTAAAGCCTTCAGCGCGCCGTCCCGTAAAGCAGTCCCCGCGGATCGATCTGCGGCTTTCTGCCGGCGACGACATCGGCTAGGAACTGCCCCGAGCCGCAGGCCATGGTCCAGCCGACATGGCCGTGGCCGGTGTCGAGATAGAGATTGCGGTATTTCGCCTGGCCGATGACCGGCACCGAATTCGGCATCATCGGCCGCAGGCCGGCCCAGAGCACGGCCTTCTTCTCGTCGAAGGCGCCGGGAAAAAGATCCTTGCCGGTTTCCAGGATGGTCCGGAAATCGCCCGGCTTGAAGCTACGGTCGAAGCCGGTGAATTCGGCCGTCGAGGACATGCGCAGGCGATTGCCGAGCCTGGAATAGCCGATCAGCCGGTCCTCGTCGGCGCCGCCCATGGTCGGCCCCTTGCTCTCGTCCTCGAGCGGGATGGTCGCGGTGTAACCCTTCACCGGATAGACCGGCAGGTCGATACCATAGCGGCGGCCGAGCAGGCCGCTTTCCGGCCCCATGGAGATGACGACGGCATCGCCGGTGACCGGTCCTGCCGAGGTCATCACCGCGCGCACCCGATCTCCCTCGATGTCGAGGCCCTCGACCGTCGTGCCGAACAGGAATTTCACGCCGAGCCTCTCGGCTGCATAGGCGGCGAGCCGGTCGGTGAACTGCTTGGAATCCCCGGTCTGGTCGATCGGCGAATAGATGCCGCCGGCGATCTTTTCCTTCACGCCGGCAAGACCAGGCTCCAGCTCGACCAGACGCTCGCGGCCGACGATCTCGATCGGCAGGCCGTGCTCGCCCAGATAGCGGTAATTGTCGGTGCCGGTGTCCAGGCTCTTTTGCGAGCGAAAGAAGTAGAGAATGCCCTTCTTGCGCTCGTCGTAATGGATGCCGGTTTCCTCCGACAGTTGATTGATGCACTCGCGAGAATGGAGCGCGAGCCTCAACTTGACGTTGGTGTTGGCGCGCAGCCGGGTCACCGTGCATTCGCGCAGGAAGCGCAGGCTCCAGGCATAGAAATAGGGATCGAGGCGCAGCCTGACCTTGATGCCGAGGTCATGGTTCCAGAGCGCGCGCAGGAAGGTCTTCAGCGCCGCGGGCGAAGCCCAGGCGGTGGCGTCGCCCGGCGACACCAGGCCGGCATTGGACTGGCTGGTGCCCCGCGCCGCCGCTTCATGGCGCTCGATCACCGTCACCTCGTGACCGTCCCTTGCCAGATAATAGGCGGCCGCCGTGCCAACCACGCCGGCGCCGAGAACCAAGACCTTCATGCCGTTCCCTCAAGCATCATCGCAGCGGCGGGCCCGCGCGCCGCCGCTGCATGAGGCTCAATACCGCGTCCAAACGCGCCGGACGAGCCCTTGGCCCAACAGATCAGTTTCGAACGGAGTTCTTGGTCGTCAGGATCCGTTCCCAGGCCAGCGCGTCGTTGACGATCAGGTCGAGATCGTCGCGCTGCGGCGTCCAGCCGAATTCCTTGCGGGCAAGCTCGGAATTGGCGACCACGGCTGCGGCGTCGCCCGGCCGGCGGTCCCCCATGCGCACGTCGAAGTCATGGCCGAAGGCGCGGCGCACGCTGTCGATCACCTCCAGCACCGAATAGCCGTGGCTGTAGCCGCAATTGGCGACGAGACTCCCGCCGCCATCGCGCAGCCGCTGCAGCGCCAGCCGGTGCGCGGCGGCGAGATCGCTGACATGGATGTAGTCGCGCATGCAGGTGCCGTCCGGCGTCGCATAATCGGTGCCGAAGACCTGCATGAACGGCCGCTTGCCGAGCGCGGTCTCGCAGGCGACCTTGATCAGATGCGTGGCACCGGGCGTCGATTGTCCCGTGCGGCCCTTCGGATCGGCGCCGGCGACGTTGAAATAGCGTAGCGCCGTATAGCGGATGTCGTGCGCCAACGCTGCATCGCGCAGCATCCATTCGCTCATCAGCTTGGAAAGGCCGTAAGGCGATTCCGGCGCAAGGCGGGCATCCTCACGCACCGGCTCCAGCCCGGCGCCGCCATAGACGGCGGCGGTGGAGGAGAAGATGAAATGCGGCACGCCCTCGCGCACCGCCGTTTCGATCAGCGTGCGGGTCTTGCAGGTGTTGTTTTCGTAATAGCCAAGCGGGTCGGCGACCGATTCCGGCACCACGATCGAGCCGGCGAAGTGGATGATGGCGTCGACCTTGTTGTCGCGGATGATCCGGCCGACCAGATCACGATCGGCGACATCGCCGACGGTGAGCCTTGCTTCCGGGGCGACCGCCCATTCGAAACCGGTGGAAAGCCGGTCGAGCACCACGACGCTTTCGCCGGCGTCCAGCAGTTCCCAGACCATGTGGCTGCCGATATAACCGGCACCGCCTGTCACCAAAACCGTCATCATCTACCTCGCTGATCAAGATTTGTCGGAAACTGTCTCAACAGCCACCGCGCTGGAAAACCCGCCGCAAGCCCACTAGCCTCCCTATGTGTTAAGTCCGTAACAGTTCGTCGCGCCCGAGGCATCGTACTGAAACCAAGTTGCTTCAAACAGCAGGGAATAGGCCACGATCCGGCATCGTTAGGAACAGGGCACGGGCGTGGCATTTTGACCGGTTGGGCGCGGTGGACGCGGCATGGGGCAGTGATTATGATCCGGCCCAAAATTGGGAAGTCGACATGAACTATCAGCGGTTCTTCGAGGATGCGATCGACCAGCTCCACGCCGAGCGTCGCTATCGCGTTTTCGCCGACCTGGAGCGCATCGTGGGCAAGTTCCCGCGCGCCATCTGGCGTTCCAACGGCCGCGCCCAGGAAATCACTGTGTGGTGCTCCAACGACTATCTCGGCATGGGCCAGAACGAGGGCGTGATTGCCGCCTTCCAGAACGCGGCCGCCAAGATGGGCTCGGGCGCCGGCGGCACCCGCAACATTTCCGGCACCTCCAACCCGCTGGTCGAGCTCGAGCAGGAGCTCGCCGATCTGCATGACAAGGAGGCAGCGCTGGTCTTCACCTCCGGCTTCGTCTCCAACGAGGCCTCGATCTCGACCATCGCCAGGCTCCTGCCCAACTGCCTGATCATCTCGGACGAGCTCAACCATGCCTCGATGATCGAAGGCGTGCGCCGCTCGGGCGCGGAGAAGAAGATCTTCCGCCACAATGACGTCGCGCATCTAGAGAGCCTCTTGCAGGCGGCGGGGCGCGAGCGCGCCAAGCTGATCGTCTTCGAAAGCGTCTATTCGATGGACGGCGACATCGCGCCGATCAGAGAGATCGTCGAGCTCGCCGAGCGCTATAATGCCATGACCTATATCGACGAGGTCCATGCGGTGGGTATGTACGGACCGCGCGGCGGCGGCATCACCGAACGCGAAGGCCTGGCCGACCGCATCGACATCATCGAGGGCACGCTGGCCAAGGCCTTCGGCACGCTTGGCGGCTACATCGCCGGCACCAGCGCCGTCATCGATGCGGTGCGCTCCTATGCGCCGGGCTTCATCTTCACCACCGCGCTGCCGCCGGCCATCGCCGCCGCCGCCACCACCTCGATCCGGCATCTCAAGCGCTCGCAGACCGAGCGCGACGCGCAGCAGCGCCAGGCGGCCAGAACCAAGCAGGTGCTTGCCGCGGCCGGGCTGCCGGTGATGGAATCGGCCACGCATATCGTGCCGGTGCTGGTCGGCGACCCCGAGCTTTGCAAGATGGCCAGCGACCGGCTGCTTGGCGTGCACGGCGTCTACATCCAGCCGATCAACTATCCGACGGTGCCGCGCGGCACCGAACGGCTGCGCATCACGCCGACGCCATTCCATTCGGACGCGCTGATCGCCGAGCTGCAGGACGCGCTGGTCGAGACCTGGGATGCGCTGGGCATTCCCTATGCCAGCTCCGGCCGTCCCGCCGTCGCCAAGAGCGACCGGATCATTCCGCTGCTGGTGCCGAAGTCGGGCGGCTGAAGCCGCCTTTCTCACACCGTCTTTATCCACCTCGCCAGGCGATGCGCCGCTTCCTCGAGCTGATCGAGGCGGCGGTGGAAGCATAGTCTGAGGAAGGCTTCGCCGCCGGGGCCGAAGGCGGTGCCAGGCGCCAGGCCGACATTGGCGTTGTCGACGATGTCGAAGGCGGCGGTTCGGGAATCGGTGATGCCGTCGACCCTGAAGAACAGATAGAACGCGCCCTGCGGCACGGTGAAACGCGCCTTGCCGGTCGCGCCGAGTATGTCGCAGACGAGATCGCGAGCGGCGCGTGCACGCTCCACTTGTTCGGTGATGAAGCCGTCGCCCTCGTCGAGGGCAGCGACCGCGCCGCGCTGCATGAACTGGGCGACGCCCGAGGTCGAGTACTGGATCAGGTTTTCGAACACCTGCTGCAAGGCTGGATGGGTCTTGATCCAGCCGACACGCCAACCCGTCATCGCCCAGTTCTTGGAGAAACTGTTAACGAACAGGATACGGTCGTCGGCCGTGGCGACGTCGAGGAAGGACGGCGCGCGGCCATGGCCGTAGTGGAACAGCGAATAGATCTCGTCGGCAATGATCCACAGGCCCTTTTGGCGCGCGAGATCGAGGATTGCCTGCAGCGTCTGCCTGTCGGCGGTCCAGCCGGTCGGGTTGGACGGCGTGTTGATGAACAAAAGCTTCGTGCGCGGCGTGATCGCGGAGGCGATCTTTTCGACATCGCAGGACCAGCCATTGCCGGACTGGTCGAGGGTGACCGGCACCGGAACGGCGCCCGCCACGCCGGCGGCCGCGGCGAAATTCGGCCAAGCCGGCGAGAGGTAGATCACCTCATCGCCGCTGCCGGCGATCGCGTCGATGGCCAGTTGGATGGCGTGCATGCCGGATCCGGTGACGATGAACTCCTCCTCGGCGAAGGCCTTGCCGAAGTGCCTGGCGTAGTAGCGGGCGAGCGCCTGCCTGAGCGCGGGAATGCCCTTCTGCCAAGTGTAGAACGTCTCGCCATCGGCCAGCCCTTTGGCGGCGGCATCGCTGATGAAGGAAGGCGTCGGCAGATCGCCCTCACCGGCCCAGAGCGGGATCAGCCCTTCGCGCAGGCGGCCATGATTGACGACAGCGACGATGCCGCTTTCGGGCGCGGCGCGGGCTTCGGCGCGCAAGGTCTCGATCAGGGTCATGCAAGAATCCGTCCGGTTTTTCGCGACTGCTAGCCTCTTTTACGACAGCCGCAAACAGAAAACCCCGGCCGCAAGCGGCCGGGGTTTTGGTCCAGGGCGCCCGTTGAGGAGTTACCTTTTCGCCAGCAGGTCGCGGATCTCAGTCAGAAGCTGTACGTCGGCGGGCGGCGGTGCCGCGGCAGCAGCCGGCTTCTCGCGCTCCAGCCGCCTGCGCAGATTGTTCACCGCCTTGACCATCAGGAAGATGATGAAGGCAAGAATCAGGAAATTCAGCACGACCGTGATGAAGCTGCCATAGGCGAAGACGGCGCCTTCTTTCTTGGCATCGGCCAGCGTGGCCGAATGGACGTTCGATGACAACCCGAAGAAGTAGTTGTTGAAGTCCAGCCCGCCGAAAATCGCGCCGATGATCGGCATGATGATGTCGTTGACGAGCGAGTCGACGATCTTGCCGAAGGCGGCGCCGATGATGACGCCGACGGCCAAGTCCATCACATTGCCCTTGGAAATGAATTCCTGGAATTCTTTCAGCATTCGGCCCTCCTTGCCATGACCGGCCGTGCTGCCGCCCCGGCTCTCCGGCACCGATCCGAAGCCACAATAACAAAAACCCCCGGTTGAAAAACCGGAAAAAGGGCGAAGACACCGGTTTGTGCTTGCCTGCCTCGCCAGCCGCATATGCGCCAAAAGCCGCGATGGACTTGGGCTCCAAGCTGTGGTTGCGTCTTAACGACGGATGAGGAAACCGGCCAGGGAGGAAGTGCGGACCGTGCAAGGCTGGTTCGTCGTCATCATCGCGATCGCCTATGTGACGCTGCTTTTCGCCATCGCCAGCGTCGGCGACCGGCGCTCGGTGGCAGCCGGGCTCGGCCGGGCGCGGCCTTTCATCTACGCGCTCAGCCTCGCCATCTACTGCACTTCCTGGACTTTCTTCGGCTCGGTCGGCCTGTCCTCCGAGCGCGGCCTCGAATTCCTCGGCATTTATACCGGTCCAGTGCTGGTCTTCGTGTTCGGCTTCCCGCTGCTCAACCGCATGATCAGGCTGGCAAAAAGCGAGAAGATCACTTCGATCGCGGACTTCCTCGGCGCCCGCTACGGCAAGAGCTTCACCGTCGCGGCGATCGCGACGCTGATCGCGACCATCGGCGCGGTGCCCTACATCGCGCTGCAGCTCAAGGCGATCTCGGGTTCCGTCAGCCTGATGGTCGAGCACTATACGGGCTCGCCGCCCTCTTTCGATCCGTTCGTCAGCGATATCTCGCTGGTGGTGGCGATGTTGCTGGCGCTGTTTGCGGTGCTGTTCGGCACCCGCCATGCCGACGCCACGGAACACCAGGACGGGTTGGTTCTGGCTGTCGCGGTCGAGACCGTGGTCAAGCTCGCCGCCTTTCTCGCCATCGGCCTGATGGTGATGTTCCTGATCTTCGGCGGGCCCGGCGACATGTTCGCCAGGCTTGCCGGAAACAGCCAGGTGCGCCAGGCGATGAGCTACAGCACCTCGCTCGCCACCTGGCTGGTGCTGACCGGCTTGAGCGGCTTTGCCGTGCTGATGCTGCCGCGGCAGTTCTACGTCACCATCGTCGAGAACCGCAGCGAGGCGGAGCTGCGCACGGCGACCTGGGTGTTCCCGCTCTATCTCGTGGCGATCAACCTCTTCGTGCTGCCGATCGCCTTTGCCGGCCTGTCGCTGGTCGGCGGCAAGACCAGCAGCGACCTTTATGTCTTGTCGCTGCCGCTGCTCAGCGGGCATGATCTGCTGGCGATGGTCGCCTTCGTCGGCGGCCTGTCGGCGGCAACCGCGATGGTGATCGTCGAGAGCGTCGCGCTGTCGATCATGATCTCCAACGATCTCGTCATCCCGCTGTTCGTGCGCCGCGTGCTCAAGACGAGTTCTTCGGAGAACGAGGACTGGTCGACGCTGATCCTCAATGTGCGCCGCGCCTCGATCTTCATCATGCTATTCATCGCCTTCCTCTATTATCGCGAGAGCACCAATAGCGCGCGGCTATCCTCGATCGGCCTGATGTCGTTTGCCGCGATTGCCCAATTCGCGCCGGCGCTGGTCGGCGGGCTGATCTGGCGCCGCGCCAACGGCCGGGGCGCAGCCCTCGGCATGGTCGCCGGCATCGCCGTCTGGGGTTACACGCTGCTCCTGCCTTCACTCGTCGCCCCCTCTACCGATATCGTCGTCCACGGGCTGTTCGGCTTCGAGGCGCTGAGGCCGCAGGCGCTGTTCGGCACCGTCGGCGAGCCGCTGAACCATGGCGTGCTGTGGAGCCTCTCGGTCAATGCGCTGTTTTTCGTCCTTGGCTCCCTCTCCCGCGCGTCCGTGCCGCTGGAGCGCATCCAGGCGGCGATCTTCGTGCCGCGCGAGGCAGGCCCGATGCCCAGCCTGCGCCGCTTCCGCACCGCCGTCACCGTCAACGACCTGAAGGATACGATTTCACGTTATCTCGGTGTCGAGCGCACGGAGCGCTCGTTCCAATCCTTCGAGAGGGACGCGAAAGTCTCTCTGCACGGCACCGAACAAGCCAGCATGGATGTTATCCGCTTCTCTGAGCAATTGCTGGCGAGCGCCGTCGGCTCGTCCTCGGCGCGGCTGATCCTGTCGCTGCTCTTTCGCCGCAACGATCGCGACTCCAAGGATGCCTTCAAGCTGCTCGACGACGCCACCGAGGCGCTGCAGCACAATCGCGACCTTTTGCAGATCGCGCTCGACCAGATGGAGCAAGGCATCACTGTCTTCGATCGCGATTTCCGACTGATCTGCTGGAACCGGCAATACCGGCTGCTGTTCGACCTGCCGGACGAGATGGGCCAGGTCGGCGTCTCGCTCGACCGTATCCTCCATCATCTCGCCGAGCGCGGCGATATTCCCGCCGACCAGCGCGTGACGATGCTCAACCGGCTGACCAGTTTCGCCGGCCCGTGGCAGATGGAGCTCAAGACCAGCGGCCGCATCCTGGAGCTGCGCTCCAACCCGATGCCCGACGGCGGCATCGTCGCCACCTATGCCGACATCTCCGGCCGCGTCGAGCAGGACCTGGCGCTGAAGCGGGCCAATGAATCGCTGGAGCAACGGGTCAAGACCCGCACCGTCGAGCTCACCCGCGTCAACGAGGAACTGGCGCAGGCGCAGATGCTGGCCGAGGAGGCAAACCTCGGCAAGACGCGCTTTCTCGCCGCCGCCGGCCATGACATCCTGCAGCCGCTCAACGCCGCCCGCCTCTATTGCTCGTCGCTGATCGAGAAGGCGGGCAAGGGACCGGCCGGCAAGGCCGCGATGAACATCGAATCCTCGCTGGAATCGGTCGAGACCATCCTCGGCGCGGTGCTCGACATCTCTCGGCTCGATGCCGGCGCGATGAAGCCGGACAATACCGCTTTCAACCTCGGCGGACTGCTCGGTCAGATCGGCAACGATTTTCGCCCGCTTGCCGCCGAAAAGAAGCTCGATCTGAAGATCATCCCATCCTCGCTCGGCGTCATGACCGACCGGAACCTGTTGCGCCGGCTAATCCAGAATCTCGTTTCCAACGCCATCAAATACACGCGCCAGGGGCGCATTCTGGTTGGGGTGCGGCGACGCGGCGAGCTGGCCGAGATCCAGGTGATCGACACCGGCATCGGCATTGCCGGCGACAAGCTCAGCACCGTCTTCCACGAGTTCACGCGCCTCGACGAGGGCGCGCGCGAGGCCGAAGGCCTTGGCCTGGGGCTCTCCATCGTCGACCGCATCGCCAGGGTGCTGAGGCTCGAGATCCGCATCTACTCCAACCCCGGCAAGGGCACGCGCTTTTCCGTGATCCTGCCGGTCGCGGCGGTCGCCGCGCCGCCGCGCGAGGCCGGCAAGGCGCCGGCCCGCTCCGCCTCGACGCTTGCCGGGCTCAATGTGCTGTGCATCGACAATGACGCGCGCATCCTCGACGGCATGCGGCTGCTGCTCGAAGGCTGGGGATGCCGTGTCGAGACGGCTTCGGGATCAGGCGATCTCCTGAAGCCCGGCGCGCCGAAGCCGGACCTCGTGCTGGCAGACTATCATCTCGACGGTGGCACCGGGCTCGATGCGGTCGCCGCGCTGCGCGCCGCCTACGGGCAGGACCTGCCCTGCGTGCTGGTCACCGCCGACCGCTCCAGTGAGGTGCGCGCGGCTGCCGGCCGGCTCGACATTCCGGTGATCAACAAGCCGCTGAAGCCGGCCATGCTGCGCTCGATGATGGCGCGCGTCAGGCCGCTGGCGCCGGCCGCCGAATAGAGACAAAGCACCTGCTATCAGCCGCGATGCCCGAGGCTTCGGAGATAGGCGCAGAACATGTCGGCCAGCGCATCGGAATAGGCTTCGATCTCATCGGCCGTTCGCTCCTTTTCCGAGAAATCCGCCCCCACAGCGCTCAGCGTCTTGATGATCAGGTCGCCGGCCAGGGCGCGGCCGCTATCCGGCGCGTCAGGAAGCGTCTCGCGCATGAAGGTCTCGACGGTCCGGCTCGCCGCCGCCCTCGCCTCCTCAGCCTCCGGCGCATCCCGATAGAGCGGCGCGGCGTCGTTCAGCGCGCCGCGCACCGCCGCCTCCTCGCATTCGGAGCGGATGAAGGCGTGGACCAGCGTTCTTGTCCGCTCGAGCGGTGATAGCCCAGTATTTTCGAGAATGCCGCACAAAAGCTCTGTCGTCTGGCGCCATTCGTCACTCTGCAACCTGAACAGCAGGGCCGCCTTGTTCGGGAAATACTGGTAGAGCGAACCGACGCTGACGCCCGCCCTTTCGGCGACGCGCGTGGTGGTGAAACGCTGCGCGCCTTCAGCAGCCAAAACCTGAGCAGCCGCCTCTAAAATCGCCGCGACCAGCTCCGTGGCGCGCGCCTGTTTGGGCTGTTTTCGGGTGGAAATTGAAGGGCTTGAGCGTTGGATCATGGTCGCGTGCCGAAATGCGAATTGGAAACCTGAAGGATTATTCGTATTTTTGAAGCAACACAAGAACCCTGCCGGAGACAGCCATGACCACCTTGACCGCAACCCCTTTGGCACCGCTGCTCGCCCGCCTGTTCAAGGAAGCCGACGCGGCGACCAGCCCGGCGATCGCCCAGTACTCGCGCGACGAACGGACGCGCCTGCTCCACAGCAAGACCGAGTATCGCCAGTTCTACGGCAGCCTGAAGGACCTGTGGCTTGCGGTCTCGCCGGAGACCGGCACGCTGCTCTACATGCTGGCGCGCAGCACCGGCGCGCGCATCATCGTCGAATTCGGCACATCGTTCGGCATCTCGACGCTCTATCTTGCCGCGGCGCTGCGCGACAATGGCGGCGGCCGACTGATCACGACGGAATTCGAGCCGTCGAAGGTAACGCGGGCCAAGGCCAATCTGACCGAAGGCGGCCTCATCGACCTGGTGGAGATCCGCGAGGGCGACGCGCTGGAAACGCTCAGCACCGACCTGCCTGACCGGATAGACCTCCTGCTGCTCGACGGCGCCAAGGCGCTCTATCCGGAGATACTGAGCCTGGTCGAGAGCCGGCTCAGGCCCGGCGCGCTGGTCATCGCCGACAACGCCGACTTCTCGCCCGACTATCTGGAACGGGTGCGCGCGCCGGCCGGCGGCTATATGTCGACGCCATTCGGCGACGACGTGGAGCTGTCGATGCGGCTCAGCTAAGGCCTGCTTGAAACTACCTCATGCTGCTTCTCGGGCAGCCGTAGGCGTTTACGTCAACCAACGCGCAATCCCGGCCTTCGGGCCCCGGCCCTCGGGCCTTTGACGCGTAGGTGACATCATGACCCTCCTCCCATCGTCCTGGCGCGGGCTGCCGCGCCCGGCTCTGCTCGGCCTGTTCCTGTTCTTCTGCGCCGGTTTCGCCGACGGCGCGCTGGTGCCCTTCTTTCCGCTCTGGGCGAGCGGCGAGGCGAACATTCCGATCGGCGCGATCGGGCTTTTGTTTGCCTGCTATGCCGGCGGCGAATTGATCGCCGCGCCGCTGATCGGCGGCATCGCCGACCGGGTCGGACGGCGGCCGGTGCTGATCCTGTCGTCGCTCGGCGTCGGCTGCGGCTTCGTCATGCTGTTCTTCGCCCATGGCGTCGCCGCCACCGCGGCCGTGCTGCTTTTGACCGGCATATGCGAGTCGGTGCTCCACCCGACCATCCTCACAGCTATCGCCGATGTGACGGAGCCGTCGGCGCATCCGCGCTGGTTTGGCATGGCAAGGGTGAGCTCGAGCGCCGGGCAGATCCTCGGCCCGGCCTGCGGCGTGCTGCTGGCGCTCGTTTCGCTTGGCAGCGTGTTCCTGGCCGGCGGCGGTATGCTGCTCTTCGGCGGCATCGTCATGCTTGCCGCATTCGCCGAAACGCGCGGCCATGCCGCAGCCGACCATGGGGAAACGGAGGAAGAGGAAGGCCTGTCGGCGCTGCTGCCGGCCTTCCACGACGGCCGCCTGGCAAAGCTGCTCGCCTGGGTCGTGCTGTTCGAGATTTCCGGCAACTGGATCGAAGCGGTCATCCCGCTCTATGCGCAGGATGCCGGCACGCTCACCCCGTCCGGTGTCGGCGCGCTGTTTGCCTATGCGGCCGCCCTGACGGTCGGTTTGCAGATGCTGGTCAGCCGCTTTGCCGAGACGCGATCGGCGCGTTGGCTGGCAGCCGGCGCCGGCATCTCGACCATCGCCGCCTTTGCCCTGCTGGCGACCTCGCCGGCGATACTTTCGCTGGTCGTCGCAGTCAGCTTCTGCTCCGTGGGACAGATGCTGGTCGGGCCGCTCGTGCCGACCGCCGTCAACGCGCTCGCACCATCGCCGCGACGCGCTTGCTATATGGCCGCCTCGTCTGTGGCGGTCGACCTCAAGGACTCGCTCGGACCGTCGATCGGCACGGCGCTCTATGCGCTCGCGCCGCGCCTGCCCTGGATCGTCGGCATTCCACTGGTGGCGATCGCTTCGCTGGGCCTCGGCGCCGCGATCGGGCGAGCGCGGAATCCTTCAGGCCCGACCGAGGATGATGCCGCGTCGCAGTTGGGCTCGGCCGTCGAAAACTATCGCTGACGGGCGCAGCCATCGACCCGACGCGAAGCGACCGCATGATCGATCCGCGCTGGTCGGGTTCAGTTAGGGTGAAAAGCTTCGCCTGAGGTGCCCGCTGGTCAGCCGACCGGCTGCAGCGGGTCGCCGCCGATCTTAGACAGCTGGATGACCGCCTGGGTGCGGCTGTCGACGCCGAGCTTCTGCAGGATGGCCGAGACATGCGCCTTGATGGTGGCCTCGGAGACGCCGAGCTCATAGGCGATCTGCTTGTTGAGCAGGCCCTCCGCCAGCATGCCGAGCACCCGCGTCTGCTGCGGCGTCAGCGCCTGGAGCCGCTTGATCAGGTCGGAGATTTCCGGGTCGCGCTCGACGCCGAGCTCAATGCCGGCCGGCGCGGCAATGTCGCCGGCAAGCACCGCCTGCACGGCGCCGCGGATCTCGTCCATGCTGGCCGATTTGGAGATGAAGCCGGAAGCGCCGAGATCGAGCGCGCGGCGGATGGTGACGGGATCGTCATGCGCCGATACCACCACCAGCGGCACCGCCGGATGGATGCCGCGCAGCGAGATCAGGCCGGAGAGGCCGCTGGCGCCCGGCATCGACAGGTCGAGCAGCACCATATCGATATCTTCATTGGCAAGCACCAGCGCCTTGGCGCTTTCGAAATCGCCGGCCTCGTGGATGGCGGCAAAGTCGCCGATGCCGGCAAGCGCCTCCTTCAGCGCGCCGCGAAAAAGCGGATGGTCGTCGGCAATGACGAAAGTGTGGCCCGACGGCAAATAGTCCTCCCCCGATCCCATCATCATTGTGTGCTTCTTGCGGGGACCGGAATGATTATGCGGCGGCGCGGCGCGTTTTCAAGCGACAAAGGCCGCGCGCGGGGTTTTCCCCAAGGCGGCTTTGCAATCAGGTCTTCTGCTGGTTCAGCTTGCCTTCGCCATCTTCCTTGTCCAGGTCCTTGACGATGTCCTTGAAGGTCCGGAAGAAGCGCTCCATGTAACCCATCGTCTTGTTGAAATCCTCTTCGCTGGGCAGTTGCGATTCCAGCCGGGCGGAGAGCGAATTCTCGAGCTTGGCGACGCGCGCGTCGAGCGCCTTGACCGAATTGTCCAGCCGGTCGATCTCGTCCTGGTAGGCGGCCCGCTCGTCGGCGGCCATCTTGCAGACGAGCTGGCCGGCGCGCTCTTCGCAGATCGACATGGCGCCGGTCTTTGTGTCCATGCGGACATAGCCGTTGGCCGACTTCTCCAGACGGTAATGGTCGGTCTCCTCGGAATAGGCGGATGCGGCAACCAGCGAGCAAAGCGCCGCGGGGATCACGATGTGCTGCAGACGCATGTTGTTCCTCCATGAGCCAGTGAAGGCGGGCTATCACAGGTTTGCGCCGGAAATGGGGAAGAGTCGAGCTTCGAGCCTTCCCCGCACCTTCGGTTCGGACTATAGCGCGACAATGTCTCAGATTATCTACAAGATCGCGCCCGAGGCGCTTTGGCGCGAAGCCGAGAAGAACGGGCGCTTCGCCGGCGCGCCGATCGACATCGCCGACGGCTTCATCCATTTCTCCACCGCCGGCCAGGTTCGCGAAACGGCGGCCAAGCACTTCGCCGAGCAGACGGACCTGCTGCTGATCGCGATCGACGCTGCAAGGCTGGGTGATGCGCTGAAATACGAGGTCTCGCGCGGTGGCGCGCTGTTCCCGCATCTCTACGCCGAGCTCGACCTTGATGCGGTTCTCTGGGTGAAGCCGTTGCCGCTCGGGGCGGACGGCCACGAATTCCCGACGCTGGAGGGCGAATGAGCGTGCTCGACCGGATCGGCCAAAAGCTGCTTTTCTCCTTCGATCCGGAAACCGCGCATGGCCTGTCGATCGCGGCGCTGCGCTGCGGGCTGCCAGTCGGCGCGACGGCGCCGCGGCGCCCGACGCATGACGCGCGGCTCAAGATCAGCCTTTGCGGCCTCGATTTCCCCAACCCGCTCGGCATGGCTGCCGGCTACGACAAGAACGCCGAAGTGCCGGACGCGCTGCTTGGGCTTGGCTTCGGCTTCGCCGAGGTCGGCACCATCACGCCGCTGCCGCAAGCCGGCAATCCGAAGCCGCGCATCTTCCGGCTGACGACGGACGAGGCGGTGATCAACCGGCTGGGCTTCAACAATGAGGGACATGCGGCCGCCGAAAAGCGCCTTGCCGCGCGCAAGGGGCGGCCAGGCATCGTCGGCGTCAACATCGGCGCCAACAAGGACAGCGCCGACCGCATCGCCGATTATGAGCGCGGCGTCACCCGCTTCGCGCCCCATACGAGTTATCTGACGGTCAACATCTCCTCGCCCAACACGCCGGGCCTGCGCAACATGCAGGCGCGCGAGCAGCTCGGCGAGCTCTTGTCACGGGTGATGGCCGCCCGTGCCGCGGCCCCCGCGCAGCCGCCGATTTTCCTCAAGATCGCGCCGGACCTCGTCGAGGCGGAGCTGGAAGACATCGCCGCCGAGATCACCGAGAAGAAGATCGACGGCGTCATCGTTTCCAATACGACGCTTGCAAGGACAGGATTGCGAAGCGGCGGCGTGGCGAATGAAACCGGCGGTCTTTCAGGGAAACCATTGTTCGAGCGCTCGACCGCGGTTCTCGCCCGTATGCGCAAGCTGCTCGGCCCAAGCATTGCCCTCATCGGCGTGGGCGGCGTGGATTCCACCGAAACGGCGCTGGAGAAAATCCGCGCCGGCGCGGATCTCGTCCAGCTCTACACCGGCATGATCTATGCCGGGCCGGCGCTACCCGGGCGCATCATTGCCGGCATGGCGCGATACGTGGAGCGTGAGCGGCTCGGCTCGATCAGGGATCTGCGCGACTCGGCTTGCGAGCGCTGGGCTTCAAAACCGATCAACTGAACGCCGTTCGCATTCTCAGCCGCAGGACCGTCAGCAGGCTCAGCCCCCTTACCAGCAGAAAGACATGCAGCGATGCCCACAGGCCGCTGTTGCCGAATGCCGGCGCCAGGGTGATGAGCGCAGCGCTGAAGATGAGGAACGACAACAGCATCATGTTGCGCATGTCGCGCGACCAGGTGGCGCCGATGAAGACGCCGTCCATCTGGAAGGCGAGCACACCACTCAGCGCCGTGAAGGCGGCCCAGGGAAGATAGGTGTCGGCGACCGCGCGAACATCCATCGAGGTCGTCACCAGCGCCACCAGACTGGCGCCGGCGGTCAGCAGGATGAGCGTGGCGATACCGGCGAGGCCAAAGCCCCAGATCAGCGTCAGCCGTACCGCCTGCCGGAACGGGGCAGGCGCATGAGCGCCGATGGCCCGGCCGGCGAGCTGCTCGGCGGCGGTGGCGAAGCCGTCGAGGAAATAGCCGGCGATGAGGAAAAAATTCATCAGCACGGCGTTGGCGGCGAGCGTCACCGTGCCGAACTGCGCGCCCTGCCTGGTGAACAGCGCGAAGGCGGCAAGCAGCGAGAAGGAGCGGATCATGATGTCGCGGTTGAGCGACAGCATGCGCCGGTAGGCTGGCAAATCGAGGATGCGGCGGCGCGACGGCCGCTCCAGCCTGCGGAAGCGGCTGAGCACGATGGCAAGGCCAAGCAGCATGGCCAGGAACTCGCCAGTGACGGTCGCCCAGGCGACGCCGGCAACGCCCCAGCCGAGCTCGAGCCCGAGCAGGAAGCAGAGCAAGATGTTGATGCCGTTGAGCACCGCCTGCAGCATCAGCCCGAGCCCGCCCTCGCCTCGCCCCAGCACGTAGCCCAGCATGGCGTAGTTGATCAGCGAGAAGGGCGCGGCGAGCAGTCTGATGCGGATGTAGACCGACATCGCTTCGCTAACGCGCGGCTCGGCGCCCATGAACCATTGGCCGGCGACGGCAAAGAGCGGCGCAAGGGCGGCAAGTATGACGCCGGCGACGACCGCGATCAGCACGGCGCGCCACAGCACTGCCTGCTCCTCCAGCGCATCGCCGCGCCCGAAGGCCTGGGCGACGAGGCCGGTGGTGCCGGAACGCAGAAAGTTGAAGCTGGTGAAGACGACGTCGAAGACCAGCGATCCCGCCGCCAGGCCGCCAAGCAGGGCCGCGTCGCCGAATTGGCCGACCACCGCCGTGTCGACGATGCCGAGCAGCGGCGTCGTCAGATAGGCAAGCGTCATCGGCACGGCGATTGCCAGCACTGAGCGGTTGGTGACGACGAAAGACCTGGCGCTGGCTTGTGTTACGTCCAAGGGACTGCTGCCTGTCCGATTGCGGCTTGATCGAGGACCCGATGTGCCCCAGTTTGCCGGCATCACGCAACCATATCCGCCGGGCTGCCAACCGAATTGCAAACCTGGCGCAGCCACCAATTCATGCCGCTGCAGATCGTCCATCACCCCGATTATGACGCAGGCTTCGCCGTCAACCATCGCTTTCCGATGAGCAAATATCCGCTGTTGATGGAGGCTTTGCGCTTACGCGGTCTAGCCGTGCCCGGCGCGCTTTCGATGCCGGAACCGGCGCCGGCCGCACGCCTGAAGCTGGCGCACGCGGCCGACTATGTCGATCAGGTGATCGCCTGCCAGGTACCGGCGAAAATAGAGCGCGAGATCGGCTTTCCGATCGGCCCGCGCGTGTCGCTGAGAGCGCAGCTCGCCACCGCGGGTACGGTGTTGGCTGCCAGGCTGGCGCTTAAACATGGCATTGCCTGCAACGCCGCCGGCGGCAGCCATCATGCCAGGCGTGCGCAAGGCGCCGGCTTCTGCACCTTCAACGATGTCGCCGTCGCCGCGCTGGCGCTGCTGGCCGAGGGCGCCGTCGCAAACGTATTGGTCGTCGACCTCGACGTGCATCAGGGCGACGGCACGGCCGACATTCTCAAGGATGAGCCTCGCGCCTTCACCTTTTCCATGCATGGCGAGCGCAACTACCCGGTGCGCAAGATCGCCTCCGACCTCGACGTCGCCTTGCCGGACGGGACAGGCGACGACGCCTATCTCGAACGGCTCGCCGCCATCCTGCCGGAACTCTCCGGGCAAAGGCGCTGGGACATCGTCTTCTACAATGCCGGCGTGGATGTCCATGCCGAGGACAGGCTCGGCCGGCTGGCGCTCACCGACGACGGTCTCAGCGCCCGCGAGGACATGGTCATCGGCCATTTCCGCAACCGCGGCGTGCCGCTGTGCGGCGTCATCGGCGGCGGCTACTCGACCGACGTGCCGGCGCTGGCCGCGCGCCACGCCATCCTGTTCGAGGTCGCCTCGGGATATGCGTGAGGCCGCGCCGAACTATTTCCGGTAGCTGGCGATCCTGAGCAGGATGAACACCGGCACAACGATCGCGGCGCCGAGCAGGATGTAGCCCAGGAAGCGGTCGATGGCGTGGAAGCCAAGATTCCACAGATCGACGAAGAACTGGCGGATGCCGTAAAAAACGTCCATCGGCGACCAGCCGAAGGCATGCATGACAAGACCGACGAGGAAGGAGACCACGAGCAGCTTCAGGAACACCCTGAGCGGCGTGTCGCCAAGAAAGCGCGTCAGTGCGGACAAGGCCATCCTCCGGTTCGGGCCGCCCGATTCGGGGCGGGGCGATATCAGAGATACGCATTCCGCGGAAAGGCATCAAGCAATGGAGCCGCGGTTCCGCTTTGCCGATTGCTTGACGCCCTGCCATCATGTTAACCAGGTGGCCGAAGCGGGTATGATGTAATGGTAGCTTGTCAGCTTCCCAAGCTGAACGCGCGGGTTCGATTCCCGCTACCCGCTCCAGCTTGCACCGCAGGGATTTGAGTGAGGCCTCACCAAGGGGCCAAATTGCGCGTCCGATTCAGGTCGGCTGCCGGCGATCGCGGGGCGGAATTGCATCGGGTCGACCCTCAGGCCGGGCAGTTTGCGCGAGGGTGAATTCGGCTGTTTGTAAAGCGAGCGTTGGGGTCTTGCACACCCATGCAAGACCCCAGTCAGCGATTCACCCGGCAGCCCGGATACATGGTCGCTATCGACCTAGATGATCATGCTCTAGAGCCGGAAGCCGATCCAGACGCGGCGGCGCCAGCAGCGGACATGACGCCGGCCATGGCGCCAGTAGCGCCGGCAGACCCTTCTCCAAACGTGGCGCCGGCGGCGGCGGTAGTACCGATCACGGTAATACCGACGGCGGTAGTACTGGGCTGGCTGCAGCAGATCGGCCTGGTCATCCTCCTCGTAGATGGCCGGATCCGGCTTGTCCAATTCATCCAGAATTCCGTTGCCGGCGGGAATACCGGCAACGGCCTTGCTGGGTCCGGCCAGGCTTGCAAGCGCTGCCGCCCCCGCAACGCCAAGCATTCCGGTGAGAAACAACCGACGTTCCATAAAAACCTCCCGAGCTGTTGGGCACGGCACCCCTTCCTCACCCGCGACGGGCTCCAGGGAGCGACCGATCGGTTTGAACGTGCAAGTAGCATTCTCGTTCCATCAGCCCACCTCGCGCAAAATGAAGTCGTGCAGCATCTTGGCGGCGGGCGAGAGCGCCCGGTTCCTGACAGTGATCAGACTGTAGGGCCGGACCTCGATGTCGAACTCGGTCTGCACGACATCGATGGCGCCGGCCAGCCCATCGCCGCCCTGGATGAACCTGGCGACCTGGATCGAGACCGGCGCGATGGCGTCGGACTGCGCCACCATCACCAAGGTGAGCAGCAGCGAAGAGGTGTTGAGGATGCGGTCGGGCAGCGGAATGTCGCGATTCAAAAAGTTGCTTTCCATCGCCTGGCGCAATGGCGAGCCCCCGGACTGGAACACCCAGTCATAGGCCGCGGTGTCTTCCAGCCGCACCATCTTGCCGCTCGCCAGCGGGTGGCCGCGGCGCACGATGAGGCAGGCCTTCTCGACGCCGATGACGCGCGATTCGAAGAGCCGCGGATTGAGATCGTCCGGGATGCGGGCGATGATGAAGTCGTGGCGCGAGGCGATCAGCTCGCGGGCCAGCACGTTCGAGGTCTCGACCTGCATTGTGATCTCGATGCGCGGATAGATGCGGCGGATCTCACGGATCGCCGGCACGGCCAGCTCGATCGCCGGCGCCGTGACCGCGCCGAGGAATACGGAGCCGCCCTTGCCGGCCTTGAGCTCGGAAATCTCACGATCGGCCTCCCGCATCTCGAGCAGGATGGAGCGGGCGCGCCGGGCGAGCGCCTGGCCGTAGGGGGTCAGCGTCACGCCGCGCGGCAGCCGCTCGCACAACTTCACGTCGAGCACCGCTTCCATCTCGGCGATCATGCGCGAGGCGGCCGGCTGGGAGATGTTCATGACCTGGGCGGCGGCGCTCACCCGCCCGTGATCGTCCAAGGCGGCAATCATGCGCATGTGGCGGAGACTGAGGCCGCTGCGCAGCAACGTCTCGCCATCTCCCGGCAATTTCTCGTAACCACCTGAAATCGCATCGGGATCGCGCAACGCCGCCATGATTTTCGGTCTCCTGTGCGAGTTTCTATCGATCGCTTAAGCCATACCAGTATCGATATAGCAACCAGCAAAGATCGCATTTGACAGTTATGTCAAAGCGACCCACCCTCCGCGCGTTCCGATGCGCAGGGGTCGGCGACGAGCGAAATCGTATCGATTGAAACTGCGCCGCGGGGCCGATTGGGAGGATACCGGAGATCGATAAAGCCGACAGTGGCGCGCCAGCGCACCTGCTCGACTGCGCGGCCCGCGAAGCCCCGAGGTGTCGCGTCCATCAACCAGGGAGAGTAATCGTGAAGATCATCAAGACGCTGGCCGCCATCGCGGCCCTTGGCATTGCCGCCACGACCTATTCGGCGCACGCCGCCGACAAGGGTCTCGTCGGCGTGCTGATGCCGACCAAGACCTCGCAGCGCTGGATCAACGACGGCGACGCCGTCAAGTCCCAGCTCGAAGCGCTCGGCTACACCGTCGACCTGCAATATGCGCAGGACGACATCCCGAACCAGCTCAGCCAGCTGGAAAACGAAATCACCAAAGGCCCGAAGGCGCTGATCATCGCTTCGATCGACGGCACCACCATGGCCGACGCGCTGCAGAAGGCCAATGATGCCGGCGTCGTCACCATCGCCTATGACCGCCTGATCAAGAAGACCCCGAATGTCGACTACTACACCACCTTCGACAATTTCGGCGTCGGCGTGATCCAGGCGAACTCGCTGGTCAAGGGCCTCAAGGAGCGCTTCCCGAACACCAAGCCGTGGAACGTGGAGCTGTTCGGCGGCTCGCCGGACGACAACAACGCCTTCTTCTTCTACAACGGCGCGATGTCCGTCCTGCAGCCGCTGATCGACGACGGCTCGATCAAGATCAAGTCCGGCCAGATGGGCATGGACAAGGTCGGCACCTTGCGCTGGCTCGCCGCCACCGCCCAGGCGCGCATGGACAACCTGCTCTCGGCCAACTACTCGGACGGCAGCCGCGTCGACGGCGTTCTGTCTCCTTATGACGGCCTGTCGCGCGGCATCACCGCCTCGCTGCGCGCCGTCGGCTACGGCACGGAAGCCCAGCCCTGGCCGATCGTGACCGGCCAGGACGCCGAGACCGCCTCGGTCAAGCTGATCATCTCGGGCGAGCAGTACTCGACCGTGTTCAAGGACACCCGCGAGCTGGCCAAGGCCACCGTGCAGCTGGTCGACAAGGTGCTCTCCGGCGGCAAGCCGGACGGCCTCGACACCAAGACCTACAACAACGACGTCAAGGTCGTTCCCTCGATCCTGTTGACGCCGCATGAGGTCGACAAGTCGAACTACAAGGAACTGGTCGTCGACTCCGGCTACATCAAGGCTGAAGAGCTGAAGTAATCCGGTCTCAAAGGAAGGGGTCCTGCGCGACCGCAGGGCCCCTTTTCGTTCGCAAGCGACCCCGGTATTGTTTTTGCCGGCTACCGCAGCGCCATATGCCGCCACGGCATGAGCGAAACTGTGGCATGTTGATTTCGCGCAAGACGCTTTCCGCGAGTGGAAGGCCTGCGCCAGGGAGCAGATCCTGATGGCCTCGACGATTTTGGAGATGCGCGACATCACCAAGACGTTTCCCGGCGTGAAGGCGTTGTCGAACGTCAATCTCAGCGTCGAGGAAGGTGAGATCCATGCCGTCGTCGGCGAGAACGGCGCCGGCAAGTCGACCCTGATGAAGGTGCTGTCGGGCGTCTATCCATCCGGCACCTATGAGGGCCAGATCATCTTCCGCGGCCAGGAATGCAATTTCAAAGGCATTCACGACAGCGAGCATATCGGCATCGTCATCATCCACCAGGAGCTTGCCCTGGTGCCGATGCTGTCGATCACGGAAAACATCTTCCTTGGCAACGAGCACGCCACCTACGGCGTCATCGACTGGGACGCCAACGAGACGCGTACCGGCGCCCTTCTCAAGAAGGTCGGGCTCAAGGAAGACCCCAAGACGCTGATCACCAATATCGGCGTCGGCAAGCAGCAGCTGGTCGAGATCGCCAAGGCGCTGAGCAAGGAAGTGAAGCTCCTTATCCTCGACGAGCCGACGGCCTCGCTCAGCGAGAAGGACAGCCAGGCGCTGCTCGACCTTCTGCTCGAGTTCAAGCGCCAGGGCATGACCTCGATCCTGATCTCGCACAAGCTCAACGAGGTGAACCGCGTCGCCGACAAGGTGACGGTGATCCGCGACGGGCGCACCATCGAGACCTTGCCGAGGAAGGACATCTCGGAAGACCGCATCATCACCTCGATGGTCGGGCGCTCGCTCGACGACCGCTACCCGCCGCGCGAGCCGAAGATCGGCGACGTCATCTTCGAGGTGAAGGACTGGTCGGTTTACCACCCGATCCATGCCGAGCGGCAGGTGATCAAGAACATCAACCTCAATGTGCGCAAGGGCGAGGTTGTCGGTATCGCCGGGCTGATGGGCGCCGGACGGACCGAATTCGCGATGAGCCTTTTCGGACGCTCCTACGGCCGGCACATCACCGGAGAGGTGTCGCTGCACGGCAAGCCTATCGACCTCTCATCGGTGAGCAAGGCGGTGGCGAGCGGCATCGCCTATGTCACCGAAGACCGCAAGACCTACGGCCTCAACCTGATCGACCACATCAAGCACAATGTGACTTTGGCCAACCTCTCCGGCGTTTCCAGCCGCGGCGTCATCGACGACATGCGCGAGATGAGCGTCGCCAATGACTACCGCAAGAAGACCAACATCCGCGCCTCCAGCGTCTACCAGCTGACCGGCAACCTCTCGGGTGGCAACCAGCAGAAAGTCGTGCTGTCGAAATGGCTGTTCGCCGATCCGGAGGTTTTGATCCTCGACGAGCCGACCCGCGGCATTGACGTCGGCGCGAAGTACGAAATCTATACGATCATCGCGCGCCTTGCCGCCGAGGGCAAAGCGATCATCGTCATCTCGTCGGAAATGCCCGAACTGCTCGGTATCTCCGACCGTATCTATGTGATGAACGAAGGGCGTATAGTCGGCGAAATGGCTGCAAGCGACGCAAGCCAGGAAAAAATCATGCGCGCCATCGTTCGCGGAGAAGGAAAAGCATCATGAGCACAGAAAGCGCTCCCGCGCCGCAAAGCGGGCTCGCCGAGGACGTCAAGCAGCAGGGTCCGCGCGTCGCCGTCTCGGCGCTGACGACGAACCTGCGCGAATACGGCCTGATCATCGCGCTGATCGTCATCATGCTGTTCTTCCAATACACGACGTCGGGAACGCTGTTCAAACCGGTGAATCTCAGCAATCTGGTGCAGCAGAACTCGTTCATCATCGTGATGGCGCTTGGCATGCTGTTGGTGATCGTCGCTGGCTATATCGACCTCAGCGTCGGATCGGTCGCCGGCTTTATCGGCGCGCTGGCGGCGATGATGATGGTGATCTGGCCGCTTGGGATGTTCTCGAATCCGCTGGTGGTCTCGATCGTGTGCCTGATCGTCGGGGCGCTCATCGGCGCTGCGCAAGGCTACTGGATCGCCTACCACAAGATACCGAGCTTCATCGTGACATTGGCGGGCATGCTGATCTTCCGCGGCATCTGCCAGGCGCTGCTCGGCGGTGGCTCCTCGGTCGGTCCGCTGCCGGACAGCTTCAAGGCGCTGAGTTCCGGCTTCATTCCGGACGTGATCGGCCCGCTGACGCTGATCCCGCCGACGGTCAATGCCGCCGGCAAGACGATCGTCGGCAGCGGACTGACGCTGCACATGACGACGGTCGTGCTCGGCCTCATCGCGGTGCTCGCCTATGCCTATTTCGGCTTCAGGACGCGGCGCAAGCGCGAGCGTCATGGCTATGAGGCGGAGCCCTTCCCGCTCTTCGTCATCAAGACGCTGGTCGGCAGCGCGCTGGCGCTGTTCCTGGTCTTCCAGTTCGCCAGCTACAGGGGCCTGCCGGTCGTGCTGCTGGTGATGGGCGTGCTGATCTCGCTGTTCGTCTTCGTCACCAAGCGCATGACCATCGGCCGCCGGATCTACGCCATGGGCGGCAACGCCAAGGCCGCGCAGCTTTCGGGCATCAACACCGAAAGGCTGACCCTGCTGGTCTTCATCAACATGGGCGTGCTCTCGGCACTGGGCGGCCTGATCATCGCGGCGCGCCTCGGCCAGGCCGTGCCGGCTGCCGGTCTCGGCAGCGAGCTCGACGTCATCGCTGCCGTCTTCATCGGCGGCGCCTCGGCAATGGGCGGCGTCGGACAGGTGATCGGCGCCGTCGTCGGCGGCTTCATCATGGGCGTGATGAACAACGGCATGTCGATCATGGGCGTCAATGTCGACTGGCAGCAGGTGGTGAAAGGCCTGGTGCTGCTCGGCGCCGTCATCTTCGACGTCTACAACAAGAATAAGGCCTGAAGACCTGAAGCGGACTTAAGGAGGCATACGGGTTTCAGATCGCGAAGCTGCCGGCAACCCGTCGGCGCCAAGAAGTCCAGGCAAGGACCGGGCTCGCGAGCGCAATCCGGACGAAGAATTTCAACCGTGGCACGGATTTCTCCGCGCCGCGCCGGTCAAGGTTTGCCCGCGGGCAGCCAGGCAAGATGAGAGAGGGTTCAAACATGCTGATCTCCCAGATCCTCGACGACGCCGAGACGATCCGCGTCGTCGCCCGCAATGGCGGCGGCAAGACCAGGGTCATCAACGGCGCGCGCAGCGTCTATTCGCTGGCGATGGAGGCCGCGCGGACAGGCACGGGCCTCGAAGCGCTGATCGAGCGCAAGGGCTATGGCGAGACGGTCGATCTCGATGCCGCCTATAAGAGGGGCAGGCTGGTCTCGCCGATCAACCATCCGGATCCCGCGCATCTGCATCTCACAGGCACCGGGCTCACGCATCTCGGCTCCGCGGCAACGCGCGATTCCATGCACAAGAAGCTCAGCGAGGGCGGCGAGGCGGAACTCACCGATTCCATGAAGATGTTCCGCATGGGCCTCGAAGGCGGCAAGCCGGCCAAAGGCCAGGTCGGCGTGCAGCCGGAATGGTTCTACAAGGGCAACGGCACGATGGCGGTGGCGCCTGGCGCACCCCTGATGTCGCCGGCCTTCGCGCAGGATGGCGGCGAGGAGCCGGAGATCGCCGGCATCTATGTCATCGGCGATGACGGCGCGCCGTTCCGCGTCGGCTTCACGCTGTCGAACGAGTTCTCCGATCACGTCACCGAGCGGGTGAACTATCTGTTCCTCGCCCATTCCAAGCTGCGCAACGCCTCGTTTGGCCCTGAAATCCTGATCGGCGAGCTGCCCGCCGATATCCGAGGCGCCTCGCGCATCTGGCGCGACGGCAAGCTGCTCTGGGAAAAGCCGTTCCTGTCGGGCGAAGCGAACATGTCGCACACCATCGCCAATCTCGAGCACCACCATTTCAAATATTCGGCCTTCCGCCAGCCGGGCGACGTGCATGTGCATATGTTCGGCACCGCGACGCTCTCCTTCGCCGATGGCATCAGGACCGAGGCCGGCGATACGTTCGAGATCGAGGCGCCGGATTTCGGCCTGCCGCTGCGCAATCCGCTGGAGATCGAGAAGCCGGTCAAGGTGGCGGTGAAGGCGCTGTAGCGCCGATCTCCCGGTGACTGGCAGGCCAGAGGGGGCGCGAAGGAAGCTGCCTCTTCCACTTCGTCATTCTAGGGCGGAGCAAGGAGCGAAGCGACGCGCGCAGACCCTAGAATCCATGCCGTGACATTGGGCGTAGACTGCTGCCGTCCAGAATAACCGTTGGCGCAGCGCCAGCTAAGATCGCAACATGACAGGCTATGTTTACATGACCGCGAGCCAGAAGGTGGCACGCTATTTCGGTGTCGCCAATGACCTTACCCACCGCATGCCCGGGCACAAGACCGGCCAAGGCTCCAGAAGATCATCCTGAATGGTTCGAGTTCTCTCGCGGAATTGGCTGGTGAGCGTTCGGCACCGTGGCGGCGCTCAGGCGTCACGGCATGGCAACTGTGTTCACGCGAATGCGGTTTTGTCGCGAATGATAGCGT
>NZ_JAIUGS010000025.1:0-60376 GCF_020164735.1 Mesorhizobium sp. ESP-6-4
ATGTTCCGCAAGCTGCTCGACCAGGGCCAGGCCGGCGACAACATCGGCGCGCTGCTGCGTGGCGTCGACCGTGAAGGTGTGGAGCGCGGCCAGGTTCTGGCCAAGCCCGGCACGGTCAAGCCGCACAAGAAGTTCGTGGCCGAAGCCTACATCCTGACCAAGGACGAGGGCGGCCGTCACACGCCGTTCTTCACCAACTACCGTCCGCAGTTCTACTTCCGCACGACGGATGTGACGGGCATCGTGACGCTGCCGGCCGGCACCGAGATGGTGATGCCCGGCGACAACATCACCGTCGACGTCGAGCTGATCGTGCCGATCGCGATGGAAGAGAAGCTGCGCTTCGCCATCCGTGAAGGCGGCCGCACCGTCGGTGCCGGCATCGTCGTCACCATCAAAGAGTAATTTGGACTGAAACCGATCTGTCGCGGGCGCGGGAGCTGCCCGCGCCGCGCCAGAACAAGGAATTGACGCATGAACGGACAGAATATCCGCATCCGCCTTAAGGCGTTTGACCACCGGGTGCTCGACGCCTCGACGCGCGAAATCGTGTCGACCGCCAAGCGCACCGGCGCCAACGTCCGCGGCCCAATCCCGCTGCCGACGCGGATCGAAAAATTCACGGTCAACCGGTCGCCCCACGTCGACAAGAAGAGCCGCGAACAGTTCGAGATGCGCACGCACAAGCGGCTGCTCGACATCGTCGATCCGACCCCGCAGACAGTCGATGCTTTGATGAAGCTCGATCTGGCCGCCGGTGTCGACGTCGAGATCAAGCTCTAAGGGAATGAGAGAGCGGTAAGGGGCGGTGCCCCTGGCCCGGAACTCTAAAGGAATTGAACCGATGCGTTCAGGTGTGATTGCAAAGAAGGTGGGAATGACCCGCATCTATAACGATGCCGGCGAACACGTTCCCGTCACCGTTCTCCAGATGGAGAACTGCCAGGTCGTGGCCCAGCGCACGCAGGAGAAGAACGGCTACACCGCCGTCCAGCTCGGCGTTGGCCTTGCCAAGGTGAAGAACACGTCGAAGGCGATGCGCGGCCATTTCGCCGCCGCTTCCGTCGAGCCGAAGGCCAAGGTCGCCGAGTTTCGCGTCTCCGCCGACAACATGATCGACGTCGGCGCCGAGCTGACCGTCGAGCATTTCGTCGCCGGCCAGAAGGTGGACGTCACCGGCACCTCGACCGGCAAGGGTTTTCAGGGCGTGATCAAGCGGCACCACATGGGCGGTGGCCGCGCCACGCATGGTAACTCGGTCTCGCACCGCACGCACGGCTCGACCGGCCAGCGCCAGGACCCCGGCAAGGTGTTCAAGGGCAAGAAGATGGCCGGCCACATGGGCGACACCCGCGTCACCACGCAGAATGTCGAGGTCGTCTCGACCGACGCCGATCGCGGCCTGATCCTGATCCGCGGCGCGGTTCCCGGCGTCAAGGGCGCCTGGATCCTGGTTCGCGACGCCGCCAAGGTTGCGCTGCCGGCCAATGCGCCGAAGCCGGCCGCGATCCGCGCCGCTGCCGCCAAGAACGAAGCCCCGGCCACTGAGGGAGCCGAATAATGGATCTCAAGATCACAACGCTGGGCGGCAAGGACGCCGGCAAGGTGGAACTCTCCGAGGAGATTTTCGGCCTTGACCCGCGCGAAGACATCCTGCAGCGCGTCGTGCGCTGGCAGCTCGCCAAGAAGCAGCAGGGCACGCACAAGGCCAAGGGGCGCGCCGAAATCGCGCGCACCGGCGCCAAGATGTACAAGCAGAAGGGTACGGGCCGCGCCCGTCACCACTCGGCCCGCGCTCCGCAGTTCCGCGGCGGCGGCAAGGCACACGGCCCGGTCGTTCGCAGCCATGAGCACGAGCTGCCGAAGAAGGTTCGTGCGCTTGGCCTCAAGCACGCTCTCTCGGCCAAGGCCAAGAGCGCTTCGCTGATCATCGTCGACGAGCTGAAGCTCACCGAAGCCAAGACCAAGGCGCTGGTGGCGAATTTCGAGACGCTGGGGCTGACCAACGCCCTGGTCATCGGCGGCGCCGAGCTTGACCAGAACTTCAAGCTGGCGGCGACCAACATTCCGAACATCGACGTGCTGCCCATCCAGGGCATCAATGTCTACGACATTCTGCGCCGCGGCACGCTGGTCCTTTCGAAGGCCGCCGTCGAGGCTCTCGAGGAGCGCTTTAAATGACCGACCTCCGTCACTACGACGTGATCGTCTCGCCGGCGATCACCGAAAAGTCGACCATGGCTTCCGAGCAGAACCAGGTCGTCTTCAACGTCGCCAAGAAGGCGTCGAAGCCGGAAATCAAGGCTGCCGTGGAGGCTCTCTTCGGCGTCAAGGTGACGGCTGTGAACACGCTCGTCCGCAAGGGCAAGATCAAGCGCTTCCGCGGCACCGTTGGCCGCCAGGGCGACGTCAAGAAGGCGGTTGTGACGCTGGCCGACGGCCAGTCGATCGACGTCGCGACGGGTCTCTGAGCAAGGCCGCGAGGACAGGACAATGGCACTTAAGAAATTCAACCCGGTAACGCCGAGCACCCGCCAGCTGGTCATCGTCGACCGCTCGGGCCTCTACAAGGGCAAGCCCGTCAAGGGCCTGACCGAAGGCCTGACCAAGTCGGGCGGCCGCAACAACTACGGCCGCATCACGGCCCGCTTCATCGGCGGCGGTCACAAGCGTTCGTACCGCATCATCGATTTCAAGCGTAAGAAGTACGACGTCGTCGGCACGGTCGAGCGCATCGAATACGATCCGAACCGCACCGCCTTCATCGCGCTGATCAAGTATGACGACGGCGAGCTGTCCTACATCCTGGCCCCGCAGCGCCTTGCTGCCGGCGACAAGATCGTGGCCGGCGAAGCGGTCGACGTGAAGCCGGGCAACGCGATGCCGCTGGCCTCGATGCCGGTCGGCACGATCGTCCATAACATCGAGCTGAAGCCGGGCAAGGGCGGCCAGGTCGCCCGTTCGGCTGGCGGTTACGCCCAGCTCGTCGGCCGCGACCAGGGCATGGCGATCCTGCGCCTCAACTCGGGCGAGCAGCGTGTCGTCCATGGCTCCTGCATGGCCACCGTCGGCGCCGTATCGAACCCCGACCACGGCAACATCAACGACGGCAAGGCCGGTCGCACCGTGTGGCGCGGCAAGCGCCCGCACAATCGCGGCGTGGCCATGAACCCGGTCGACCATCCGCATGGCGGCGGCGAAGGCCGCACCTCGGGCGGCCGTCATCCGGTTTCGCCCTGGGGCAAGCCGACCAAGGGCAAGAAGACGCGGTCCAACAAGGCGACCGACAAGTTCATCCTGCGCTCGCGTCATCAGCGCAAGAGCTAAGAAGAGGTAACGCCAAGTGACTCGTTCGATTTGGAAAGGCCCCTTTATCGACGGCTACCTTCTCAAGAAGGTGGACAAGGTTCGTGAAGGTGGTCGCAATGAGGTGATCAAGATGTGGAGCCGTCGCTCCACCATCCTGCCGCAGTTCGTCGGCTTCACCTTCGGTGTCTACAACGGCCAGAAGCACGTTCCCGTCTCGGTGAACGAGGACATGGTCGGCCACAAGTTCGGTGAATTCGCTCCGACCCGGACCTATTACGGTCACGGCGCGGATAAGAAGGCGAAGAGGAAATAATCATGGGCAAGGCCAAAGCTCCGCGCAGGCTTGCTGATAACGAGGCGCGTGCCGTTCTGCGCACGATCCGCATCAGCCCGCAGAAGCTCAACCTGGTTGCCGCGCTGATCCGCGGCAAGAAGGTCGCGACAGCGCTTTCCGACCTCGAATTCTCGGCCAAGCGGATTTCCGGCACGGTCAAGAAGACGCTGGAGTCGGCGATCGCCAATGCGGAAAACAATCACGACCTCGACGTCGACGCTCTGATCGTGGCGGAAGCCTATGTCGGCAAGTCGATCGTCATGAAGCGTTTCCACGCTCGTGGCCGCGGCCGCGCCAGCCGTATCGAAAAGCCGTTCTCGCACCTCACGATCGTCGTTCGTGAAGTCGAGGAAAAAGGGGAGGCCGCATAATGGGCCAGAAAGTCAATCCGATCGGGCTGCGTCTCGGCATCAACCGTACCTGGGATTCGCGCTGGTTCGCGAACACCGGCGAATACGGCCAGCTGCTGCACGAGGACCTCAAGATCCGCAAGTATCTTGAGAAGGAACTCAAGCAGGCCGCGATTTCGAAAGTCGTGATCGAGCGTCCGCACAAGAAGTGCCGCGTCACCATCCACGCCGCGCGTCCGGGCCTCATCATCGGCAAGAAGGGCGCCGACATCGAGAAGCTTCGCAAGAAGCTGACCGAGATGACGAAGTCCGAAACGCACCTCAACATCGTTGAAGTGCGCAAGCCGGAAATCGACGCCACGCTGGTCGCCCAGTCGATCGCCCAGCAGCTCGAGCGCCGCATCGCGTTCCGCCGCGCCATGAAGCGTGCCGTTCAGTCGGCCATGCGTCTCGGCGCCGAAGGCATCCGCATCAACTGCTCCGGCCGTCTCGGCGGCGCCGAGATCGCGCGCATGGAGTGGTACCGCGAAGGCCGCGTGCCGCTGCATACGCTGCGCGCCGACGTCGACTACGGTACGGCCGAGGCGAACACGGCCTATGGCATCTGCGGCGTCAAAGTGTGGGTGTTCAAGGGCGAGATCCTCGAGCATGACCCGATGGCTTCCGAGCGCCGTGCAACCGAAGGCGATGCCGCGCATGGCGGCGGCGGTGCTGGCGGTGAGCGCGAACGCGGCCGCCGTCGCGAGAACGCCTGAGACATTTGAGAATTTGGAGTTAAACGATGCTGCAGCCAAAGCGCACAAAGTTCCGCAAGCAGTTCAAGGGCCGTATCCACGGTGCCGCCAAGGGCGGCACCAACCTGGATTTCGGCGGTTTCGGGCTGAAGGCGCTTGAGCCGAACCGCGTCACCGCGCGCGAGATCGAGGCGGCCCGCCGCGCGATCACCCGCGAGATGAAGCGCGCCGGCCGCGTCTGGATCCGGGTGTTCCCGGACCTGCCGGTCACCTCGAAGCCGACCGAAGTCCGCATGGGTAAGGGCAAGGGCGCCGTCGACTACTGGGCGGCGCGCGTCAAGCCCGGCCGTATCATGTTCGAGATCGACGGCGTCAGCGAGGAGACCGCTCGTGAAGCGCTGCGTCTCGGCGCCGCCAAGCTCTCGGTCAAGACGCGCTTCGTGCAGCGCATCGCAGAATAAGGACAGGCGATCATGAAAGCCGAAGACATCCGGACCAAGACCCAGGATCAACTGACCGACGACCTGGCCGCTCTCAAGAAGGAGCAGTTCAACCTGCGCTTCCAGAAGGCCACCGGCCAGCTCGAAAAGACCGCGCGCGTGAAGCAGGTCCGCAAGGACATCGCGCGCATCAAGACCATCGCCGCGGAAAAAGCCGCGGCCAAGAAGGGTTAAGACCATGCCAAAGCGCATCCTGCAGGGCACCGTCGTCAGCGACAAGAACGAGAAGACGGTCGTGGTCAAGGTCGAGCGTCGCTTCACGCATCCCGTGATGAAGAAGACCGTGCGCATGACCAAGAAGTACAAGGCGCACGACGAGAACAACGCCCACAAGGTCGGCGACCAGGTGTTCATCCAGGAATCGAAGCCGATTTCCAAGGACAAGCGCTGGGTTGTCGTCTCTTCGGATCAGGCTTGATCCGGGCGAACGAACCGAATTTTGGACAGACCGGGGAGGGGTGAAGAACCCGTCCCGTTAGAAAAGAAGAAGGCGGCCAGTCATGATTCAGATGCAAACAAACCTCGACGTCGCGGATAATTCCGGCGCCCGTCGTGTCATGTGCATCAAGGTGCTGGGCGGCTCGAAGCGGAAATATGCCTCCGTCGGCGACATCATCGTGGTGTCGATCAAGGAAGCCATTCCGCGCGGCCGCGTTAAGAAGGGCGATGTGATGAAGGCGGTCGTGGTTCGCACGGCCAAGGACATCCGCCGCCCGGACGGCAGCGTGATCCGTTTCGACAAGAACGCGGCCGTTCTCGTCGACAATAAGAAAGAGCCGATCGGCACCCGTATCTTCGGACCGGTTCCGCGCGAGCTGCGCGCCAAGAACCACATGAAGATCATCTCGCTCGCGCCTGAAGTGCTGTAAGGAGCCGGACCAATGCAAAAGATCAAAAAAGGCGACAAGGTCGTCGTGCTTGCCGGCAAGGACAAGGGCCGTTCGGGCGAAGTCCTGTCGGTGCAGCCGAAGGAAGACACCGCGGTCGTTCGCGGCGTGAACCTCATTCGCCGTCACCAGAAGCAGACCCAGTCGCAAGAGGCCGGGATCATCACCAAGGAAGCGCCGATCCACCTGTCGAATATCGCGCTGGCCGACCCCAAGGACGGCAAGCCGACCCGCGTCGGCTTCACCATTCAGAAGGATGGCAAGAAGGTGCGCGTCGCCAAGCGTTCGGGAGAAGTCATCAATGACTAAGGCTGAAACCAAGCAGGCAACTGCCAAGAACGAGCCGCGCCTCAAGAAGGTCTACAACGAGACCATCCGCAAGGCGATGCAGGAGCAGTTCGGCTACGACAATGACATGCAGGTTCCGCGCATCGACAAGATCGTGCTGAACATGGGTGTCGGCGAAGCAACCGCAGACTCCAAGAAGCCCTCGGTAGCGGCCGAGGATCTCGCGCTGATCGCCGGCCAGAAGGCCGTCGTCACCCGCGCCCGCAACTCGATTGCCGGCTTCAAGGTGCGCGAGAACATGCCGATCGGCGCCAAGGTCACGCTGCGCAAGGAACGCATGTACGAGTTCCTCGACCGCCTGGTGAACATCGCGCTGCCGCGCGTTCGCGACTTCCGCGGACTGAACCCGAAGAGCTTTGACGGCCGTGGCAACTACGCCATGGGCATCAAGGAACACATCGTGTTCCCGGAGATCAACTACGACAAGGTTGATCAGGTCTGGGGCATGGACGTCATCGTTTGTACGACGGCGAAGACGGACGACGAGGCAAGAGCGCTGCTCAAGGCCTTCAACTTCCCCTTCCGCCAGTAACGGCAGCGAAAAAGGAAACATCTGAAATGGCAAAGACCAGCTCAGTCGAGAAGAACAACCGGCGCCGCAAGCTCGCCGACCAGTACGCCGCCAAGCGCACGGCGCTCAAGGCCATCATCATGGATCAGTCCAAGCCGATGGAAGAGCGTTTCCGCGCCCAGTTGAAGCTTTCGGCGCTGCCGCGCAACTCGGCCAAGATCCGCATCCGCAACCGCTGCGAGGTGACGGGCCGTCCGCGCGCCTACTATCGCAAGCTGAAGCTTTCGCGTATCGCGCTTCGCGATCTGGGCAATACCGGCCAGATCCCGGGCCTGGTCAAGTCGAGCTGGTAAGGAGACACTGAGATGTCATTGAGCGATCCTCTCGGCGATATGCTGACCCGCATCCGCAACGCCTATGGCCGCAAGAAGTCGAGCGTTTCGACCCCGGCCTCGCGTCTGCGTGCCCGCGTCCTCGAAGTGCTGAAGTCGGAAGGCTATATCCGCGACTACAGCCAGACGGACTTCGAAAACGGCAAGTCGGAAATCGAGATCGAGCTGAAATATTTCGACGGCGCCCCGGTTGTGCGCGAGATCGAGCGCGTCTCGAAGCCTGGCCGTCGCGTCTATGTCTCGGCCAAGTCGATCCCGCACGTCGCCAACGGCCTGGGCATCGCCATCCTTTCGACGCCGAAGGGCGTCATGGCCGACCATGAAGCGCGCGAGCAGAATGTCGGCGGCGAAATCCTCTGCCAGATCTTCTGATCGGCCAAGAGATTGATGAATGGGCTTCGGTTCTCGGGATCGCGCCCGGGAACTGGAACCTGAAACGAAAGAAGTGACGAGGACAACAAAATGTCTCGTATCGGAAAGAAACCCGTTTCGCTGCCGCAAGGCGTGACCGCGTCCGTCAACGGCCAGACCGTGACGGCGAAGGGCCCCAAGGGCGAGCTGAAGTTCGTGGTGAACGACGAAGTGCTGGTGAAGATGGAGAACAACGAGATCTCCGTCGAGCCGCGCGACCAGACCAAGACCGCCCGCTCGAAGTGGGGCATGTCGCGCACGCAGATCGTCAACATCCTGCAGGGCGTGAAGGACGGCTTCGAGAAGAAGCTCGAGATCACCGGCGTCGGCTATCGCGCGGCGTTGCAGGGCAAGAACCTGCAGCTGGCGCTCGGCTTCAGCCACGACGTGGTCTATCAGACGCCGCAGGGCATCACCATCACGGTGCCGAAGCCGACCGAAATCACGGTCTCCGGCATCGACAAGCAACAGGTCGGCCAGGTCGCAGCCGAGATCCGCGAATATCGCGGTCCCGAGCCCTATAAGGGCAAGGGCGTGCGCTATGCCGACGAGCGCATCGTGCGCAAGGAAGGCAAGAAGAAGTAATAGGCCTGGCCCCGAGAAGTTGCAGACTTTTCGAAAAGGGCCAAGCCGCAGAAGTGTAACGCCGCGGGGAGCGGCCGCGGGAGGCTTGGCCTACCGCACAGGGTTGCCCCCGTTTTCTGAAGGCAAGGAACTGACATTATGGCAAGCCCCAAAGAAACCATCCAGCGCCGCGCGCAGCGCGTGCGCCGCCAGCTGAAGAAGGTCGCCGGCGAGCGTCCGAGGCTTTCGGTGCACCGCACCTCGAAGAACATCTACGTCCAGGTGATCGACGACGCCAACGGCCACACGCTGGCCGCCGCCTCGACGCTGGAGAAGGACCTCAAGGGTTCGCTCAAGACCGGCGCCGACACCGCAGCCGCGGCCGCTGTCGGCAAGCTGATCGCCGAGCGTGCCGCCAAGGCCGGCGTCAAGGAAGTCGTCTTCGACCGCGGCCCGTACATCTATCACGGCCGCGTCAAGGCGCTGGCCGAGGCTGCCCGCGAAGGCGGTCTCAGCTTCTGATTTTTCGCCGCTGACGACCCAAAGGCGGCGTCAGTAATTAGCAACCCGTGCTTCCGGAAAAGAACAAGGAACAGGATATGGCACAGGAACGTAGAGAAGGCGGCCGCGGCCGCGAGCGCGAAGAGCGTGACGACGGCATGGTGGACAAGCTCGTCCACATCAACCGCGTCGCCAAGGTGGTGAAGGGCGGCCGTCGTTTCGGTTTTGCCGCTCTCGTCGTCGTCGGCGACCAGAAGGGCCGCGTCGGCTTCGGCCACGGCAAGGCGCGCGAAGTGCCGGAAGCGATCCGCAAGGCGACCGAGTCGGCCAAGCGCGACATGATCTTCGTGCCGCTGCGTTCGGGCCGCACGCTGCATCATGACGTCGAGGGCCGCTGGGGCGCCGGACGCGTTCTGCTGCGCGCCGCCAAGCAAGGTACCGGCATCATCGCCGGCGGTCCGATGCGCGCCGTCTTCGAGACGCTCGGCATGCATGACGTGGTCGCCAAGTCGATGGGTTCGTCGAACCCCTACAACATGGTTCGCGCCACCTTCGACGCGCTGAAGAGCCAGATGCATCCGAAGGATGTGGCTGCCGCGCGCGGCATCAAGTACTCGACCCTTCAGGCCCGCCGCGGCACCGCCGTTGCGGCTGAAGAATAGTCGACGCTGACCAGGGATTTCGACCATGGCCAAGAAAGCTACCAAAACCATCACCGTCGAGCAGATCGGCTCCCCGATCCGCCGGCCGAAGGAGCAGCGCGCGACGCTGGTCGGCCTCGGCCTGAACAAGATGCACAAGCGGCGCACGCTGGAAGATACCCCTTCGGTGCGCGGCATGATCGCCGCCGTCCAGCACCTCGTCCGCGTCGTGGACGAGGCCTGAACGGAAGGGCAGGAGAAGAAACATGAAACTCAACGATCTGCGTGACAAGGACGGCGCGACGCACTCCAAGAAGCGTCTCGGCCGCGGCATCGGTTCCGGCTCGGGCAAGACCGCCGGTCGCGGCGTCAAGGGCCAGAAGGCCCGCTCTGGCGTTGCCATCAACGGCTTCGAGGGTGGCCAGATGCCGCTCTACCGGCGCCTGCCGAAGCGTGGCTTCAACAACATCTTCGCCAAGAGCTTCACGGTCGTGTCGCTGGCCCGCATCCAGGCTGCTATCGACGCCAAGAAGCTCGACGCCAAGGCGACCGTGACGGCCGAGGCCCTGGTTGCCGCCGGCGTCATCCGCCGCGCCAAGGACGGCGTGCGCGTGCTCTCCGACGGCGAACTCAAAGCCAAGCTGTCCTTCGACGTCGCCGGCGCCTCCAAGGCCGCGATCGAGAAAATCGAGAAGGCCGGCGGTTCGGTGAAGCTGCCGGAAGCGGCCGCCGCCGAGTAACGGCGATTTGAAGCGCGGCCGGCCGGGATGACTTCGCATATTCCGTCGAACCGCGCTTTGACCGGATGAATTGGGCGGCCGCGTCAACGCGGCCGCTTGCATGTTTACGGTCCCGAGCTTATCTCGTGAGCTTCGGTGACACGCGCCGCCTGAGCTGCGGCATCGAGCGCGACGTAGAAATCAAAGAAGTAGAGCATGATGTCGTCCGAAAACCGCTCCACATTTTTCGGCATCGTGCTCTAGCGGAGAATCAGGCATGGCCTCGGCTGCTGAACAACTAGCCTCCAATCTGAATTTCGCGGCCTTCGCCAAGGCCGAGGATCTCAAGAAGCGCATCTGGTTCACCATCGGCGCGCTGCTCGTCTACCGCCTCGGCACTTATATCCCGCTTCCCGGCATCAACCCCGATGCTTTCGCCCAGGCCTTCTCCTCGCAGAGCAAGGGCGTGCTCGGCATGTTCAACATGTTCGCCGGCGGCGCCGTGCAGCGCATGGCGATCTTCGCGCTGGGCATCATGCCCTACATCTCCGCCTCTATCATCATGCAGCTGATGACCTCGGTCATCCCGTCGCTGGAAACGCTGAAGAAGGAAGGCGAGCAGGGCCGCAAGATCATCAACCAGTACACGCGCTACGGCACCGTGCTCCTGGCGCTGATCCAGGCCTACGGCATTTCGATCGGCCTCGAGGGCGGCAACGGCATCGTCAACGATCCCGGCATGTTCTTCCGCATCTCGACGGTCGTCACGCTCGTCGGCGGCACCATGTTCCTGATGTGGCTCGGCGAGCAGATCACCGCGCGCGGCATCGGCAACGGCATTTCGCTGATCATCTTCTCCGGCATCGTCGCGGGCCTGCCGCGCGCGATCTCCGGCACGCTGGAACTCGGCCGTACCGGCGCGCTGTCGACGGGCCTCATCCTCGCGATCATCGTGCTGGCCATCATCGTCATTGCGCTCATCGTCTTCTTCGAACGCGCGCAGCGGCGCCTGCTCATCCAGTATCCGAAGCGCCAGGTCGGCAATCGCATGTTCCAGGGCGATACCTCGCATTTGCCGCTGAAGCTCAACACCTCCGGCGTCATCCCGCCGATCTTCGCGTCCTCGCTGCTGCTTCTGCCGGCGACCGTGGCGGGCTTCTCGCAGGCGACCAACCTGCCGGCCTGGGCAAGCACGATCCTCGCCTCGCTCGGCCACGGCCAGCCGCTCTACATGATCTTCTATGCGGGCATGATCATCTTCTTCGCCTTCTTCTACACGGCGATCGTCTTCAACCCGAAGGACACGGCCGACCAGCTCAAGAAGCACTCCGGCTTCATCCCGGGTTATCGGCCGGGCGAGCGCACCGCCGACTATATCGACTATGTTCTGACGCGCATTACCGTCATCGGCGCCATTTACCTGGTGCTGGTCTGTCTGCTGCCGGAGTTCCTGATTTCGGCGACTGGCGTACCTTTCTACCTCGGTGGCACATCGCTTCTGATCGTGGTCAGTGTCACGCTCGATACGGTGGCGCAGATTCAGGGTCACCTGATCGCGCACCAGTATGAGGGCCTGATCAAGAAGTCGAAGTTGCGCGGGGGGAAGAGGAGCAGATGAGGCTGATTTTGCTTGGGCCGCCAGGAGCGGGCAAGGGGACACAAGCACAAAGACTGGTTGAAAAACACGGCATCCCTCAACTCTCGACGGGTGACATGCTGCGTGCCGCCGTCCAGGCCGGAACCGAGGTCGGCAAGCGTGCCAAGGCGGTGATGGATGCCGGTGAGCTGGTCTCGGATGCGATCGTCAACGCCATCGTCGCCGAGCGTATCGATCAGCCGGATTGCGCCAAGGGATTCATCCTCGACGGCTATCCGCGCACGCTGGTCCAGGCCGACGCGGTCGAGGCCATGCTTGCCGAACGCGGCATAGCGCTCGACACCGTCATAGAGCTCGTCGTCGACGACAAGGCGCTGGTTGGCCGAATCGTCAAACGCGCCGAGGACGCCAAGGCGGCCGGCCAGCCGGTGCGCAAGGACGACAATCCGGAGGTGTTCGAGGAACGCCTGCGCGAATACTACAAGAAGACGGCGCCGCTGACCGGCTACTACTATGCCAAGGGCAAGCTCAAGACCGTCGACGGCATGGCCAGTATCGATGCCGTGACCGCCGAGATCGGCAAGGTGCTCGCGGCCGCGGTGAAGTAGACCGGGCCGACAACTAAAGATAGCGCTTGGCGACGATTAACGATTGCGCTTGACTGGAGTGGGCCGTTGGGGTATGGCGGCCCGTCTTCCTATCAGGCATGGACTTTGCTTGCCCTTGCGGGCAAGGCATCCGCTTTGAACCAGGAAACTCCCGCAAGGGCCGGCCTCCACCGGACGCGGGGCAACTTCGACAGCGCCGGCTCGTCCGGCCCAAATGGAGAAAGAGAAGAAAATGGCTCGTATAGCCGGCGTCAACATTCCGACCAACAAGCGCGTCGTCATCGCGCTTCAGTACATTCACGGCATCGGCAAGAAGTTTGCCCAGGAGATCGTCGACAAGGTCGGCATCCCGGCGGACCGCCGCGTCAACCAACTGACCGACGCGGAAGTGCTGCAGATTCGCGAGACGATCGACCGCGACTACCAGGTCGAAGGCGACCTGCGCCGCGAAGTCTCGATGAACATCAAGCGGCTCATGGACCTCGGCTGCTACCGCGGCCTACGTCACCGTCGCTCGCTGCCGGTCCGCGGCCAGCGCACGCATACCAACGCCCGCACCCGCAAGGGTCCGGCCAAGGCGATCGCCGGCAAGAAGAAGTAATTGAGCGAATAGCGAGTAGCGGTTAGCGAGTAGGGGACCCTATTCGCTATTCCCTACTCACTACTCGCTTTTCCAAGGTGGAGCCGCTGGCATTACGGCGGTGTAGAGATCAACTGAAAGGAATACCATGGCCAAGGAAGCCGCTCGTGTTCGCCGTCGCGAACGCAAGAACATTTCGTCGGGCGTTGCCCACGTCAATTCGACCTTCAACAACACCATGATCACCATCACCGACGCGCAGGGCAATTCGATCGCCTGGTCGTCGGCCGGTGCTCAGGGTTTCAAGGGTTCGCGCAAGTCGACCCCGTTCGCAGCCCAGATGGCTGCCGAGGACGTCGCCAAGAAGGCCCAGGAACACGGCATGCGCATGCTCGAGGTCGAGGTCTGCGGACCCGGCTCCGGTCGTGAATCGGCGCTCCGCGCGCTGCAGGCGGCGGGCTTCACCATCACCTCGATCCGTGACGTGACGCCGATCCCGCACAATGGCTGCCGCCCGCGCAAGAAGCGCCGCGTCTGATTTTTAAACGCCGCGCGAACGCCAAGGCGTTCCTCCGCGGTTTTCCGTGTCGCCCGCCACGATTGGATGGTGGCGGGGCAAAGGAAGGAAGACTTTTATGATCCAGAAAAACTGGCAGGAACTGATCAAGCCGAACAAGATCGAGTTCTCGTCGAAGAAGAAGACGCTGACCACGCTGGTGGCCGAGCCGCTCGAACGCGGCTTTGGCCTGACGCTGGGCAACGCGCTGCGGCGCGTGCTTCTGTCTTCGCTGCGCGGCGCGGCTGTGACCGCCGTGCAGATCGACGGCGTGCTGCATGAATTCTCGTCCATCGCCGGCGTGCGCGAGGACGTGACCGACATTGTGCTCAACATCAAGGAAATCGCCATCCGCATGGAAGGCGATGGCCCCAAGCGCATGGTCGTGCGCAAGCAGGGCCCGGGCGCCGTGCTCGCCGGCGACATCCAGACGGTCGGCGACGTCGAGATCCTCAACCCCGACCACGTGATCTGCACGCTGGACGAGGGCGCCGAGATCCGCATGGAGTTCACCGTCGACACCGGCAAGGGCTATGTGCCGGCCGAGCGCAACCGCGCCGAGGACGCGCCGATCGGGCTGATCCCGGTCGACAGCCTCTATTCGCCGGTCAAGAAGGTCTCCTACAAGGTCGAGAATACCCGCGAGGGCCAGGTTCTCGACTATGACAAGCTGACCATGACGATCGAGACCAACGGCTCGATTTCGGGCGAGGACGCGGTCGCTTTCGCCGCCCGCATCCTGCAGGATCAGCTTGGCCTGTTCGTCAACTTCGACGAGCCGCAGAAGGAAGTCGCCACCGAGGCCGTCACCGAGCTCGCCTTCAACCCGGCGCTGCTCAAGAAGGTCGACGAGCTCGAGCTTTCCGTGCGTTCGGCCAACTGCCTGAAGAACGACAACATCGTCTACATCGGCGACCTGATCCAGAAGACCGAAGCCGAGATGCTGCGCACCCCGAACTTCGGCCGCAAGTCGCTGAACGAGATCAAGGAAGTGCTGGCGGCCATGGGCCTCCATCTCGGCATGGAAGTGCCGGACTGGCCGCCGGAAAACATCGAAGACCTCGCCAAGCGTTACGAAGACCAATATTGAGCATGAATTCCAAGGATCGGCGGCGAGAGCCGCTCGATCCGACGGTCATGCGGAAAACCATCAGAGGCCGTGGCCTCTTGAACAACTGAAGAAGGAAAAGAGCCATGCGCCACGGTTTCAAAGGCCGTCGTTTCGCCCGCAGCATCAGCCACCGCAAGTCGATGTTCGCCAATCTCGCCGTGTCGCTGATCGAGCACGAGCAGATCGTCACCACCTTGCCGAAGGCGAAGGACCTGCGTCCGATCGTCGAGAAGCTGGTGACGCTCGGCAAGCGCGGCGACCTGCACGCCCGCCGCCAGGTGATCGCGCAGATCGGCAATGAAGGCGTCGTCAAGCGCCTGTTCGAGACCATCGCCCCGCGCTACGCCACCCGCAATGGCGGCTATCTGCGCATCATGAAGGCGGGCTTCCGCAAGGGTGACAACGCCGCGATGGCGGTGATCGAATTCGTCGATCGCGATACCTCGGCCAAGGGCGCCGCCGACCGCGCCCGCATAGAGGCTGAGGGCGCCAACGAGGAAGCCGCGGCCGCCTGAGGTCGCTGTTTCGTCAATGACTTCGAGGGGCCTACGGGCCCCTTTTGCATTTGGAGCAGGTTTGAGCGGCTGAGCGGAATTTCACGCCCAGGCTCAAGCTTTTGCGCGACAAGTGTCGCATTTGTGTGCATTAGCCTTTCATTCTGCACATTCGTCGAGACAATGGCGCCCTATCTGGAGGGATTCGAGAATGCACCTCAAACGACTGTTTCTTGTTGCCGCGCTGGCGGTCTTTGCCGCGGCACCGGCCGCAAGACAGGCTTTTGCCGAGGACGCCGCCAAGCCGGCGGATCCGGGCCTCTCCGACGTGCTGACCGATCTGTTGCATGGCGTCGAAGGCGAGAACGGCACGTCCGGCCCCGACAAGCGCGTGCCGTTCGGCCGCGAGGAGGTGCAGCTCTCCTTCGCGCCGCTGGTCAAGCAGACGGCGCCGGCCGTCGTGAATGTCTATGCCTCGCAGACCGCAAAGGTGACGTCGCCCTTCGAAGGCGATCCCTTCTTCGAGGAGTTCTTCGGCCGTGCCCAGCCGCGCGCCCAGTCCTCGCTGGGGTCCGGCGTGCTGGTCGATCCGAGCGGCGTGATCGTCACCAACTTCCACGTCATCAAAGATGCTGACGAGGTGAAGGTCGCGACCGCCGACGGGCGCGAGTTCACCTCAAAGGTCATGCTCAAGGACGAGACACTCGATCTCGCGGTGCTCAAGATCTCGGCCGACAAGCCGTTTCCGGTGATTGCCATCGGCGATTCCGACGCGCTTGAGGTCGGCGACCTTGTGCTCGCCATCGGCAATCCGTTCGGTGTCGGCCAGACCACCACCAGCGGCATTGTCTCGGCACTCGCCCGCAGCCATATCGGTGTTTCGGATTCGGGCTATTTCATCCAGACCGATGCCGCCATCAATCCCGGAAATTCCGGCGGCGCGCTGATCAACATGGGCGGCCAGCTGGTCGGCATCAACACGGCCATCTACAGCCGCAGCGGCGGTTCGATCGGCATCGGCTTCGCCATTCCTTCGAACATGGTGCGCGCCTTCGCCGACGCCGCCAAGGCCGGGCTCGACTTCTTCGAGCGTCCCTATATCGGTGCGGAATTCGAACTGGTGACGCCACAGATCGCAGAGTCGCTCGGCATGGAGAAACCCACCGGCGCATTGGTGTCGTCCGTGGACGCCACCGGGCCGGCGGGCAAGGCCGGCCTGAAGCCTGGCGACGTCATCCTGTCGCTCAACAACACGCCGGTCGAAAGCATCGAGGCGCTCGACTACCGCATGGCGACGCTGTCGATCGGCACCAAGGCGACCTTCGCCGTGCTGAGCAAGGGGCAGCAGGCGACGTTGGAGATTCCGCTGGAGCGCGCGCCGGAAGGCGCCAAGCCCAGCGAGGTGACCTTGCGTGGCCGCAGTCCCTTTTCCGGCGCCAAGGTGGCGGAACTGTCGCCCAGGCTTGCCCAGCGGCTTGGCCTTCGCACCGATCTCAAGGGCGTCACCGTCATCGATATCAGCCGCGATTCGCCGGCCGCCGATTTCGGTTTCCAGCCGGGCGACATCGTGCGCGAGGTGAACGGCACCACCATCGAGACCGCGGCGACGCTGGCGCAGGTTGCCCAGCAGGACACGCGCTGGTGGCGCTTTACCGTCGAGCGCGGCGGGCAGATTCTGCGCCAGGTGTTGCGTTATTGAGGCGATCTGCCCATTTAGAGCATGATCATGATCCCGAACCGAAGGCCGGCGTAGCAAGAAGTGGGAACCGGCGTTCGGATAAGATGGTGCTCGCAAAAGAACGGAATCGCGTCTCAAACAAAAGACTTGCATGGCAGATCTGTTCAGTTCCGATGAGCCGGAAAAGGCGCCGCCCGGGCGGCCGCTGGCCGATCGGTTGCGCCCAAAAAACCTCGGCGAGGTCGTCGGGCAGGAGCATCTGACCGGCCCTGACGGCGCGCTGACCAGGTTGATCGATTCCGGCTCGCTCGGCTCGATGATCTTCTGGGGTCCGCCCGGCACCGGCAAGACGACGGTGGCGCGGCTGCTCGCCGGCGAGACCAACCTTGCCTTCGAGCAGATCTCTGCCGTGTTTTCCGGTGTCGCGGATCTCAAGAAAGTCTTCGAGGCGGCCAAGCTCAGGCGCACCAACGGCCGCCAGACGCTGCTCTTCGTCGACGAGATCCATCGCTTCAACCGCGCCCAGCAGGACGGCTTTTTGCCGGTGATGGAAGACGGCACCGTGGTGCTGGTCGGCGCCACGACGGAGAACCCGTCCTTCGAATTGAATGCCGCGCTTTTGTCCCGCGCGCGCGTGCTGGTGTTCCGTTCGCTGGGTGAGGACAGCATCGCCAAGCTTCTGGCGCGAGCGGAAGAAACAGAGGGCAGGGCGCTGCCGCTCGACGAAGAAGCGCGTGCCATGCTGATCCGCATGGCGGATGGCGACGGCCGCGCCTCGCTGACGCTGGCTGAGGAAGTCTGGCGCGCCGCCAAGAAAGGCGAAGTGTTCGGGCCGGAAGGCCTGCAACGCGTCATCCAGCGCCGTGCGCCCATCTACGACAAGGGCCAGGACGGCCATTACAATCTGATCTCGGCGCTGCACAAATCGGTGCGCGGCTCCGATCCGGATGCCGCGCTTTATTACCTCGCCCGCATGTTCGATGCTGGCGAGGATCCGCTCTATCTCGGCCGCCGGCTCGTGCGCATGGCGGTGGAGGATATCGGGCTCGCCGACCCACAGGCGCTTGTCGTGGCCAATGCGGCCAAGGACGCCTATGACTATCTAGGCTCGCCAGAGGGCGAGCTCGCCTTTGCCCAGGCCGCCGTTTATCTCGCCACGGCGCCGAAATCGAACGCCGTCTACACTGCCTTCAAGGCCGCGACCGCGGCAGCCAAGGAGTTCGGCTCGCTGCTGCCGCCCAAGCACATCCTCAACGCGCCGACCAAGCTGATGAAGGAAGAGGATTACGGCGCCGGCTATCGGTACGACCATGACGAGCCGGAGGCGTTTTCAGGCCAGGACTATTTTCCGGAGAAGATGGGCCGGCGCACTTTCTACGATCCGCCGGAACGCGGTTTCGAGCGCGACATCCGCAAGCGGCTGGAATACTGGGCAAAGCTGCGAAGCGAACGGAACAGCTGAGTTACGCGGCCCGGCGGTCGGCACGCTTCGACGCGAAGCCGCGTTGTGGTGGACCACACCTGCTGCGGCATTGTGCCGGGAAACAAAAAATCCTATCAAGACGCACGGCTGGCGGGGGTCGCCGTGATGTTGTCCCATGGAACAGGATCGCGCTCCCGCGCGAATGACAATGACAAAGCAAACCGTCAAGACGCTCCGCAAGGCCGCCATCGCCGTCGTAGTTCTCGCGCTCGCCTTCTACTTCATCCCGATCCTGACCACCGTCTGGGTCGTCTGCGGCCTGATCGATGTCATGCGCAACGACCAAAAAAACCAGAACCTGTTCGAGCGCTACTTCCTCGGCAACGGCCTGTTCACCTGGCTGTTGTCGCCGTTCAACCTGATCGTCGACCTTCTCAGCTACCGCAACCTCGGCGTCTGGAAGCCCGAGCAGTTCCCCGAGGACTATCAGCGCGAGATCAACGAGGTGCTGGGCGTCTTCAAGGCGCGCAAGGACGAGATCATCGCCGATATCGATGCCAATTTCGGCGCCGGCCGCCGCGGCATGTATGTCTACCAGTGGTACGGCAAGCACAAGATCGACAACGTCCCCGAATTCAACAAGGACTACAAATACATCAAGACGATCGCGGTATCCGTTTTCAGCAAGCGCGAATCGACGTCCTGGCATTTCGGTCCGCTCAGGCTCAGCCTGCGCATCCTCTACAATCTGATACCGGTGAAGGCCGAGATCTTCGTCCAGTGCGGCAGCAAGAAGAACTACTGGTATGACAATCCCCTGTTTATCTTCGACGACACGCTGTTCCACCGCTCGGTCAACGAATATGACGGCCGCCGCTACTGCGTCTTCGTCGACATCATCCGCCCGTCTCCGTTTCCGAGGCTGATCGCGGGCCTTCTCGCCGTCGTCTCGGTCAGCGTGGAGCGCATCAATTCGGTCTTCTACAAGAACTGGAAGATGATCGGCTCGTCCAAGCCGAAGGCGGCCGCCAACTGACCACGGCGGAACCTCGCCTCGATCCGCCTTAAACCAACGTCCAATGGCGCGGACGAACCGGGACCTTTAGGACTCCAACGCGGCTCCAGGACACGCGTAGCGATTTTTCGTCGGGAATTGCGCAAGATCAAATACGCGTTCCGGCCGGCGTTCTATCGAAAGCTGACCCGCAACTGGTAGCGGAATAGTCTACCGAGCATGATGACGGAGCGGCAGGAGGTTCCGCTCACCGGGAGGATTAGGTGATTGGACGGCAACCAGCCGTGCACGCGGACCAGGTCCAGGCCTCGGTCGCCAAGAGCGATGCAGCCCATTCGGCGGTCGTCGCTTCGTGGCGGCGGTCCCTCCAATTGCACGGCCTGGACCCCGCAGCACGCACGGCGCCGCGGCGGCTGACCGAAGGCGAGCTCAGGCTCACGAGGCAGCGCATGGAACGGTTGATCCGCGCGGCCGAACCCAGCCTCAATCGGCTCTATCTCGCCGTGGGCGGCGTCGGCTGCTGCGTCATGCTGGCGGATCGCGACGGCATCCCGGTGGAGCGACGGGGCGCTGTCGCGGACGACGAGACATTCGATGAATGGGGCCTGTGGACCGGCACCGTCTGGAGCGAGGACAGCGAAGGCACTAACGGCATCGGCACCTGCATCGCCGACCAGCGCGCTCTGACCATCCACCGCGATCAGCATTTCTTCTCCCGCAACACGCTGCTGAGTTGCACCACGGCGCCGGTCTATGATCATGAAGGCAATCTGGCGGCGGCGCTCGATGTCTCGTCCTGCCGGTCGGACCTGACCGAGGGCTTTGTCCAGCTCATCGCGGTCGCCGTCGGCGACGCCGCGCGCCGGATCGAAGCGGAAAATTTCCGCATGGTGTTTTCGGATGCCCGCATCTTGCTCGCACCCGTCACCGAGCGCAGCGCCGGTGCGCTGGTAGCGGTCGATTCGGATGATCTTGTGATCGGCGCGACGCGCTCTGCCCGTCTTGGTCTCGGCATAACGCGGGAAGCGCTGGCGAGAGGACTGCTTGCCACCGATATTCTCGGCGACTGCGCAAAGGCCGCTGAGGATTTGGACGATGCCGAGCGTGGTGTGGTTCAGCGGGCGCCGGCGCGCGCCGGCGGCAACGTCTCGGCCGCCGCGCAGAACCTCGGCATCTCCCGCGCCACCCTGCATCGCAAGCTCGCCCGCTTCGACATTCGCCGCCCGCATTGATTGCAGACCGGACTGTCGCAGTTCTGCGACAGTCGGGCGCCACGATCATCCAGTCCCGGGCTGACAAGCCAGTGCCGATCAGCAACCCTTCCTCCCATAGCGCCGCATCCCGCGGCGTGCTCATTGGGAGGCAGTGATGAACAAGGTGGAATTCTCGCGTACGGCCAAGGTTCCTTTCGCCAAGCGCTACGACAACTTCATCGGCGGCAAATGGGCGGCGCCGCTCTCCGGCAGATATTTCGACAACATCTCGCCGGTCACCGGCCGGCCGCTCTGCGAAATTGCCCGGTCGGACGCAAATGACATCGAGGCCGCGCTTGATGCCGCCCACAAGGCCAAGGACGCCTGGGGCAAGACCAGCCCCGCGGCTCGCGCGCTGATCCTCAACCGCATCGCCGATCGCATGGAAGACAATCTCGACCTGCTGGCGCTCGCCGAGACCTGGGACAATGGCAAGCCGATCCGCGAGACGACCGCCGCCGACCTGCCTCTGGCCATCGACCATTTCCGCTATTTCGCCGGCGTACTGCGCAGCCAGGAAGGCTCGATCTCCGAAATCGACCACGACACCGTCGCCTACCACTTCCATGAGCCGCTCGGTGTCGTCGGCCAGATCATTCCGTGGAACTTCCCGCTGCTGATGGCGGTGTGGAAGCTGGCGCCGGCGCTCGCCGCCGGCAATTGCGTGGTGCTGAAGCCCGCCGAGCAGACACCCGCCACGCTCATGCTGTGGGCCGACCTCATCGGTGACCTCTTGCCAGAAGGCGTGCTCAACATCGTCAACGGCTTCGGCCTTGAGGCCGGCAAGCCGCTCGCCTCGTCGAACCGCATCGCCAAGATCGCTTTCACCGGCGAGACGACCACCGGCCGCCTGATCTCGCAATATGCCAGCCAGAACCTCATTCCGGTGACGCTCGAGCTTGGCGGCAAGTCGCCCAACATCTTCTTCCAGGACGTGATGGCCGAAGACGACGATTTCTTCGACAAGGCGATCGAGGGCTTCGTCATGTTCGCGCTCAACCAGGGCGAGGTCTGCACGTGCCCCAGCCGCGCGCTGGTGCATGAGAAGATCTACGACAAGTTCATCGAGCGCGCGCTGAAGCGTGTCGAGGCGATCGTCCAGGGCGATCCGCTCGATCCCGCCACCATGATCGGCGCGCAGGCCTCGAGCGAGCAGCTGGAAAAGATCCTGTCCTACTTCGACATCGGCCGCCAGGAAGGCGCCGAAGTTCTGACCGGCGGCGAGCGGAACCATCTGCCGGGCGATCTCGCCGGCGGCTACTACGTCAAGCCGACCGTGTTCAAGGGCAACAACAAGATGCGCATCTTCCAGGAGGAGATCTTTGGACCCGTCGTGTCCGTGACGACCTTCAAGGACGATGACGAGGCGCTGTCGATCGCCAACGACACCCTCTACGGCCTCGGCGCCGGCATCTGGAGCCGCGACGCGAACCGCTGCTACCGCTTCGGGCGCGCCATCCAGGCGGGACGTGTCTGGACCAACTGCTATCACGCCTATCCGGCGCATGCCGCCTTCGGCGGCTACAAGCAGTCCGGCATCGGCCGCGAGACGCACAAGATGATGCTCGACCATTATCAGCAGACCAAGAACATGCTGGTCAGCTACAGCCCGAAGAAGCTCGGCTTCTTCTGATCCTCCCAGGGCGAAGAGGAGGGCGCGGCCCACCCGCGTCCTCCCGTCAGTCGAGGAGGATTTGATGGACAAGCCTTCATTGGGCAAGGTGTCGGCCACGCCGGAGGCCGAGGCGCTGCTTGCCGAGATCATCGCCGATCACGGCCCGGTTCTGTTCCATCAGTCCGGCGGCTGCTGCGACGGTTCTTCGCCGATGTGCTACCCGCGTGGCGAGTTCATGATCGGCGACAATGACGTGAAATTGGGCGAAATCGGCGATACGCCGGTCTATATCAGTGTCTCGCAATATGAGGCGTGGAAGCACACCGACCTCATCATCGATGTGGTGAAGGGCAGGGGCGGCATGTTCTCGCTCGACAATGGCCGCGAGAAGCGCTTCCTGACGCGCTCGACGGTCTGCGCGGTGCTTAGCCTTCGGGCAGTTGATCAGACGACGTTGGGGTAATTATCGCGCTTTGTTGGGCCTTTGGCTCGCAACCTGTCCGCCTTAGTGCTATGGCGCCGCTTTCGAATGGAAAAGCAAAGTCATGGCAGGTGTTGAACAGATCACGGTTGAGGCCGGCGAGGCGGGCATGCGGCTCGACCGCTGGTTCAAGGTCCATTATCCGGGCCTCGGCTTCGGCCATCTGCAGAAGTTGCTTCGGTCGGGGCAAATCCGCGTCGATGGCGGCCGGGTGAAGGCCGACACGCGTGTGGAGCCCGGCCAGTCTGTCCGCGTTCCGCCGCTCGATGTCGATAAGAAGGGCGATGCGCCGCTCACCGGCCACTCGATCCGCAACCAGGGCGATGCCGACGTGCTCGCCAAGATGCTTCTGCATGAGGACCCGAAAGTCTTCGTCTTCAACAAGCCGGCGGGGCTCGCCGTGCAGGGCGGCTCCGGCGTCACCCGCAATGTCGACGACATGCTGGAGGCCTGGCGCAACAAGAAGGGCGAGAAGCCACGCCTCGTCCACCGCCTCGACCGTGACACGTCCGGCGTGCTGGTGGTCGCCCGCACCCGTCTTGCGGCGATGAAGCTTTCGGAAGCGTTCCGCGCGCGAGAGACCAAGAAAACCTACTGGGCGCTGGTCAAGGGCGTGCCGCCCAAGCGCGAGGACAAGATCTCGACCTGGCTGATCAAGGAGCCGACGGAAGATGGCGACCGCGTGCGCGTGGCTGCGCATGGCGAGAAGGGCGCCGACCACGCCGTCTCCTACTACCGTGTCATCGAGCAGGCGGCGCAGACGATGACCTGGCTGGAGATGGAGCCCTATACCGGCCGCACGCACCAGCTTCGCGTTCACGCCGCCTACATAGGTTGCCCGATCATCGGCGATCCCAAATATTTCGAGGCCGATACCAGCTGGGATTTCCCGGGCGGCATTCAAAACCGCCTGCACCTGCATGCGCGCCGCATCATCATCCCGCATCCGGACCACGGCGTCATCGACGTCACGGCGCCGATGCCGCCGCATATGCGCCAGAGCTGGAACCTGATCGGCTTCGACGACCAGAGCGCGGAAGACTGACTTGGCTGTCGCCCCCGCATTGGATCGCCGCGATGCAGTCGACATGGCCGCGGCGGCCATCATGGTCGGGCTGACCTTTTCCTGGGGCCTGAACTATGTCGCCGCCAAGGTGTCATACTCCGGCTACGACCCTGTCTTCGTCTCGATCGCACGTTCGCTCATCGGGGGAGCCTGCGTGTTCGCCTGGTGCCGGCTGCGCGGCATCAAGCTCTTCGAAGCGGATCGGACGCTGGCCGCCGGTATCGTCGTCGGCGTGCTCTTCGGCGTCGAGTTCCTGTGTCTCTATATCGGCCTCGAATACACGACCGTTGCCCGCAACACGCTTTTGGTCAACACCATGCCGTTCTGGGTGCTGATCGGCGGACATTTCCTGCTTGGCGAGCGTATCAATGCGCGCAAGCTCGGTGGCCTTGTTCTCGCCTTCTGCGGCCTGGCGGCGGTCTTCTCCGACGGCATCACTGCCGGCAGCGGCGCGACACTGACCGGCGATCTGCTCAGTCTCGGCTCGGGCATTCTCTGGGCGGCGACCAGCATCGTCATCAAACGATCGAGGCTGGTCGACACGCGCGCGGAGAAACTGCTGCTCTATCAGCTGGCCGGCGCCGCCGTCGTTGGTGTCCTGGTGATGCCTTTCGCCGGCCCACCCATCCGCGCGCTTGCTGTCCTGCCGACACTGGCGCTGCTGTTCCAGTCTATCTATATCGTCGCCTTCACCTATGTGTTGTGGTTCTGGCTGCTCACGCGCTATCCGGCAGCCGGCTTGTCGAGCTTCGCCTTTCTGTCGCCGGTGTTCGGCGTCCTGTGCGGCGCGGTGCTGTTGGGCGAGCTGCCGACGATCAGGATTTTCCTGGCGCTCGGCCTGATTGCCGCCGGGCTGATCATCGTCAATCGCCCGGCGCGCAGACAGCCCACACCATAGATCAGCTTGCGAAACGGCAAGCTGCCCTATCTCTTTGTGTTGGCGCGATTGCGGACGCAAAACCGCTTCACACTTTTCCTCAAATTGCTTTAAGGAGTTCGGCATGCGCGACATCCTCGAAGACCTCGAAGCCGGTAAGCTGCTTTCAGATCCCGATCCTGTGCGCCGCGCCCAGATCCAGATGAAGACGCCGCTGCCGAAGCGTTTCTACAAGGCTGTTTCGGTGGCTCCTATCGAGAATGGCTTTGCCGTTCATCTGGACGGCCGCCCCGTGCGCACGCCGGGCAAGGCTGTGATGGTGCTGCCGACCGAAAAGGCTGCAGCACTTGTGGCCGCTGAATTCAGCGCGCAAGGCGAAGTCATTGATCCCGTGACAATGCCTATCATGCGGCTGGTGAACACCGCCATCGACGGCGTCGCCTCCGATCCGCAGGCGGTGCTCGAAGATATCCTGCGCTTCGCCTCGTCCGATCTTCTTTGCTACCGCGCCGACGGCCCGCAAGGCCTGGTCGATCGCCAGAACAAGCATTGGGACCCGGTGCTGGACTGGGCGCGCGGCCATCTCGGCGCACGCTTCAACCTTGCCGAAGGCGTCGTCCATGTCGAGCAGCCCCGCGAAACCATCGCCGTCCTCGGCGCGCATCTTGGCCAGCGCTCGGAGCCGATGCGGCTGGCCGCCATCCATGTCATGACCGCGCTGACCGGCTCGGCGCTGCTGGCGCTGGCCGTCGATTTCGGCGAGCTCGATGGCGAGGAAGCCTGGGCGGCCGGCCATGTCGACGAGGATTGGCAGATCGAGCATTGGGGCCAGGATGCGGAGGCCATGGCGCGCCGCTTGGCACGCAAGCGCGACATGATGGCGGCGGTCAGCCTGCTCGAGGCGCTGCAAGGCTAAAGTAACTTCAGGAACGCCGCACAACGGGTTCTGTTCAGAATACCGTTGGGCCACTGCCAGCTATCCGGCAACCGATCCCATGCTATTATTCGCCGCTCAATGGGGGGCGGCAATGTCGGACTTTCGGAATGCGGTAACCTCAATGCCGGGCAGGGAGCGCCTGGCCAAAGCGCCCCATGGCGCAAAAGTTGTGATCCATGCCACTGCCGCCGAGACGAACGGCGCATTCGGGATGTGGGAAACTTTCACCCCGCCCGGGAAAGGCCCGGCCCCTCACACTCACACCCGAGAGACCGAGGTTTTTCGGGTGATACGCGGGATCTATCGTTTCCAATGTGGCGACGAGGAATTCGATGCCCATCCAGGCGCCGTCGTTGTTTTGCCTCCTCATGTGCGTCACAGTTGGCGAAACATTGGCGACGAGCCCGGGCAGATGTTCGCAATAGTGACGCCGGGTGGCTTCGAGCAACTCTTCATGGAGATAGAGGCCTCTGGCGCCGACGCGCCCGACGAGATCGCATTGATTGAAGCACGCCTTGGGATAATCAACGACGAGACGGTGGCGATCAATCGCTGACACTTGGCCATGCATCTTGAGAAACGCTTCCTTTCCAAGAAGAGACATTCGATCGGTGGTATTTGCTGCCTAGTGCCGGAAATGATCCGCTCCAAGTGCTGCACTCAGCTTTCGCAGCGCACCTAATACCAAAGTCATAATCCCATCGTCGCGGTGCCTTTCGCCCGCCCTTTCTGTCATTTTTCCTTCGTTGGCTGCGTTTTTGAGTCCGCGTTCGCAGGAGCGCGGACGGTGGCGCGCAGCCATCGAGGACAGACGGGATCTCACGGGAGGATACATCAATGGCAATGGCTTCGACCGCCGGCGGAACCAGCCGCGGCATGACGCGGGAGGAGAAGAAGGTCATCTTCGCCTCCTCGCTCGGTACCGTTTTCGAGTGGTATGATTTCTATCTCTACGGCTCGCTGGCCGCCTTCATCGGCTCGACCTTCTTCAGCCCGGCGATTCCCGAAGCGACGCGCAACATCTTCGCGCTGCTGGCCTTTGCCGCCGGCTTCCTTGTGCGTCCGTTCGGCGCGCTCGTGTTTGGCCGCATCGGCGATCTCGTCGGCCGCAAATACACCTTCCTCGTCACTATGACGATCATGGGCCTGTCCACCTTCCTGGTGGGCCTGCTGCCCGGCTATGCCAGTTGGGGCATCGCGGCGCCCGTGATCCTGATCGGGCTGCGCATGCTGCAGGGCCTTGCGCTTGGCGGCGAGTATGGCGGTGCCGCGACCTACGTCGCCGAACACGCGCCGGACGACCGACGCGGCTACTACACGTCCTGGATCCAGACCACGGCGACGCTCGGCCTGTTCCTGTCGCTGATCGTCATCCTGATCGTCCAGGGCTCGCTCAGCAAGGAGACCTACGCCAGTTGGGGTTGGCGCATCCCCTTCATCGTCTCGTTCCTGCTGCTCGCCATCTCGATCTGGATCCGGCTGTCGCTTTCGGAGTCGCCGACCTTCCAGCGCATGAAGGAGGAAGGTAAGGGCTCCAAGGCGCCGTTAACGGAAGCTTTCGGTCAGTGGAAGAACGCCAAGATCGCCCTTCTGGCGCTGCTCGGCCTTACCGCCGGCCAGGCCGTGATCTGGTACAACGGGCAGTTCTACGCCCTGTTCTTCCTGCAGAACGTGCTGAAGGTCGACGCATGGTCGGTCAACGTCATGATCGCTATCGCGCTGGCCGTCGGCTCGATCTTCTTCGTCGTGTTCGGCTGGCTGTCGGACAAGATCGGCCGTAAGCCCATCATCATGGCAGGCCTTGCGTTGGGCATCGTCTGCACCTTCCCGCTGTTCAAGGCTCTGACCTGGGCCGCCAATCCGGCTCTGGCCACCGCGCAGCAGAACACCCGCGCGACGGTGACGGCGGCGCCCGGCGACTGCAAGTTCCAGTTCAATCCTGTCGGCACGGCGAAGTTCACGACATCCTGTGATATCGCGACGTCGTTCCTGACCAAGAACTCGGTGCCTTACGACGTCGTTGCGACGGCAGCGCCTGGAACCGCGGCCTCGGTCAAGGTCGGAAACGAGACGGTGGCGTCCTATGACGCCGTTGCCGCTGGCGATCAGGCCAAGGCCAAGGAGGCGGCCTTCCAGAAAGCGGTGAACATGGCGCTGCGGGACGGCGGCTATCCGCTGAAGCGCGCCGCGGCCAAGGTTCCGGACCAGAAGCTCGACGCCTTCATCGCGGCCAATCCCGAACTCAAGCTCGATGCCGCGGCCATCCGCGGCGGCGAAAAGGCGACGGTTCCGGCCGACAAGGCGATCGCCGACAAGCTGCTGACCAAGGAGGAGGCGGCGGGTGCGCCCGAAGTCACCGTCTACAACATCCCGGGCGGCGGTCCGTTCGCCATGACTGCCGATCCGGCAGCCATCAACTGGCCGCTCACGATCGGCATCCTGTTCATCCTGGTGCTGTTCGTGACCATGGTCTATGGGCCGATCGCGGCCATCCTGGTCGAGATGTTCCCGACCCGCATTCGCTACACCGGCATGTCGCTGCCCTACCACATCGGCAATGGCTGGTTCGGCGGTCTGCTGCCGGCAACGGTGTTCGCGCTCAGCGCCTACAAGGGCGATATCTACTACGGTCTCTGGTACCCGGTTATCATCGCGGCAATGTCGCTTATCATCGGCATGATCTTCGTCAGGGATACGCTCGGCACAGACCTCCACGCCAAGGAATGACCTCGGTCATCCCGCTCAAACAGAAGGCCCGGCGTGAGCGATCACGCCGGGCTTTTTTCATGCCCAATTGGAAGAAAGCGGACAGCTCAGCTCCTGCGCTGCTGGTTCTCTTCCTCGATCGCGGCTTCGTGGTACCAGCCGTCGAAGTCGGCGTGCTCGCCGCGAAGTGCCGCAAGTTCTGCCGCGAATTTGGCCTTGGCGCCTAAATTTGAGGCAGACTTGCGTGCTGCGAGCGGGAACAGCAGGACTTTTGCCGACGGCCGCGATGGCGTGACTTGCATTGCCGATCTCCTCGCCTTTTCAGGAGCGTACCGATTCACCTTCCCATCAAAGTATGCCCTGCGACTCCTTTAGGCAATATGCTTACAAAAAGATCAGCAAATGCCTATTTTGTAAGCAAAAACGGCGCCTGAACGATCCAGTCGCATTGCTGAGACGGCTCAACAAAATCAACGCGTTGCCATGACCATTTTGCCGCACCCCGCGAAGGCCGAGTGGCATACGAATTGCTTTTTGACCGTCGGCAGGCCGGCTCGAGCCGGCCGAGCGTCGCCACCATTTGGCGGTGATCAAGCAACGAGAGGCTCTAGAATGACCAAATACAAGCTCGAGTATATCTGGCTGGACGGCTACACACCGGTCCCCAATTTGCGCGGCAAGACCCAGATCAAGGAATTCGCCGAGTTCCCGACGCTCGAGCAGCTGCCGCTATGGGGCTTCGATGGTTCCTCCACGAACCAGGCCGAGGGCCGCAGCTCCGATTGCGTGCTGAAGCCGGTCGCGCTTTATCCAGACCCGGCCCGCACCAACGGTATTCTGGTCATGTGCGAAGTGATGATGCCCGATGGCGTCACCCCGCATGAATCCAACAGCCGCGCGACCATCCTCGACGACGAGGATGCCTGGTTCGGCTTCGAGCAGGAATATTTCTTCTACAAGGACGGCCGTCCGCTTGGCTTCCCCGAGAGCGGCTACCCGGCCCCGCAGGGTCCGTATTACACCGGCGTTGGCTACAAGAACGTCGGCGATGTCGCCCGCCAGATCGTCGAGGAACATCTCGACCTTTGCCTCGCCGCCGGCATCAACCATGAAGGCATCAACGCCGAAGTGGCCAAGGGCCAGTGGGAATTCCAGATTTTCGGCAAGGGCTCCAAGAAGGCCGCCGACCAGATCTGGATGGCGCGCTATCTGCTGCTGCGTCTGACCGAAAAATACGGCATCGACATCGAGTTCCACTGCAAGCCGCTCGGCGACACCGACTGGAACGGCTCGGGCATGCACTGCAACTTCTCGACCAAGTACATGCGTGAAATCGGCGGCAAGGCCTATTTCGAGGCGCTGATGGCGCAGTTCGACAAGAACCTGATGGATCATATCGCGGTCTACGGCCCGGACAACGACAAGCGCCTGACCGGCAAGCACGAAACCGCGCCGTGGAACAAGTTCTCCTACGGTGTCGCCGACCGCGGCGCTTCGATCCGCGTGCCGCACTCCTTCGTCAAGAACGACTACAAGGGCTACCTGGAAGACCGTCGCCCGAACTCGCAGGGCGACCCCTACCAGATCGCCTCGCAGGTGCTGAAGACGATCTCGCAGGTTTCGACCGCCGCGGTTTCGGCCGCCGCCTGATTCCTCGCTTGCCAGGGCGCAGGGCCCCTGGCGCGATGGGCACGCTAGAAAAGCCCCAGCGGAAACCCGCTGGGGCTTTTTGCATGGGAGAGCCGGCAATCCAGGCCAGTCTGCCGCCACCGTCAGGCGGCAATCACGCACGCGATTTGAGCGCTGCCACTACGTCTTGGCGTGGGGCAGGGCGCGGCGTGCGGTTCCCGTCGCGGTTGACCAGGGCGAGGAAGATGTTGCCGGAGAAATGCGAGCAGCCGGCGGTGCCGGTGCGCGAGCCCGACCGGCACGCGCCGCGCCGGCTCGAAAGCCCGTCTTCAGAAATGAAAAGCCCTTGGAAGGGAATGCCTTCCAAGGGCAGAATTTTCTATCCGATCAGAAGTTTAGACCGAATAGTACATGTCGTACTCGACCGGGTGCGGGGTCATTTCGAAGCGCATGACCTCGGCCATCTTGAGCTCGATATAGCTGTCGATCTGATCGTCGTCGAAGACGCCGCCGGCCTTCAGGAAGCCGCGGTCCTTGTCGAGGTTCTGCAGCGCTTCGCGCAGCGAGCCACAGACGGTCGGGATCTTCTTCAGCTCCTTCGGCGGCAGGTCGTAGAGATCCTTGTCCATCGGCTGTCCGGGGTGGATCTTGTTCTTGATGCCATCGAGGCCGGCCATCAGCATGGCGGCGAAACCGAGATAGGGGTTCGCGCCCGGATCGGGGAAGCGGACCTCGACGCGCTTCGACTTCGGCGAGTTGCCGAACGGAATGCGGCAGGAAGCTGAGCGGTTGCGCGCCGAATAGGCGAGCAGCACCGGCGCCTCATAGCCCGGCACCAGACGCTTGTAGGAGTTGGTCAGCGGGTTGGTGAAGGCGTTGATCGCCTTGGCGTGCTTGATGATGCCGCCGATGTAATAGAGGCAGCTCTCCGACAGGCCGGCATATTCGTTGCCGGCGAAGGTCGGCTTGCCGCCCTTCCAGATCGACTGGTGGACGTGCATGCCCGAGCCGTTGTCGCCGAACACCGGCTTCGGCATGAAGGTGGCTGTCTTGCCGTAGGCGTTGGCGACCTGGTGCACGACATACTTGTAGATCAGCATCTTGTCGGCGTTGCGCACCAGCGTGTCGAACTTGATGCCGAGCTCGTGCTGCGCGGCGGCGACCTCGTGGTGGTGCTTTTCGACGCGCACGCCCATTTCGGCGAGCACGGTCAGCATCTCGGAGCGCATGTCCTGGCAGGAATCGATCGGTGGCACCGGGAAATAGCCGCCCTTGATGCGCGGACGGTGGCCGAGATTGCCGGTCTCGTAGTCGGTGTCGTCGTTGGAGGGCAGTTCGGTCGAGTCGAGACGGAAGCCGGTGTTGTAGGGATCGGCCTTGTACTTGACGTCGTCGAACACGAAGAACTCGGCCTCGGGACCGACATAGATGGTGTCGCCGATGCCTTCCGCCTTCATGTAGGCCTCGGCCTTCTTGGCGGTGCCGCGCGGATCGCGGTTATAAGCCTCGCCCGAAATCGGATCGAGGATGTCGCACAGGATGACCATGGTCGACTGGGCAAAGAACGGATCCATATGGACGGTATCGGTGTCCGGCATCAGCACCATGTCGGACTCGTTGATTGCCTTCCAGCCGGCGATCGAGGAGCCGTCGAACATGACGCCGTCGGCGAACATGTCTTCCTCCACTTCGACGACATCCATCGTCACATGTTGCAGCTTGCCCCGCGGATCGGTGAAGCGCAGGTCGACGAATTTCACGTCGTTGTCCTTGATCTGCTTCATGATGTCTTTGGCTGTCGTCATGTCATTTCTTCCCTGTGTGATGACGTCCGGAAATGGATTGTAGGTTTTGGTCAGATGGCGTCGATGCCGGTCTCGCCCGTGCGGATGCGCACGACTTCCTCTATGTTGGAGACGAAGATTTTTCCATCGCCGATGCGGCCGGTCTGCGCCGCCTTGCGGATGGCCTCGATTGCGCCTTCGACAGCTTCGTCGCCAAGCACCACCTCGATCTTCACCTTGGGGAGGAAATCGACGACATATTCGGCGCCGCGATAGAGCTCGGTATGGCCCTTCTGACGGCCGAAACCCTTGGCTTCGGTGACGGTGATGCCTTGCAGTCCGGCCTCCTGAAGCGCTTCCTTCACTTCGTCCAGCTTGAATGGCTTGATGATCGCTTCGATCTTTTTCATGTAAAAAGTGGCCTCCACTGCCAAGAAGACGGGTTGTGTGCCCCGCTTGCGCCTTCATCAAGCACGAAGCGTGCCAATCCTGAGGAGAGCAGACGGTGAGGGGCGTTTTCGCGCCCATGCCGCGTCCGGATGCAAATTCGCGTCACCGGCTGCATCGGATGCGTCATGGACGCCCAAACCGTATACATCGCTCCTCCTCGCGCCTGCGCAAAAAATGGGCAGACAGCGCAATTTGCAGGCTGAACCCCTCCCGGATGCAACCGCATTTGCAAGACAAGGCGCGGTCACTGGTTTGCTTCGAACCGAAAACTGGACAATGCTTGATCGCATGGAGATCGGCAATCCCATGCGCAATGAACTTCTATCGCCGGCCGAAATGGCCGAGGCCGACAGGCTGACAATAGCGGCCGGACCGCTCGACGGCTATCGCTTGATGCTACGCGCGGGCGAGGCGGTCGCGGCCGTCGTGCTGGCGCGCTATCCTGGCTCGAAGAAGGTGCACGTGCTGTGCGGCCCGGGCAACAATGGCGGCGACGGCTACGTCGTGGCGCGGCTGCTGGCCGCGGCCGGCGTCGATGTGGCTCTGTGGGCGTCGGGCGAACCGAAGGCAGGCAGCGACGCCGCGCTCGCGGCGGCTGATTGCGCTCTGGAGCGGCACCCGCTTTCAGCTTTCACCGCGGAAGCTGGATCGCTGGTTGTCGACGCCATCTATGGTGCGGGCCTGTCGAAACCTCTCGCCGGCGACGCCAGAGGCGCGGTCGACACCGCGACGGGCATGAACCTGCCGGTTGTCGCGATCGACCTGCCTTCGGGCGTTTCAGGCGAAAGCGGCGAAATCCTCGGTTCGGCATTTTGCGCGGCTCTCACGGTGACCTTCGCACGAAAGAAGCCTGGGCATCTGCTGCTGCCTGGCCGCGAGCGATGCGGCGAGATCGTGTTGGCCGACATCGGCATTCATGACGAGATCATCAACGAGGTCGCGCCGCGGGCCTTTGAGAACCGCCCCGGGCTCTGGATCGCAAGCTTTCCCGCGCCCGCCCTCGACACGCACAAATACAAGCGCGGTCATGCCAGCGTCTTTTCGGGCGGACCATCGGCGACCGGCGCGGCGCGCCTGTCGGCGCTTGCGGCCGCCAGAAGCGGAGCAGGGGCCGTCACCGTGCTCTCGCCCGCCAACGCCATGCAGGTCAACGCTGCGCATCTGACCTCGATCATGCTGCGCAAGGTTGACGCGATCGAGGACGTGCATGATCTTATCGGCGATCGCCGGCCGTCCGCCTTCGTTCTCGGCCCCGGCTTCGGCATCGGTGACAAGGCGCGCGATTTCGCGCTCGCCGTGCTCGCCAAAAACCGGCAGGACGGCGGCGTTGAGGGCCTCGTGCTCGACGCCGACGGCATCACCTCTTTCCGCAATGCGGCCTCGACGCTGTTCGAGGCGGCCGCCAGACCGGACGCGCCGGCGTTGATCATGACGCCGCATGAGGGTGAGTTCGGCAGGTTGTTTGCCGACATTGCCGGCAACAAGGCCTTGTCGAAGCTGGCCAAGGCACGCGAAGCCGCGCAGCGCGCCAACGCCGTGATCGTCTACAAGGGCGCCGACAGCGTGGTCGCCTCGCCGGAGGGCCGCGCCGCGATCAATAGCAATGGCGCGCCATGGCTCGCCACCGCCGGGTCGGGCGACGTGCTGGCGGGCATCATTGCCGGGCTCCTGGCGCAAGGCATGCCGGCCTTCGAAGCGGCTTGCGCCGCGGTCTGGATCCATGCCGAAGCCGGCAGCCGCTTTGGGCCGGGTTTGATTGCGGAAGACCTGCCTTTGGCCATGGTGCCGGTTCTTCGCGAACTGGCGCAGAGCGCTGTCCTATGAAGCGGCTGGGGCTGCTTGTTGCCGTCCTGGCCGCTTTTATTGCCCAGCCGGCGCGCGCCACCGATCATCCGGTTGCCATCATCGACGACCCACGCGTGCTCGCCGCACTAGATGCCGGCGGATATGGCTTCGCCGACCTCTTCGGCGTCGACGGCAGCGACGATCTGAAATCCCTCTATGATGAGGCACCAGCCTATCACGCCATCGTCGACACAGTGGCCGGCGATGTCGCCGCGTTGCGCACCGGGATGAAGGCCGGCGGCCGCTCTCTCTACGAAGTGACCGACGGCAATGTCGGCCGCATCATCGACATGCGCTGGCTGAAGACGAATGCGGCGCGCTTCCGCCTTGTCGGCGTCGTCAACCGGCTCGACCGACGCGATTTCGCAACGCTTGGCAACGAGACGAGCTGCGGCGAGGTGCGGTTCATCTATCGCCTGGCCTACAGCTTCAGGAAGAACGGCAAGCAACTGGCCTCGCGCCTGCCGTTCAACTTCAGCGCCATATACCGCGTCGCTCAAGATGCCGACGGCGGCTGTGTGGGCGCTGCCGGCCGCTGGACGCCGCAGCTCGACGAAACGGTCGATGCCGGCTGGCTGACCGGCGGGCCCCTCGAAAAGGCCTCGCTGTCCTTCAAGCAACTCGAGCTCAACGCGCAGGTGGTGCGCTTTCCTTCCGGCCAGGAAACCGAGTTCGGCGGGCAGGCCGCCTACCTGATGCGCATCTTCAGCATCGATGGTTCGACGGTCGGCGAGAGGCCGCTGGAAAATACACCGGACACGGCCAGGCTTGCGCAGGATGCGGCATTGAAAGCGCGGCTTGCCGACTATGTCCGCGTCAATGCCGCTGCGGTCGATCTCGGCGTCTACGAAATCCCGGACGAATTCCTCGCCCGAAAAGTCGTCTCCTGGTCGACCTTCGGCAGCGCAAGGCAAGCCAATCATCCGTTCACGCCGCTGTTCGACCCAAAGGAGTTCGCCGGGCTCGACTATTCGAAGTTTACCTTGGCGCGCACGCCGGACGCTTTGATCGAGCGGCTCGACAACGGTGCCTGCCAGGGTTGCCATCAGGCGGGCTCGACCGCCGGCTTCCATTTCATCGGTCTCGACGACGCGACGACCTCGCCGCTCAACCGCATCGAAGTCGGCATCTCGCCGCATCTCCACGCCGATATCCCGCGCCGCGAAGCGTGGCTCAAGGCGACCGCCGAGGGCAGGGAGCCCAATCGTTTTCGTCCGCTCTCCTTCGCACCGCCCGCCGCCTGGAAGGATGCGGGCGAGCCCGCCTATGCGCCGGCCGAAACGGCAATGCCATGCCTGATGCCGGATGACGCAAGCCGCTTTGGCGGCACCTGGCAATGCGGCGCCGGCACGGTCTGCACGCCGATCGCCACCGCTTCGGGGGTGAGAACCAAACTGGCGCAATGCCTGCTGCCGAAAGACAGTCCCGCGATGTTTTCCGGCCATCCTTGCCTCACCGGCTCGATCGCCAGCAACGTGACGCAGCCGTTCAACGATCGCTACAAGATCACCGGCCAATTCGCCGCTTTTGCGCCGGCGATCTCGCGCACTGCCTATACCTGCCGGCCGCCGAAGATCGGCGTTCCGGGAGGCTTCGCGTATCGCGCCTGCGATGACAAGGATCGCGCCTTCTCCGCTTTCAAGCCCGGCAAGCCGATGCCGAGCGAGATCTGCGGCTTGGTCGGCGGCAAGAAGTTCGACACCTGCGTGGCCACCAACAATTTCGACCAGTGTCTCGGCGGCTCGGTCAACCGCGGCAACCGCCCAGCCTGCTCGGCTGACCATTTCTGCCGCGAGGATTATATGTGCCAGTCGCTGCCGCCGGACACACCGGGCGCCGCCAGGGTCAAGGGCATCGGCTTCTGCTCGCCGACCTATTTCATCTTCCAGATGCGCATCGACAATCACGCCACGCCTTGGGCGACCACGGCGCGCGCGAGCATGGGCGCGGGTTTCGGGGCGGCAGCCGAGGAATAGGTCAGGTGAATTGCGGCGCGTTTTTTCGGATCGCCGCCGCAAGCGCCTCGCGAACCCTGTCCTCGGATACCGCGCACGTGTTCTCCACCCAGCCTGGCGTCGAAATCGGCGGCTCGAGAAAAATCACCTGTTCGTTCACCGGACCGTGCATATAGGCTCGGTTCAAACCGTATATGAGCACACAAGGGCCGCCCAGCGCCCCAGCAGCGTGGGAGATGCCGCCATCGACTCCGAGAAAAATGGTCGAGGCCGCGATCTGGCACATGGCTTCTGCAATATCGGGCGTCGAGGTAAAATCCAGCGCCTCGGGCAAACAAGCCCTGATTTCCGCCGCAGCCTGCCGCTCGCGCGGCCCGCCGATCAGCCAAACCGACCAGCCGCGGGCAACATGGTCGCGCGCGATCGAGACGAAGCGCTCCATCGGCCATGAGCGCTTGTTGGCAAAGTCCGACGTGTAGAGGGCAATCGCCGGCTTCGCCGGGTCGATCCCGTTGCGCCGACGCCAACCGGCAAGCTCTTCGGCGGAAACAACCAGCTGCGGAGCCGGCAATGGTCCGTCCTCGGCTGGCCTTTTGCCGAGACGCGCGATTGCGCAAACCTGGTCTGCCACCCGCGTCTTGCGCGGGCCGAATGCAAGCATCGATTTCAGCCAACCGGCGGGCAGTCGATTGATGATGCCGAACTGGAACTCGCGCGGATAGCCGATGCGCTCCGGTATTCCGGCCAGCCATGGCACCAGGCAAGCCTTGGTGCTGCTGGTGAGCATATAGGCCGCCTGGTAATTCTCCCGGCGGATTTCGCGTGCCAGACCAGCCCGCTCTTTCAGCCTTGGCTTCCAGTGCTTCTCGGCTATCCAGGCCTTGCGAACATGCGGCATCAGCCGCGCCAGCGGCGCGGCGACCCTTGAAGTGATGATGTCGATCGGCTGCCCCGAGAATCTCTCGGCGATGATCCGGATGGCCGAGTGGCAGCGGATGAAATCACCGATCGCCGGCAGGCAGAAGATCAGGATGGGGCGCAATGCGCGATACTCTTTCGGTCCGGAACGGTCAGCGCTGCTAAGAAACACCTGCGTGATGTCTCATGGAAGCGCTTCGCCATCAAGAATACGGTGGTAGAGCTCGATATAGGCTTTTGCGGCCTTTTGGATCGGGAACCGGTCTGCCGCGGATTCGCGGCATCTTTGCGCCGACAAACCGTCGATTTCACCGAAACCGCGCGCGAACTCCTCATCCGTGTCGAAGAAACGGCCGGTATTGGCATCGACGGTTTCGGGCAGCGCGCCGCGTGCCGTGGTCAAGACCGGCGTGCCGCACAGCATGGATTCGACCGGCGCGTTGCCGAAAGGCTCCTCCCAGGAAATCGGATTCAGAAAGGCCTTGGTCTCGCCCAGCAATCGCACCTTCGGTTCGCCGTCGACCATGCCGTGATAGCGGAAGCGCGGCGACAGGCTCTTGAAGAACACGCCCTCGCGTCGCGTCTTGCTGCGGCCAAGCAGCTTCCAGCGCGAGCCGCCGGCGATATCGAGCTTGAAATCATACTTTTTCGCGAGGTCCACCGCCCGATTGAGGCCCTTTCCGGCCCGCGCGATGGCCGCCATGAAGAACAAATGATCGTTCTTCAACCGCGCCGGCCGATAGGCGTCCACCGGAAAGCCATTGTAGACGAAGGTCTTGCGGCCGTGCAGCTCGGCATGGCGGGCGCTGATGAAGCTCCAGTTCGGCTGCGGCCTGGGGTAATCCGGCAGATGGCCGCGCTCGGTATTGAGCGTCGGAAAAGGAACTTCGACCTTCCAGGCATGGAGATGGACAATATCAGTGTCCTTGGGAACAGCCGCGCGGCATTCGTCATTGGTCACCGCGTGGCGGACCTCGCACATCGGATGCGACGATCCCGGGCCGGCGATCAATGTCACCTGATGCCCCATCTTGACCATTTCCGTAGTCAGCCATTCGACCTGCCGCTGGATGCCGCCATAGCCTTTGCACGGAATAAGGCCCTGGGCCGCAAGTGTTATTCGCATTTCGTATCCGCGCTCATGTTAGCGGTTGTCCTTTCGGCTGGCGGGAGGTCTTTCACAAAGGAATGTTGTCGTGCTTCTTCCAGGGGTTCTGCATATCCTTGTTGCGCAGCATGCGCAGCGCCCGCGCGATGCGACGCCGGGTCGAGTGTGGCATGATCACCTCGTCGACGTAGCCGCGTTCGGCGGCGACGAAAGGCGACAGGAAGCGGTCCTCGTAAGTCTTTGTATGAGCGGCGATTTTCTCCGGATCGCCGATGTCCTTGCGATAGATGATCTCGACCGCGCCCCTGGCGCCCATCACCGCGATCTGCGCCGTCGGCCAGGCATAATTCATGTCGCCGCGCAGATGCTTCGAGGCCATCACGTCATAGGCGCCGCCATAAGCCTTGCGGGTAATGACGGTGATCTTCGGCACGGTCGCCTCGGCATAGGCGAAGAGCAGTTTAGCGCCATGCTTGATTAGCCCGCCATATTCCTGCGCGGTGCCCGGCAGGAAGCCTGGCACGTCGACGAAGGTGACGATGGGAATTGAAAAACAATCGCAGAAGCGCACGAAGCGCGCGGCCTTGCGGCTGGCGTCGGAATCGAGCACGCCGGCCAGCACCATCGGCTGGTTGGCGACGAAACCGACCGTGCGGCCCTCGACGCGGCCGAAGCCGGTGACGATGTTCTTGGCGAAACTCTGCTGGATCTCGAAGAAATCGCCTTCGTCCGCGACCTTCAGGATCAGTTCCTTGATGTCGTAGGGCTTGTTGGCATTGTCGGGGATGAGCCGGTCGAGCGACAGGTCGTGGTCCGTCACCGACTGGTAGCACTCGATCTCGGGAATCTCGGCTGTGTTCGACGCCGGCAGAAGATCGACCAGCCGGCGCATCTGCAGCAGCGCCTCGACGTCATTGTCATAGGCGCCATCGGCGATGGAGGATTTGGTGGTGTGCACGCTTGCGCCGCCGAGGCTTTCCGCGGTCACCGTCTCGTTGGTCACGGTCTTCACCACGTCCGGTCCGGTGACGAACATGTAGGAAGTATCGCGCACCATGAAGATGAAATCGGTCATGGCGGGCGAGTAGACGTCGCCGCCGGCGCAGGGACCCATGATCAACGAAATCTGCGGAATGACGCCGGATGCCAGCACATTGCGCTGGAATATCTCGGCATAGCCGCCAAGCGCCGCCACGCCTTCCTGGATGCGTGCGCCGCCGGCATCGTAGAGGCCGATGATCGGCGCGCGATTGCGCAGCGCCATCTCCTGGACCTTGATGACCTTTTCGGCATGCGCTTCCGACAGCGAGCCGCCGAACACGGTGAAATCCTTGGCGAAGATATAGACCGGGCGCCCATTGACGGTGCCCCAGCCGGTGACGACGCCATCGCCGGCGATCTTGGTCTTCTCCATGCCGAAATCGGTCGAACGATGCTCGACATACATGTCGAACTCTTCGAACGAGCCCTCGTCGAGGAATATCTCGATACGCTCGCGCGCAGTGAGCTTGCCCTTCTTGTGCTGCGCCTCGATGCGGTCCTTGCCGCCGCCCATGCGGGCAATCTCGCGGCGACGCTCGAGTTCCTTCAGCACGTCTTTCATTGCTAGTCCTCAAAACCAATAGATAATTTGTGGTAATCGCGCCGGCAGGGGAGCGCAAGAACCTCTGTTTTGCTGCACCGCAACATGACGCCCTTGCATTTCGGGACAAACTCAGCCATATGCAGCGGCATAGGCGCTTGGGCCGGGAATCATCCGGCCTTCTCGACGAATGAGACTGGTTGCGTCTGTTTTCCCTCTTTCCGGCAAATCGGCCCTGGTCGATCGGCAAGCTGGCGAAAAAGCCCCGAGGCATGATGCCTGCGGGCACGACAGCGCAGCCGCGCGGACGATTGTTCCGCCGCCTTGTCGTTCCATGACAATTTATCCGACGGCAGGTTGCGCCCTGCCGCCATTGATGTTTGCGGCCACAAGGCCGCATGAAAGAAGATTATTTTGACCAACGAAAACACAGCGGAACTGAACGGTTTCGCAGCACTTGGGATTTCCGGCGCGCTGCTCAAGGCGACCCATGCCGCCGGCTTCACCGATCCGAAGCCGATCCAGATGCAGGCGATCCCGCCGCAGCTCGAGGGGCGCGATATTTTCGGTATCGCCCAGACCGGCTCGGGCAAGACGGCGGCCTTTGCGCTGCCGATTCTCTCGAAGATCATCGGCCTTGGCACCAAGCGCCGGCCGAAGACGACGCGGGCGCTCATCCTGGCGCCGACGCGAGAGCTAGCCGTGCAGATCGAGGACACCATCAAGATCCTCGCTAAAGGCGCGCATGTCTCGACCGCGCTGGTGCTGGGCGGCGTCTCGCGTTTCAGCCAGGTGAAGAAGGTTGCGCCCGGCGTCGACATTCTGATCGCCACGCCCGGCCGCCTGACCGACCTGGTGCGCGAGGGCGACCTCATCCTTGCCGACACCAAATGGCTAGTGCTCGACGAGGGCGACCGCATGCTCGACATGGGCTTCATCAACGACGTCAAGCGTATCGCCAAGGCGACTGCGCCGGACCGCCAGACCGCACTGTTCTCGGCCACCATGCCCGATGAAATCGCGGAGCTTGCCAAGGGCTTGCTGAAGAACCCCGTCCGTATCGAAGTCTCGCCGCAAAGCACCGCCGCGGTCGAGATCGTGCAGAGCTTGGTGCTCGCCCGCACCAAGCAGAAGCGCCAGGTGCTGTCAAAGATGCTGGCCGACGAGGCGATGCGTTCGGTGATCGTGTTCTCGCGCACCAAGCATGGTGCCGACCGCGTCACCAAGGACCTTGCCCGTGACGGTTTCGAGGCGGCCGTGATCCACGGCAACAAGTCGCAGAACGCGCGCCAGAAGGCGCTCAACGATTTCCGCGACGGCTCGGTTCGCATCCTGGTCGCGACCGATATCGCGGCGCGCGGCATCGACGTGCCCGGCATCAGCCATGTCGTGAATTTCGACTTGCCCGACGAGGCGGAGAGCTATGTCCATCGTATCGGCCGCACCGGCCGCAACGGCAGGGACGGTATTGCGATCACGCTGTGCGATCCTTCGGAAAACGCCAAGCTGCGGCAGGTCGAGCGCATCATCCGCATGAAGCTGCCGGTCGTCGCCGACCATCTCGGCAGCCCGGATCCGCAGCGCGACCCCAGGGAAAAGACCGAGCGTCATTTCGAACCGGCCAATGACCGCGAGCATCACGGCGCCCGTCGCGATGGCCGCCGCCCGGGCAACGGTGGCGACAACAAGCGTTTCGGCGGCAAGCCTCACGGCGAGCGCGCTCCGAAGCCGCAGGGCGAACGCCCGGCAGCGGCCAAGCCGAATGGCTCGAGCAAGCCCGACGGCTTCAAGCGTTTCAAGGGTAACAACAAGCGCCGCTTTGGCGGCAAGCGTCCGGCGAACCGGGCCGCCTGAGCCTAGAGCCGGATGATTTCAGGTCGAGTCGAGCTGAAATCTGAATCCGGCTCTAAATCAAAGACATAGAGCATGATGTCGTCCGAAAACCGCTCCACACTTTTCGGCATCATGCTCTAGCAGAACCACGCGAACAGGAACGGCCGGAGCGATGCTTCGGCCGTTTTCCATTTCACTGACCCGACTGCTGTTGCATCAGCGCCTTCACCCACACCACGATACGCTGGGTGAGGAAGGCTGTGGTCTGCGGCGACAGCACATCGCCGGCGATGACGTGATTGTCCGGATCGCCGGTGTCGTCGACCGGCACCAGCTCATGCGGCGCACCCCAGCGCCCAGCTATCTCGCGCGTCCGGTCGGGCCGCACCACCTTGTCGGAATCCGAGAAGATGAACAGGGCAGGGATTTTCGCCTTCTCGACCGGCGCCTCATAGGCGAGATTGGTGAGCGCCGCCATCGGCAGCACCGACCTCATGGGATATTTGGTGGTCCAGAATTTCTCGTGCAGCGCGTTGCGGGCAGGGAAACTGCGCTGCTTGCCACCGACAAGCTCGGCGATCTGCCGGCCCCAGGGCAGTGTGAGAACCTCGGCGCCGGAGGCCTTGACGCCGAAATTCGGCGATATGAATGCGATAGCAGCGACACCGTCCGATGCATCCGGCCGGGTTGCAGCCCATGCTGCGAGCGAGCCGCCGGTCGAGGTCCCGATGACGATCACCTTGTCACCGATGGCACGGCCGATGGCCAAAGCTTCCTCATAGTCGTTGATCCAGGCATTGACGCTGCCTTGCGCCATGGCCCCGCCGTCCTGGCCGTGGCCGGTCAGGCGCGTGTAGAAGAGGTTGGCCTCCAATTCATTCGCAATGTCGTCCGGCAAGGGGCGGACCTCGCCCTTCGAGGCGGAAAAGCCATGGATATAGACGATGGCCAAGGGCGTCTTGGCATGGACCATCGGGTTCGCCCAGATGATCTCCTTGTCGAGGCCGTCGCGGATGTTGGGTACGGCAGCCTCTTCGCGCGCCAGATAGGCCTGCGGATCGTCGCCGATCGCCGACGGATTGAACCGGATTGTGGTGTCGACCGGCACGCGTGGACCGAGGAAGAAAACGGCTATCAGGACGACTGCAAGGCCAAGCACCGTCAGCACGATCCGCCGCCCCATTACAGTCTCCAAGCAATGATTCTCAACCTATGGCCGTACCCGCCGGCAGGCAATCGCCGTTTCGCCGGTTTATGCCGCCTTGTCGCGGGATGGGTTCTTGTCGCCAGGCAGCCTGCGATCGAAATGCAATGGCCGTCCCCACCAGTGGGTGGTGAGCCCGATGACGAAGCGGCCGATCGGCCGCGGCAACAGGCCGAGCACCTTCAACGGCAAGCTTATGTGGTACGGGAAGGTGACTTCGAAGCCGCCCTTCCGGATGCCGCGAGCCATGCGGCGCGACGCGCGATGCACAGGCATGAGGCCCGGCATCGGCAGCCTGTTCTTTTCCGTCAGCGGCGTGTCGACGAAGCCCGGGTTGATGACCTGGATGCGGATATTCATCTTGTCGAAATCGTATTTCAGCGACTCCGCCAGGATGTTGATCGCGGCCTTGGTGCCGCCATAGGCCGCCGTGGTCGGCCAGCCCGAATAAGCGGTGACCGATCCCACCAGAACGATATGGCCGCGTCCGCGCACGCGCATATGCTCGACGACAGGCACCACGCCGTTGACGATGCCGAAATAGTTCACGGCGAAGGAGCGGTGGAAATCGCGCACAACCAGATTCTCGCCGGGGGTGGCGATGTAGTTGCCGGCGTTGAAGACGGCAAGCACGATGGGGCCCATCTGCTCCTCGATTGCGGCGGCCGTACGCGCCATGCCCTGCTCGTCGGTGACGTCGCAGGGAAAGGATTTCACATGTCCGGACATTTGCGCCGTTTCGACGACCAGCGTGTCGGCCGGATCTTCGGGCAGAGAGGTCACCGCGACGGCATAGCCTTGATTGGCAAGATCCTTGGCCAAAGCGCGGCCAAGTCCGCTGCTGCCGCCCGTGATCCAGGCGACACCATCCTTCGGATTGGCCCGGTAGAGTGTCATGCGATGTCCTGCGAATGTTCGGGCTTGCTGTAGCGGCGAAGAAATCGAATGAAAAGAGCGCTTTTGCGCTTGGCGTTGAAATGATCGCAAGCATTGCAGCGTCCAGAATGCGACTGGACCAGACAAAATCTTACCTTGAAACCGGGGCGTCCGGTTTTTAGGGTCTCGCCGCACACATAAAGGAATCCCGCATGCCCCGTTCTGTGATCGAAGCGATCGGCAACACGCCCCTGATCCGGCTCAACAAGGTTTCGGAAGCGACCGGCTGTGAGATCCTCGGCAAGGCCGAGTTCATGAATCCGGGGCAGTCGGTGAAGGATCGGGCCGGCCTGTTCATCATCCGCGATGCCGAGCAGCGCGGCCTGCTCAAGCCCGGGGGGCTGATCGTCGAAGGTACTGCCGGCAACACCGGCATCGGGTTGACGTTGGTCGCCAAGGCGCTTGGCTACCGAACCGTCATCGTCATCCCCGACACGCAGAGCCAGGAAAAGAAGGACACGATCAAGATCCTGGGCGCGGAGCTGATCGAAGTGCCGGCGGTGCCCTACAAAAACGCCAACAATTACATAAAACTGTCCGGCCGCCTTGCCGAGCAACTGGCGCGCTCGGAGCCGAACGGCGCGATCTGGGCCAACCAGTTCGACAATGTCGCCAACCGCGACGGCCATGTCCGTACGACTGCCCAGGAGATATGGGCCCAGACCGGCGGCAAGATCGATGGCTTCGTCTCGGCCGTCGGCTCCGGCGGCACGCTTGCGGGTGTCGCGCTCGGGCTCAAGGCCAAGAGCAAGGACGTCAAGATCGCGCTCGCCGACCCGCTGGGTGCCGCCCTCTACAGTTTCTACACCAGCGGCGAGCTGAAATCCGATGGCAGCTCGATCACCGAAGGTATCGGCCAGGGCCGCATCACCGCCAATCTGGAAGACTTCACGCCGGATTTCTCCTACCAGATCCCGGACGAGGAAGCTTTGCCGATTATCTTCGACCTGATCCAGGAAGAGGGGCTCTGCGTCGGCGGCTCGACCGGCATCAACATCGCCGGTGCCGTCCGGCTGGCGCGCGAGCTCGGACCCGGCCACACCATCGTGACGATCCTGGCCGACTACGGCACGCGCTACCAGGCCAAGCTCTTCAATCCGGAGTTCCTGCGCGGCAAGAATCTTCCGGTGCCGGGCTGGATGGAAGAAAAAGCCGATATTTCAGTGCCGTTCGAAAAGGTGGCATGATGGCATACAAAACCGAGGCGCAGTTTCGCGACGACGCCTATCAGAAGACGGCGGAGGCCGAGGTCGTCGCGATCAACGATCGTGGCGGCATCCTTCTCGATCGGACAGTCTTTTATGCAACGTCCGGTGGGCAGCCGGGCGACACCGGGATATTTGAACGCGCCGATGGCGGCCGCATCGCGATCGCCGCCACCATCACCGGCGAGACTAAGGACGAGATCGTCCATGTGCCGGCGCCGGAGCAGGCGCTGCCAGCGGTCGGCGAAAAGCTGAAACTCCTGATCGACTGGGAGCGGCGGCATCTCCTGATGCGCATGCACTCCGCCTGTCACCTGCTGACTGTCGTTTGCCCTTTCCCAATCACCGGGGCAGCGGTCGCAGAGGACGACAGCCGCGTCGACTTCGACATTCCCGACGCCGGCTTCACCAAGGAGGATGTGACGGCGAGGCTGATGGAGCTGGTGCGCGCCGATCATCCGATCTTTACCCGGCTGATCACCGACGAGGAACTCGCCGCCAATCCCGGCCTGGTCAAATCGAAGAACGTCCGCCCACCGGTCGGCACCGGCAAGATCCGCCTGGTCTGCATCGGCGAGGACGGCTCGATCGACAGCCAGCCATGCGGCGGAACGCATGTGAGGTCGACCGGCGAGGTTGGCGAGATTCATATCGGCAAAATCGAGAAGAAAGGCCGCGAGAACCGGCGCTTCCGCATCCGATTCGGACCGATGCCGGCGAACTGACGTTAAAGCTGGGCGGGGCAGGAGAATAAAATGGCGCAGGACAGTCCCTTCATCTTCGACGCCGATTGGCTGGAAAAGCGACTTGGCGAGCCGGGTCTCACCATCATCGACGCCTCCTGGTACCTGCCGGCGCAAAAGCGCGACGCCCGCGCCGAATACGATGCCGCCCACATTCCCGGAGCGCGCTTCCTCGACCAGGATGCGGTGTCCGATCCGGATTCGAAACTGCCACACACATTGGCATCGCCGCAGCACTTCGCCCAATATGTTGGCGCCATGGGCGTTTCGGCTGACGACACCATCGTCGTCTATGACGGGCCCGGCCTGTTCTCGGCGCCCCGCGCCTGGTGGATGTTCCGTGTCATGGGCGTCTTCCAGGTCTACATCCTGAACGGCGGCATCGATCGCTGGAAGGCCGAGGGGCGACCCGTGACGGCCGAGCCGACAAAGATCGCGCCGAGCGTCTTTTATGCCGATTTCGATGCCGGCCGGGTTGTCGGCCTCGACGAGATGCGCAGGATCGTCGGCAGCCAAGAGAGCCAGATCGCCGACGCGCGCTCGGCCGGCCGCTTTGCCGGGACCGATCCGGAGCCGCGTCCGGGCATCCGTTCGGGCCATATGCCGGGTGCGCACAACGTTCCTGTCACGGCGCTTGCCGAGAATGGCGAATTACTGCCGAAGGATCGCCTGCGCAAGGTCATCGAGGATGCCGGCATCGACCTCTCGAAGCCCGTTGTCACGTCCTGCGGCTCGGGCATCACGGCGGCGGCGATCACGCTGGCGCTCGAGACGCTCGGCCATACCGACAACCGGCTTTACGATGGATCCTGGACTGAGTGGGGCGGTCTCAGCGACACACCAGTGGTGACGGGGAAAGAATGATGGAACACGGCGCGCTGCAGGATATCGAAGTCACGGTCACATTCCTGGAGATGCACGCGGCTCCGGCGGTTTCGCCGCCGATCCCCTACAATCGCCAGATCGCGCTGCTGAAGACGAAAGATATCCCGCTTCATTTTTACCGCTATCTGATGGATCGCGTCGGTCGCAAATGGCATTGGGTCAACGTGCTGAGGCTGAGCGACGAGGAGCTTGCCGCCGGCTTGCACCGCGAGGACCGCGACATCCGCGTGCTCTATCTCGACGGCGCTCCCGCCGGCTTCTTCGACCTTAAGCCGCATCTTCCGGACGAAGTGGAGCTCGCCTATTTCGGCATGATGGAGCATGCGCATGGCCAGGGCATCGGCCGCTGGTTCCTTGGCGCCGCGATCTCGGCGGCCTGGGCGCACGGGCCAAGGCGCGTCACTGTGCAGACCTGCACGCTCGATCATCCGGCAGCTCTTCCGCTTTATCAGAAGCTGGGCTTCACGCCCGTGGCGCAGAAGAGGGAGGTCGTGCATCCGCTGACCTTCGCCGAGCGGTCGGCCAGCGTCATGCGAGACTAGAGCAATTCCAGGACTGGTGAGAACGGTTCCGCCAGTCAGGAATCGGGTGGGAGGCATTGTCGCCAAGGCATAATTTCCGAACATCGACACGGAGATTTCGCCATGAGCATCCAGTTCAAAGCCTTGCCGACCGAAGCCGTGCGCGCTCTGCAGCGGGGAGGGCCCGATGCCTACGGCCGCACCCCGGAGCACCGCATCTCCGACGGTGACGGCGTGCCATGCAGGCATTGCCTCAGGAACGTCGCCGAGGGTGACGGCTATCTGATCGTTGCCTACCGCCCGTTTCCAGAACTGCAGCCCTATGCCGAAACCGGCCCAATCTTCCTGCATGCGGAGGAATGCGAGCGCGCAGCCGAAGGGGACGCGCTGCCGGAGATGCTCGAAAGCAGCGACTATATCGTCAGGGGTTACGGCAGGGACGATCGCATCGTTTATGGCAGCGGCGCCGTCACGCCGACCAGCGAGATTGCCGCCCGCGCGCGGACGCTGTTTGGGCGCGACGACATCGCCTACATCCATGTCCGCTCGGCCCGCAACAATTGCTATCAATGCCGCATCGAGCGGGCATGACCAAAAAAGAAGCCCGCCGATGGTCGGGCGGGCCGTTGGAGGGTCTGACAGAAGCTGTCGGGCCAGTGCCGTCCGGGTCGGACTTGCCCGACCCGGCAAGCAGCTCAGACCGCCAGTAACGGTCCGTCTCTAGGCAGCTTTCTCGTCGAGCGAATGTGAAGCATTTCACACAAGACCGCATAATGGCGGAAGAACGAAAAGAAGCGCATTTGCAAGGCCGTCGTATTCTCGTCGTACTACTGCGCTAAAACGCAGCGGTTGCGATGTGTCGACCGCGGATGGACCGGCGGCAGATCGCGACAGTCGAGGAAGCGGGGCTTTTTGCTCCGCTTTTTTGTTGACCGGATTTTTCGACGGAAGCGCAGTTTCCGCGCCAGAAAAAAGCCCGCCGAAATGACCCGGCGGGCGACTGAAGGAAATCGTTGCGAATTATCAGGCGGCAAGGACCGCCTTCGGTTCGACCATTTCGTAGCCGAGCGCCTCAGCGACGGCGCGGTTGGTGATCTTGCCCTTATGAACATTGAGGCCGTTGCGCAAATGGTGGTCGTCGACCAGCGCCTTGAGGCCCTTGTCGGCGAGCTGTAGGCCATAGTGCAGCGTCGCGTTGTTGAGCGCGTGCGCCGAAGTGACCGGCACGGCACCGGGCATGTTTGCGACGCAATAGTGGATCACGCCGTCGACCTCATAGGTCGGATCGGCGTGCGTCGTGGCATGTGAGGTCTCGAAGCAACCGCCCTGGTCGATCGCGACGTCGACCAGCACCGAGCCCTTCTTCATGCCGGAAAGCATTTCGCGGGTGACGAGCTTGGGCGCGGCGGCGCCCGGGATCAGCACGGCGCCGATGACGACGTCGGCCGAGAAGCATTCTTCCTCCAGCGCTTCGACGGTCGAGTAGCGTGTGTGGACGCGACCGCCAAAAATGTCGTCGAGCTGGCGCAGGCGCGGGATCGAACGGTCGATAATGGTGACGTCGGCGCCGAGGCCGGCCGCCATCTTGGCCGCATGCAGGCCGACGACGCCGCCGCCGAGCACCGTGACCTTGCCGGGCAGCACGCCGGGCACACCGCCGAGCAGCACGCCGCGGCCGCCATTGGCCTTCTGCAGCGCAGTCGCGCCGGCCTGGATCGATAGGCGGCCGGCGACTTCCGACATCGGCGCGAGCAGCGGCAGGCCGCCGCGGTCGTCGGTCACGGTCTCATAGGCGATCGCGGTGACGCCCGAGCCAAGAAGACCCTTGGTCTGCTCCGGATCCGGAGCCAGATGAAGATAGGTGTAGAGGATTTGGCCGTCGCGCAGCTGGACCCATTCGTTTGGCTGCGGTTCCTTGACCTTGACGATCATGTCGGATTTGGCGAACACGTCGGCGGCCGTCTTGGCGATAGTGGCGCCGGCGGCGCGATAGGCGTTGTCGTCGGCGCCGATGCCGGTGCCAGCACCGGTCTCGACCAGCACTTCATGGCCATGCGCGACATATTCGCGGACCGAGCCCGGCGTCAGGCCGACGCGATATTCATGGTTCTTGATTTCCTTGGGGCAGCCGACACGCATTTTTCTTCTCCCTGTCCGCGCCCTTCAGGGGGCGCTCTCACTGTCGCTCGTGCATGTCACCGGGTCGAAATTGCGGAGGGTGGACACGCAGTAACCGCAGTCAACCACGAATCGTTCCGTATGTGTTTGCGAATGCACTTGCGGTAATGGTCGCTCTTCGATAATCGTTGCGCAAAATGACTTGAAATTCGCAGGAACCACGAAAAATGCGGCTCGACAGGATTGATATCGCCATTCTGGAGACTTTGCAGAAGGATGGCCGGATCCCCAATGCGGCGCTCGCGGAGAAGGTCGGCCTTTCCCAATCAGCCTGTTCACGCAGGCTCGACAATCTGGAGAAGTCCGGAACCATCCGCGGGTATCACGCGCGGCTGTCCAATTCCGCGCTCGGCCACCAGATGACGGCGATCGTGCACATATCGCTGTCGGGGCAATTCGAAAAAACGCTGTCGGATTTCGAGGCGGCAATCAAGCGCTGCCCGAACGTGCTCTCCTGCCATCTGATGTCGGGCGAATACGACTACATCCTGCGCATCGCGGCGAAGGATCTCGTCGACTATGAGCGCATCCACAAGGAATGGCTGTCAGCCATGCCGCACGTCACCAAGATCAACTCGTCCTTCGCGCTGCGCGAGATCGTCGATCGCACGGCGGTCGGGCTGCGGCCTGAGATGGCTTAAACCGCTGCGGCTTCGGTCACCACAGTAGTCATTGGGATATCGTGCGGCTGCGGGTAGATGGTCGGGATGCGCTGCAATTCGTAGCCGACGCCGATCACCAGCGGCCTGAACGGCATTGCGGCAAGCGTGCGATCGTAAAAGCCGCCGCCATAACCCAGCCGATAGTTGCTCGGATCGATGCCGACGATCGGCGAGATCACGATGTCGGGCAGCACCGGGTTGCCCTCGGCCGGGATCGGAATGTTCCACACGCCCTTTTCCAGCCGGTCGCCCTGTTTGTAGGCGCGAAACACCAGCGGCTGTCCCTTCTCGATGACGACGGGCAGCGCGGTGCGCCCACCGCGCTCGTTGATCGAGGCCATCCAGCCACGCAGATCCGGCTCGCCGCGAAACGGCCAGTAGAGGCTGACCATCCGGCCGGCTATGTCGCCGATCAACGCGTCGAGGCCTTCCGCGATGCGTGCCGACATCGCGGCGCGCGCATCGGCTGAAACGGCGAGGCGCCCGGTGATGAGTCGCTCACGCTCGGCCTTGCGCCATCGCCGAACATCCGTCCAGTCGGAGAGCGGCTCCCGGTATTCCGGGTCGAGTTCGTGCATGAAACAGGGCGGTGAGGCGTATTGGGCCGGGCCTTCGTCGTCGTGTTTGTCAGCCATGCTTGGCTCCTGTCGTTTTGTTTCACGCTATACTCGCACGTGTGCGACCGCATGTGCATTCACGACGCCGCACGACGACTCCCGGGCATGACCGTTGCCATGCGCAATATTGTTGCAGTGCACAAAAATACTTACATCATCGGTAGGATTGCACTTTGGCGAGGTGGAATGAAATGAGCGAAACCGAGCATAAAGTCGTTGTCGTCGGCGCCGGCTTCGGCGGTCTCGAACTCACGCGCGCGCTGGCGGGAGCTCCGGTGCGCATCACCATGATCGACAAGCGCAACCACCATCTCTTCCAACCGCTGCTTTACCAGGTGGCGACGACGTCGCTGGCGACCTCGGAAGTCGCCTGGCCGATCCGCCATCTTCTGCGCAGGCGCAAGGACGTGACGACGCTTCTTGGCAATGTCACCGGCGTCGACCGCGCCGGCAAGCGCGTGCTGCTCGAGGATGGCAGCTCGATCCCCTATGACACGCTGGTGCTCGCCACCGGCGCGCGCCACGCCTATTTCGGCCATGACGAATGGGAGCCGTTCGCGCCGGGTCTGAAGACGCTTGAGGATGCCACGACGATCCGGCGCCGTATCCTGCTCGCTTTCGAGCAGGCCGAACGCGAAACCGATCCGGCCAAGCGCCAGGCACTGCTGACTCTGGCCATCGTCGGCGGCGGGCCGACCGGCGTCGAGCTCGCCGGCACCATTGTCGAACTCGCGCATGACACGTTGCGCGGCGAGTTTCGCAACATCGACCCAGGCCAGGCGCGCGTCGTGCTGATCGAAGCCGGCGACCGAATCCTGGCCAATTTCGCGCCGCAGCTTTCCGACTATGCCCGCAAGGCGCTGGAACGGCTGGGCGTCACCATCGAGCTCGGGCGTCCGGTCACGCACCTCGATGCCGAGGGTGTCGTCTTCGGCGACACGCGCTTGCCGGCAAGGACGATCATCTGGGCGGCTGGCGTTGCCGCTTCGCCGGCGGCCGAATGGCTGGGAGCGCCGGCCGACCGGGCGGGCAGGGTAATCGTCGAACCGGACCTCACGGTGCCGGGCAGTCCCGACATTTTCGTCATCGGCGACACCGCGCATGTGCTGCGGCCAGATGGAAAGCCGGTGCCGGGTGTGGCGCCCTCTGCCAAGCAGGAGGGCAAGCATGTTGCCGCGACGATCAAGGCGCGGCTCGCCGGCGACATGGCGACGCGTCCTTTCCAATACCGTCATGACGGCGATCTGGCGACGATCGGCAAGCGCGCCGCGGCCATCGATTTCGGCTGGATCAAGCTCACCGGCTGGCTCGCCTGGTGGCTCTGGGGCATAGCGCACATCTATTTCCTGATCGATTTCCGCAACCGCCTGGCGGTCTCGCTTAGCTGGCTATGGATATACTTTACGGGCCAGCGCAGCGCGCGCCTGATCACGCAAGGCGACGACGACAAAAGCTGATTCCCAGGCCGCCGCCTGCGGGCAGCGGAGATGCTTGATGGCCGATCGCGGTTTCATTCCGTCGCCTCAAGAGGGTGGCTTCGCACTCTGCGGCCAGGCCCTCTTGCGCAGGCGCCGTTGGCCGAAAGCGCCAGGCAAAAAGCGGTTAACTGGAACGACTGCCGTCGCTCCCCCCTCTGGTTCAGGCCGTCCGCATGGGATAGTTTTAGCCATGCGTTATGTGATCGTCATCGCCTCCATCACCTTCTTCCTGTTCTGGGACGGACTCTACAATCGCGGCCACTACCTCGATGTGACCGTGCGGGAAGTCTCGCGCATCGTGCGCTATGTTACCGGGTAAGGTCTCGCCGGTTTCGCATCGCGGGCGCGACATCGTTGCCGGTTGACGCCTGGGAATTGCTCCCACAAAAACGCCGCTGAAGCGAAGACCAGGGAGGCTGGCTTGATCCGGCACATCGTTTTCTTCAGCGTGCGGCGCAAGGAAGATGTCGAGACTGTGCGCTCGGGCCTGCTGGCGCTCGGCAAGATTCCGCACTCGAAGCATTTCGAGGTGACGCTCAATACCAAGGTCGATCAGTTCTCCAATGCGATCGATGTCGTCGTCTATGCCGAGTTCGAGGACGAGGCGGCGCTTGCCGCTTACAAGGCGCATCCGATCTATGCGGATACAACCAGCAAGGTGAAGCCGCTGCGCGAACTGCGCTATTCGGCCGATGTCGTGGCCGCTGCCTGAAGCGGCAGAGCACGGTCCGTCGGGCCGCCGCTCTTGAACAGCCGGCCGGAATGAGGCACACCGCGCCGGCATGACCAGAAACTCCGCCCATCCGCTTGACCATCTCGTGCTGCCGACACCGAGCCTCGATGCCGTCCGGTCGCGTCTGACCTCGCTCGGCTTTGTCGTCGCGCCCACAGGCATCCACCCGTTCGGCACTGAGAATGCCTGCGTCTTTTTCGCCGACGGCACCTATCTCGAGCCGTTGGCGGTGGGAGATGCGCAGGCGACGGAACAGGCGATTGCGGCCGGCAATGTCTTCGTAGCGCGCGACCGCCTTTATCGCGAACGACTGGGCGATGAAGGTTTTTCCGCCGTCGTGCTTGGAACCGGCAATGCCGATGCCGACCATATGCGTTTTGTCGAAGCCGGTCTGTCGGCCGGCGATACGCTGCGTTTCTCGCGCGCGTTCACAGATGCGAACGGAAAGAGCGACACGGCATCCTTCAAGCTGGCCTTCGCGGTCGGCAAGGGAGCGACGGACGCCTTCCTCTTCGCCTGCGAGCGCGTGAACCCGCCGAAGATCGATCGCACGGCGTTGCAGGCCCATGCCAATGGCGTGACCGGCATCGTCGAGGTGATCGCCGTGAGCGATGTGCCTTCCGCACAGATCGCATTGATCTCGATCGCCGCCGGGTCGGAGGCAGACGGCGACATGGTGCGGTTGCCGAATACAATCTTGAGCGTGGTCACGCCCGAGAGCTACGCGCAGCGCTTCGGCCTGGCGGCCGAAGCCTCATCGCATTTACGGTTTGAGGCGGTTGTTTTCTCGATCCGCGACAAAGCTACAGCGGCGCACGCGCTTGCGGCCGGGGCCATCGATCACAACATGAGCGGCACTGACATCGTCGTTCCACCGGCGCGCGGGCAGGGCGCCGCCTTCATCTTCCGGGAGATCCCATGAGCAAGCCCTTGGCGCCCAATTCATCGATAACCGTCGGCAAGGTCGTCTTCGCCAACAATGCGCCGCTGTCGCTGATCGCCGGCCCGTGCCAGCTTGAATCGCGCCAGCACGCTTTCGACATGGCCGGCGCGCTGAAGGAACTGACGGAACGGCTGGGAATCGGCCTCGTCTACAAGACCAGTTACGACAAGGCCAACCGCACCTCGCTGTTGGCGACTCGCGGCGCCGGGCTCGATGCGGCGATGCCGATCTTCGACGATCTGCGCAAGGAGTTTGGCCTTCCTGTGCTGACTGACGTCCACAACGAGGAGCAATGCGCGATCGTAGCACCCCATGTCGATGTCCTGCAGATCCCCGCCTTCCTGTCGCGCCAGACTGACATGCTGGTCGCCGCCGCCAGGACCGGCAAGGTCATCAACGTGAAGAAGGGGCAGTTCCTCGCGCCCTGGGACATGAAGAACGTCGTCGCCAAGATCACCGGCTCCGGCAACCCGAATGTGCTCACCACCGAGCGCGGCGTCTCGTTCGGCTACAACACGCTGGTCTCGGACATGCGCGCGCTGCCGGTCATGGCCGAGATCGGCGCCCCGGTGATCTTCGATGCCACCCATTCCGTGCAGCAGCCGGGCGGGCAGGGCGGCTCCTCCGGCGGCGAACGGCGCTTTGTCGCGACGCTCTCGCGCGCGGCCGTCGCCGTCGGTGTCGCCGGCGTCTTCATCGAAACCCATCAGGACCCGGACAATTCGACGTCTTCGGATGGCCCCAACATGCTGCCTCTCAAGGACATGCCGGCGTTGCTGGAGAAGCTCATGGCCTTTGATCGGCTTGCCAAGGGCCACTGATTGCGGCGGCGGACCTCGATCCTGCGCCGGCTTGTGGTGAGCGGGGGCTGCCTCACCGACAGCTGAGCAAATCGTCGGGAACCTTAGCGCGCTCCTCTCATTGTCGGTGCAGGCATTCAACGAGAGGAGCACCATCATGACCACTCCGTCCGGGCATACCGAAGCCATTGCCGCCTCGCGCGTCATCGGCACGTCGGTCTATAACACCGAAGGTAAGAGCATCGGCAGCATCGAGGACGTGATGCTCGACAAGATGTCGAATGGCATCATGTTCGCCGTGATCGGCTTCGGCGGCTTTCTCGGCATGGGCGAGAAATACCACGCCGTTCCGTGGGCGACGCTCGACTATGACGAGGACAGAGGCGGCTACGTCGTGCCGTTCACCAAGGAACAGCTTCAGGCGGCGCCCGCCTATTCGATCGACGAGCTGACCGGCGCCGACGGCGAAGCCGCCCGCGATGCTTCATTTCAGTATTACCATGTGAAGCCCTATTGGCATTGATCGCAGATCGGCAAGCTGGGAATCGAAAGGCCCCCGACACAAAGCCGGGGGCCTTTGACGTTTAGCTACTCCGCCGCGTTGAGGGTCGATAGCTCCACCGAGCTCTGCTGGGGTTTCTGATCGTCGCATGACGTCAGGAACGCTGCCGCGATCAGGAACAAACTCACGATACCGCTCAACTGGGACATGGCGAAACTCCTCCTGTTTCGCCCCGCGCGAACGCGACCATAGATGAGATGGTCACACAGCGCGCATGACTTATGATGACAGAAAATTGCGCTTCGTGAATCACGCCCGCGGCAATAAATGCGGGGCCCGCCGATTGCCTTTTGCTCTGCTTTGGCTAAGAGGGGCGCGACGCTTCAATCGATCAATCGGGGACATCGCAAATGACCGCCATCATCGACATTGTCGGGCGTGAAATCCTGGACAGCCGTGGCAATCCGACCGTCGAGGTCGACGTGGTGCTGGAGGACGGCTCCATGGGCCGCGCCGCTGTGCCGTCGGGCGCATCGACCGGCGCGCATGAGGCGGTCGAAGTCCGGGACGGCGGGCCGCGCTATCTCGGCAAGGGCGTGCAGCGCGCCGTCGAAGCGGTGAACGGCGAGCTGTTCGAGGCGATCGGCGGCATGGAAGCCGAGAACCAGATCCATATCGACCAGACGATGATCGAGCTCGACGGCACGCCGAACAAGAGCCGCCTTGGCGCCAACGCCATCCTGGGCGTATCGCTGGCGGTCGCCAAGGCCGCGGCGGAAGCCGCGGGCCTGCCGCTCTACCGCTATGTCGGCGGCACCAAGGCGCACATCTTGCCGGTGCCGATGATGAACATCATCAACGGCGGCGCGCACGCCGACAACCCGATCGATTTCCAGGAATTCATGATCCTGCCGATCGGCGCGCCGACGCTGCGCGACGGCGTGCGCTGGGGCTCGGAGATTTTCCACACGCTGCGCAAGAAGCTCAAGGATGCCGGCCACAACACCAATGTCGGCGACGAGGGCGGCTTCGCTCCCAACCTGAAGAGCGCGCCTTCGGCGCTCGATTTCATCATGGAATCGATCGAGAAGGCCGGCTTCAAGCCGGGTGAGGACGTAGCCCTAGGTCTCGATTGCGCGGCGACCGAGTTCTTCAAGGACGGCAATTACGTCTATGAGGGCGAGAAGAAGACCCGCGATCCGAAGGCGCAGGCCAAGTACCTTGCCAAGCTCGCTGCCGATTATCCGATCATCACCATCGAGGACGGCCTTGCCGAGGACGATTGGGAAGGCTGGAAGATCCTGACCGATCTGATCGGCAAGAAGACCCAGCTCGTCGGCGACGATCTCTTCGTCACCAACACGGCGCGGCTGCGCGACGGTATCCGCATGGGCGTCGCCAATTCGATCCTGGTCAAGGTCAACCAGATCGGCTCGCTGACCGAGACGCTCGACGCCGTCGAGACCGCGCACAAGGCCGGCTACACCGCCGTCATGTCGCATCGCTCGGGCGAGACCGAGGATTCGACCATCGCCGACCTCGCCGTCGCCACCAATTGCGGGCAGATCAAGACCGGCTCCCTGTCGCGTTCGGACCGCATGGCCAAATACAACCAGCTCATCCGCATCGAGGAAGAGCTCGGCAAGCAGGCGCGCTACGCAGGCAAGTCGGTGGTCAAGGGCTGATCCGGCCTGTTCGAACAGTCTGGAAAGGGCGGGTCATTCCCGCCCTTTTTCGTTCCGGCGATCCTCGATAAGGGTCGTCCGTAACCGTCCATTAAGCACAATCGGGCGAAATACGATTCATGGCCGCTTGCGTTCGCGGCCGCGAGGGTTCGGGTCATGTGGACACGTCAGCACAAGCAGAGAAACACCGGCAGGCTGATCATCCCCTCGCTTTGCGTGCTCTTCCTAGCCTATTTCGGCTTCCACGCCTATCACGGCGAATTCGGCATCTATTCCAAATATCGGCTGCAGGCCCGTGCGGTTGAATTGCAGGCCCAGCTTGACGCCGTGAAGGCGCGCCGGATCGACTTCGAGCGTCGTGTCCAGCTGATGCATGAGGGTACGCTGGAGAAGGATATGCTTGACGAGCAGGCCCGAAAGGCGCTCAATCTGTCCCATCCGGACGAAATCACCATTATGCTGCCTACCTCGACGAAATAACCGAATTTCGGTTAATCGCCTTTATTTTCAATGATTCTAACCGCTTAGATGCATGCCAGCCATGCGTTTTTCAGCATGGCGCAATGCATCCTTGCATGTTAGCTTTCCGCAATCGTGGGGAGACGATCGATCTCCCTGAATGTCCGCGAAGAGACGCCAACAGGGAGTGACGCATGGCCACCGCCGCCAAAAAAGCGCCCGCAAAATCCAGATCCGACAAGCAGCCCAATCTGTCAGCGCCCAAACCGGCGGATTTCACCAAGGAAGAAGAGCTTTCCGCCTACCGGCACATGCTTTTGATCCGCCGCTTCGAGGAGAAGGCGGGCCAGCTCTACGGCATGGGCTTCATTGGCGGCTTCTGCCACCTCTATATCGGCCAGGAGGCCGTCGTCACCGGCATGAAGATGGCGCTGGTCGAAGGCGACCAGATGATCACCGCCTATCGAGACCATGGCCACATGCTGGCGATGGAGCTGTCGCCGCGCGGCGTCATGGCCGAGCTCACCGGCCGCCGTGGTGGCCTGTCGAAGGGCAAGGGCGGCTCGATGCACATGTTCTCCAAGGAGAAGCATTTCTATGGCGGCCACGGCATTGTCGGCGCGCAGGTGTCGCTCGGCACCGGTCTCGCCTTCGCCAACCGCTACCGCGACAACAAGAATGTCTCGCTGACCTATTTCGGCGATGGCGCCGCCAACCAGGGCCAGGTCTATGAAAGCTTCAACATGGCCTCACTGTGGAAGCTGCCGGTGATCTACATCATCGAGAACAACCGCTACGCCATGGGCACGTCCGTGTCGCGCTCGTCGGCCGAGACCGACTTCTCGCATCGCGGCGCTTCCTTCAAGATTGCCGGCATCCAGGTCGACGGCATGGACGTCCGCGCGGTGAAGTCGGCGGCCGATCTCGCCACCGAATGGTGCCGTGCCGGCAACGGTCCGCTCATCCTCGAGATGCAGACCTACCGCTATCGAGGCCATTCGATGTCCGACCCGGCAAAATACCGCTCCAAGGAGGAGGTGCAGAAGATGCGCTCCGAGCATGACCCGATCGAGCAGGTCCGGGTGCGGCTGCTCGACAAGAAGTGGGCAAGCGAGGACGAGCTCAAGGCCATCGACAAGGAAGTCCGCGACATCGTCGCCGACGCCGCCGAATTCGCCCAGAACGACGCCGAGCCGGATCCGTCCGAGCTCTGGACCGACATCGTACTCTAAGGAGAGGGCAAGGACATGCCGATCGAAATTCTCATGCCCGCGCTGTCGCCGACGATGGAAGAGGGCAATCTTTCCAAATGGCTGAAGAACGAAGGCGACAAGGTCGTCGCCGGTGACGTCATCGCCGAGATCGAGACCGACAAGGCGACGATGGAGGTCGAAGCTGTCGACGAAGGCACGCTGGCCAAGATCGTGGTTCCCGCCGGCAGCGAAGGCGTCAAGGTCAACGCGGTCATCGCCGTGCTTGCCGTCGACGGCGAGGACGTCGACAAGGCCGGCGAAGGCATCGGCGAAGAAGAGCCCGCCAAGGCTGAAAAAGCCGCGCCGGCCCCGGCGCAAGCTTCGGCCAAAAGCGAGGCGTCCGCCGCTGTCGCCGCCGCGCCGAAGGCGGAGATCGCCGCCGATCCGGATATTCCAGCCGGCACCGAGATGGTTTCCACCACGGTGCGCGAAGCGCTGCGTGACGCCATGGCCGAGGAGATGCGCCGCGACGGCGATGTCTTCGTCATGGGCGAGGAAGTCGCCGAGTACCAAGGCGCCTACAAGATCACGCAGGGCCTGCTGCAGGAATTCGGGCCGAGGCGCGTCGTCGACACGCCGATCACCGAGCATGGCTTTGCCGGCGTCGGCGTCGGCGCCGCAATGGCGGGGCTGAAGCCGATCGTCGAGTTCATGACCTTCAACTTCGCCATGCAGGCGATCGACCAGATCATCAACTCGGCCGCCAAGACGCTCTATATGTCCGGCGGCCAGATGGGCGCGCCGATCGTCTTCCGCGGCCCCAACGGTGCGGCGGCCCGCGTCGCCGCCCAGCATTCGCAGTGCTATGCCGCCTGGTACAGCCATATTCCCGGCCTGAAGGTGGTGATGCCCTATACGGCCGCCGACGCCAAGGGCCTCCTCAAAGCCGCGATCCGCGATCCGAACCCGGTCATCTTTCTGGAGAACGAGATCCTCTACGGCCATTCCTTCGACGTGCCGAAGCTCGACGACTTCGTGCTGCCGATCGGCAAGGCGCGTGTCCACAAGCAGGGCAAGGACGTCACCCTGGTCTCCTTCGGCATCGGCATGACCTATGCACTCAAGGCGGAAGCCGAGTTGCGCGGCATGGGCATCGACGCCGAGATCATCGATCTCAGAACCGTCCGGCCGCTCGACTTCGACACGATCATCGCCTCGGTGAAGAAGACCAACCGTCTCGTGGTTGTGGAAGAAGGTTTTCCGCAGAACTCGGTCGGCGACCACATCGCCAACCAGGTCTCGCAGCGCGCCTTCGATTTCCTCGATGCGCCGGTGATCACCATTGCCGGCAAGGACGTTCCCATGCCTTACGCGGCGAACCTCGAGAAGCTGGCGCTGCCCAACGTCGGCGAAGTCGTCGAGGCCGTCAAAGCCGTTACCTATCGCTGAGCCGGTCGGGAGGACATCATGCCAATCAACATCACCATGCCGGCGCTCTCCCCGACCATGGAAGAGGGCAATCTGTCAAAATGGTTGGTCAAGGAAGGCGATAAGGTTTCGCCGGGTGACGTGATCGCCGAGATCGAGACCGACAAGGCGACGATGGAGGTCGAAGCCGTCGATGAAGGCACAGTCGCCAAGCTGGTGGTTCCGGCCGGCACCGAAGGCGTCAAGGTCAACGCGCTGATCGCCATCCTGGCCGGTGAAGGCGAGGATGCCGCGGCCGCTGCCAAGAGCGGCGGCGGCGCCGCGCCCAAGGCCGAAGCGCCGAAAGCGGATGCCCCGAAGGCCGAGCCGCCCAAGGAAGCTGCCAAGCCGGCAGCAGCCGCAGCGGCGCCCCCGCCGGCGAAGGCCGAGCCTGCTCCCGTCGCCAACGGCCACGCCGCCGGCGATCGGGTCTTTGCATCGCCGCTGGCCCGCCGCATCGCCAAGGACGCCGGCGTCGACGTGACGGCGCTGACCGGTTCCGGCCCGCATGGCCGCGTGGTGAAGGTCGATGTCGAAGCGGCGATCGCTTCCGGCGGCGCTCCGGCTTCGAAGGCGCCCGCCGGCACCCCGTCTGCTCCGGCCGCAGCACCCAAGCCGATGTCGGACGACCAGGTGCTGAAGCTGTTCGCCGAGGGCTCCTACGAGCTCGTGCCGCATGACAATATGCGCAAGACCATCGCGCGCCGCCTCGTCGAGGCGAAGTCGACCATCCCGCATTTCTATTTGACGCTGGACTGCGAGCTCGACGCGCTGCTTGCGCTGCGTACGCAGCTCAATGCCGCAGCCCCGATGAAGAAGACCGAGAAGGGCGAGGTTCCAGCCTACAAGCTCTCGGTCAACGA
>NZ_JAIUGS010000026.1:0-49588 GCF_020164735.1 Mesorhizobium sp. ESP-6-4
GGACGGGGAGGGTGGGGGCTCGACCGGGCTTTCTTCCTGGGCGCGCCGCCGCGTCACGGCGACGTACCCGATCGCTTTGGCGCCTTAGCGGACGCTGGCGACCGCGTCGTCGCGGCCGTCGTTGATCGTCACCCAAACGCCCGAATTCTCCGTCGATTGACGCTTGAGGTAGGTGTAGACGGTGTCATTCCAGGCGAGCACTTTCGGCTCGAGATTGTCGAGGATGAATTCGCCGAGGCTGGTGCGCACCGTCAGCACCGCATGGCCGTCGCCGTTCGGCTGGCGCACCACCGTCATCAGCAGATTGCCGGCCGGCACGCCCACGGCCATCAGCTCACGGCGCTTCTCCAGCGCGTAATCCTCGCAGTCGCCATAACCTTTGTCGGGATAGGCCCAGTATTCCTCGACACCGTAGATCTCCATGTCGGTGCGCGGCTTGACGCGGGTGTTGACCGAATTGTTGACGTTGACCATCGTCGCCCACAGCTTGCGCGTCAGCTCGACCGGCGAACCCTTCGGCGTCCGTTCGTTGCATTCGACCGGAATGCGCTGGCAGAAATCGTAGTGACCGACCGGCTGGGTGGTGCGGCCACCCGTATGCATGAAAGCCGGTCCTGCGCTTGCCGTACCCCAGGCGGAAAGCTGCATCGCCATTGCCAAGAGCAACAGCTTGCCCCTCGTCATTTTCATTGTTGTAGTCTCCCCGTTTGCGGAGACTGTGCCACGATGGGATTTATTTGACGCAAAAACCCGAAGTAGACATTGAGTAAAACGCCAGTAGAACAAACATAAAATTTGAACTACCGCGATTTCGGATTATTCAGATTTCGCCGGCTCGCGTGAGGTCTTGATAGCGCTGGCGATCCGCGTCCGACCCGCCAAAATCAGGCAACAAAAAACCGGCCGCTACCGGCCGGCTCGCTTCGCGCTTGCGGTGCGGGTTTGCGTCAGGACCGCGGCGCGTTGAATTCCTGATCCAGGGTTTCCGGCCGCTGGATGACGGCGAATTCTATGGCGACGCCGTCCTCGAAATGGCGCACGATCTGGCCGCGCATCGTGCCTAACGTGACCTGGACGCCGATTGCCGGCTTGACATCGATCTCGATGGCGGCACCGGAGAGCGACAGGTCGATGATGCGGCACTGATACTGGCGCCCATCCGTGAGCTGGAGGACGCTCATCGGATTGCGCGGCGCCACGCGCTCGTGGCGGCGGTCCTCGGGCAGATCGAGCTCATGCTTGTTGGCAAGCCAGGTGAGCTGCGCGGCAAGCTTGTCCTTCTTGCGCTCCGAGGCGATGACGGTCATGGCGAACCCGTCCTGCGACGTACGCGTCACGATGCCTTCGACACGACCGATATGGTCGATATAGGCGATAACCTTCTCGCCCGGCATGCCGATCCGGTCCGTGCGCAACGCAACGTTGCCGGGCGACATATCGATCACCTGGCAAGGATGCTCGGTGCGGTCTTCCAGCATGAAACGTCCGTAGATTTTGACGCGGACACGCTGGAAGTTGCGCCGCTCAGCTCGTGACGGCGCATATTCTACCGCCGCTGACCTCATGACTGCCTACACCCGGTTGGCATTCCGCGCGACGATGCGAGGAATTTCGCCCGAAAAGCTACAGCAAAGCAGGTTAACAAACGGGAAAAGTCGGCCGCAAAAGCCTGGGCCTGGAGCACGCGCAGCGCTGAAAAATCTAGCGAGAGCGGCGGGAAACCTCACACGGCGGGGCTCACTCGTGACGCCCACCGTCGAGGACGACGAGATGGCGGATGCGACGCACGCGGCCGAGCGCCGAAATGGTCTCCGGAGCATCGAATTCGGTCGGAACGAGCGAGGGGACGTCGATGGCCGGACGGTTCTTCAGGAACATCGGCTCCTTCTCGGGGTCTATCACCCGAATCGAATCGATGAGCGCGTCGGCGAGCGGGTCGGCACCAAGCCAGAACGGCTTGTCGGCGGTGCTGATGATGCCCAGGCAGCGCGGGTTCTCGGCGCCGCCGTCCAACGGCAGCGCCAGGAGCTCGAATTTGTTGGAGCGGCCGTTCCGGCTGAATCCCTCATAGGTCATGAGCAGAACCGACTTCTGATCGAAAACGCCCTGCATGAGCCGCGACACCAGCCGTTGATCCTTCTCGCGCCAGAGCGAAGGGAAGGAGAAGCCCTTGAGCTCCCGGCCATAATAGGCGCAGAGCCTCGTGCCGGCGAGCCGGAACACCGCCTCGCCACGCGTATCGCGCTCGAGGATGAAGGTGTCGGCCAGAAGCGACTTGATGTCTGCCGGCTCCACCTCCGATCGCTTCGGGGCAAGGCGGCCATCACGCAGCCGGTTCCAATATTGGAACAGCGCGATCGATCCTTTTTCGTTCATGTCCATCCTGCTCCGCACAACCTGTCTTTTGATGTCCCATCGGCGAACAGACAGGGCGCCCTCCGATGACCTTCATGCGGTGCGGAGCAGGATGCGTGCCACTATCGTTAACGTTTGTTCACGCCTCGGGGTCGTTAAGGTTAACAAATGGTTTACATTGCGTGCCGCAGAAGCCTGTGGCACATCAAAACCACTCCAAAACGGTCGTTTCAGCAGCGATCGGCAGCACTTCAGTCACGAGTATATGGGGAGCAGGGGGCTCGACCGGCCGTTCAGGGGAACACCTGAACGGCCTTCTTTTTGATTCGGCCTTTGCTCTCTGATTCGCCTTTTTCTGCGCGGGCGCTGTGGCGATTAGCCGTTTGTGATTCCAAAGCGCGTGATCTACATGCTCGTCGAAAACGCCGAGTCCCGGACCTGCAAGGGTGCATGAGCGAGCCCGTAAGCCCCACCGAAACCGAACCGTTGCCGGACGAGGCTTCCGAGCCGCGGCGGCGCGAACCTGTGTTCAACCTGCCGCCGGTGGTGCTTGCCGTGATCGGCATTTGCGCGGTCGTCTATCTGCTGCAGCAATATGTGCTGAACGAAACGCAGCAAATGACGCTGCTCTATGACGGCGCCTTCATTCCGGTGCTGTACACCGGCCAATACGGCTTCGACTGGTTCTTGTTCACGCGTCCGTTCACCTATGCGTTCATGCATGGGGGCTTCGCCCATATCGCCATCAACATGATCTGGCTTGCAGCCTTCGGCTCGCCGCTCGCCAATCGTCTTGGCGCGCTACGTTTCGCAATGTTCTACGCTGTGACCGGACTGGCCTCGGTCGCTCTGTTCTGGGCACTGCATCCCTATGGCGAGATGCCGCTCGTCGGTGCATCGGGCGCGATCTCCGGGATGATGGGCGCGGCCGCGCGCTACGGCTTCCGCGTCGACCGTTCGTCGGGCCGGGGTGCCTTCGCCGGCGAGCCGCTGCCGGTCGCATCGGTGTTGCGTTTGCGCGGCGTCATGACCTTTCTTGGCGTTTGGATGGTGATCAATCTGGCCACGGGCCTGCTCGGCTTCGCGCCGGGCATCGACGGCCAGATCGCCTGGGAAGCCCATATTGGCGGCTTCGTCGCCGGCTTTTTCGGACTGCGTTTCTTCGACCGTCCACTGGCTGCCGCGTAGAGCATGATCCCGAGAAGTGGGAACCGGTTTTCGGAGAAGATCATGCTCCAACAAGAGATAGATCAGGATGGCGATTCAAACGAGACGCCTTCCTGATCTAGTCCTTAGGCGCACTTGAAATGCAACCAATCACGGCGCACGATGTTGCCCAAGCACCCAGTGTCTTCCTAAGGGCGCCGGGGGCGTCAAAGGCAGTGGAGGACGCCATGACGGTTAAGGCAATTCTTGAAAGCAAGGGCCATGACGTGTTCACGCTCGGGCCCAATGAAAAACTCAGCGAGGCCATTCGCATGCTGGCCGAGCACAGGATCGGCGCGCTCGTCATCACCAATGGCGACCGAAAGATCGTCGGCATTCTCTCTGAGCGCGATATCGTTAGGGTCGTGGCCAAGGAGGGCGCCGCCGCGCTCGACATCCCCGTGCGCTCGGCGATGACGCCGAAGGTCAAGATCTGCAACGAAAACCACACCGTCAACGAGGTGATGGAGATCATGACGCGCGGCCGCTTCCGCCATCTGCCGGTGGAGAAAAACGGGCTGCTCGACGGCATCGTCTCCATCGGCGACGTGGTCAAGCGCCGCATCGAGGATGTCGAGCGCGAAGCCGAAGAGATCAGGGCCTACATCGCCACGGCCTGAAGCAAACGGAAAGATGCCGCCGGCGTTTTGTCCGGCGGCATTGGGCATTAGCGATTGTCGAGCTCGGCGCGCACAAGCGCGAGCCCGCGTCGGGTGATGCGGTAAGGGCCGCCATCCGTCGAGGAAACCGCTTTCTTGCGCCTCAGTTTGCGAAAGAGTTCCAGGTCGAAGCCCGGATAGCGCCAGCCGTCGCGGGTCAGGAACAGGACCGAGGCGATCTTCCTGCTTTCGTTCTTTTCGATTTCGATGCGCCGCCCTGCGCGAGCAGGTGCAGGATGCGCTGTTCTCCACACCGCCGCGCGTCCACCGGGACTGAGCGTAAGTGGACATCCACTCTCCATTGGGAGTGGATGCTTTTAGGCGAAAGTGGCGGAAAAGGCCAGTACGCGGCTTTGCGCTTGTCTCGCCGGGCGGTTTGCACTAGCGAAGTTGCGCACCGAAATATGCGTTCTGCATATCGCGAATTCTAAGTACGCAGGCCATCCATGAGCATCATCGACACCCGCACCCCCGACGCAAAACGCCTGATCCCCGGCGCCACCGGCGACTGGGAGATCATCATCGGGCTCGAAGTGCATGCGCAAGTGATCTCGGAGGCAAAACTCTTTTCCGGCGCCTCGACGTCGTTCGGCGGGGCGCCCAATGCCAATGTCAGCCTCGTCGACGCGGCGATGCCGGGCATGCTGCCGGTCATCAACGAGGAATGCGTCAAGCAGGCGATCCGCACAGGGCTCGGCCTGAAGGCCGCGATCAATCATAAATCGGTCTTCGACCGGAAGAACTATTTCTATCCGGACCTGCCGCAGGGCTACCAGATCTCGCAGTTCAAGCAGCCGATCGTCGGCGAGGGCAAGGTGATCGTCTCCGTCGGGCCCGACCGCCAGGGCGAGTTCGAGGATATCGAGGTGGGCATCGAGCGCCTGCATCTGGAACAGGATGCCGGCAAGTCGATGCATGACCAGCATGCGACCATGTCCTATGTCGACCTCAACCGCTCCGGCGTGGCGCTGATGGAGATCGTCTCCAAGCCCGACATCCGCTCGGCCGACGAGGCCAAGGCTTATGTGACGAAGCTGCGCACCATCATGCGCTATCTCGGCACATGCGACGGCAACATGGACGAAGGCTCGCTGCGCGCCGACGTCAACGTCTCGGTGCGCCGCCCGGGCGGCGCATTCGGCACACGCTGCGAAATCAAGAACGTCAACTCGATCCGTTTCATCGGCCAGGCGATCGAATCCGAGGCGCGCCGGCAGATTGCCATCCTCGAGGATGGCGGCAAGATCGACCAGGAGACCCGCCTGTTCGACCCGGTCAAGGGCGAGACGCGCTCGTTGCGCTCCAAGGAGGAGGCGCATGACTATCGCTATTTCCCGGATCCCGATCTTCTGCCGCTGGAATTCGACCAGGCCTATGTCGACGCGCTCGCCAAGGACCTGCCGGAACTGCCCGACGACAAGAAGATACGCTTTGAAAGCCTAGGACTCTCAGCTTATGACGCTTCCGTGCTCGTTGCCGAGAAAGAGCGCGCCGACTACTTTGACGCGATGCTAAGCTTTGGGACAGACCCGAAGCGTGCGGCGAACTGGGTGATAAACGAGTATCTTGGACGGGTGAGTCAGTCAGTTACCGTTCAAGTTCAGGGCGCGGAATTAACTACCGCGCTTGGACGTGTCACTCCCGAAGCCAACAGTGCAATCATCGAACTGGTTTCAGATGGCACAATCTCCAGCAAGATTGCCAAGGACCTTTTGGAAATAGTCTGGAACGAAGGCGGCGATCCGCGCCAGCTCGTCGAGAGCCGCGGCATGAAGCAGGTCACCGACACCGGCGCCATCGAGAAGGCCGTCGACGAGGTGATCGCCGCCAACCCCGACAAGGCCGAGCAGGCGCGCGCCAAGCCGACCATGGCCGGCTGGTTCGTCGGCCAGGTGATGAAGGCGACCGGCGGCAAGGCCAACCCGCAGGCGGTCAACGACCTCGTCAAGGCCAAGCTCGGCATCGAGGGCTAGCGATGTTCGTGCGGACGGCGAGCGAACGCGATCTCGCAGCCGTCCGTGCGTTGCTGGTCGAGACTTGGCATGCCACTTACGACGCCGTCTATGGCACCAAGCGGGTAACTGAAATCATGGATGACGGGCATTCGATCGCCTCGCTCAAGGCGCGGCTGGCGCGGCCGAATTCCGAGTTCCTGGTGGCTGATGACGGCAAGCGGCTCGGCGGTATGGCGTTCGCTGCCGCCACCACCGACCCGAAGATCGTCCTTTTGAACCAGCTTTACGTACATCCGGCCTGCCAGCGGCAGGGGATTGGCCAGTCGCTGCTCGATGAAGTCGAAGCCAGTTTTCCGGAGATGCATACGCTGCGCCTCGAGGTCGAAGAAGCAAATGCCGCGGCGATCGCCTTCTACGAGGCGAACGGGTTTCGCGCGACAGGCAGAACCGCCGATTGCGGCGGCAATTCGGGACTGCCCGCCCTCATCATGGAGAAGCGGCTCCGCTAGGTCGGCGGCGAGCCCCCATTCATCGCGCGGTTTTGATTTGATCGCGCCGACCCGCGTGGTCAAGGCTGCGCATCGCCGGTGTCGCTTCACCGGGCCAGGCCGCGTCGGCATCCAGTCGATGTATCTGCATATGCCGTCGGAAGAGTAGGCGGCGAGCCTGATCGAACGAAAGTCCGATCAGGCGGAGGGAATTTCCACATTGTCGATCAGGCGTGTCGTGCCGAGCCAGGCGGCCGCCAGCAGGCGGCCGTCGCGGTCTTTCCGCCAGGAGCTGAGCGTCGCGGCTTCGCGCGCGGCGACATAGTCAACCTTCTGGAAGCCCGCGGAGACGAGGGACTTCGCTGCGGCATCGGTGGCGCCGGTTTCATCCGCGCCGCCCGCAAGCGCCGCCGCGGTGCGGCGCAGGATCACGTTGAGCTCGCGTGCTATGCCGAGCTCGGCTTCGCCCAGATAGGCATTGCGCGACGACATGGCGAGGCCATGGACGTCGCGCACCGTCGGCGCGCCGACGATCTCGACCGGCAGGTCGAGGTCGCGGCAGAGCTGCCTGACGACGCAAAGCTGCTGGTAGTCCTTCTCGCCGAACACGGCGCAATCGGGCGCCGCCTGCAGGAAGAGTTTTGCTACCACGGTCGCGACGCCGTCGAAGAAACTCGGCCTGAAGTCGGTTTCCAGGCCGCGAGAGGGGCCGCCCACCGAGATCTTCGTGGCGAAACCGGCGGGGTACATTTCGTTTACGCCCGGCGTGAAGGCGAGATGCGCACCCGCATCCCGAAGCCGGTCGAGATCGTGCGCCAGCTGGCGTGGGTATTTGTCGAGATCCTCCGTCGGCGCGAACTGGGCCGGGTTGACAAAGATCGAGACGACGCAGCGATCGGCCCGTTCGAGCGCGATCCTGACCAGTGAGATATGGCCGTCATGCAGCGCACCCATGGTCGGCACCATGGCGACCTTCAGGCCGGCCTGTCGCCAGTTCCTGACCTGTGTCCGAAGCGCGGCGACGCTGTCGACGACGATTGGCGCGTTCATGTGTCGTCCTTGCCGGATGCTGTCGTGAAGACGTGGTCGGGGCCAGGAAAGGCACGGCTGCGCACCTCGGCGGCGTAGCGGGCCGCCGCATTCGCGATCATGCTGCGCAAGTCGGCGTATTCCTTGACGAATTTCGGCACGCGGTCGACAGTCATGCCGACCATGTCGTCGATCACCAGGATCTGGCCGTCGCAGTCGGCACTGGCGCCGATGCCAATGGTCGGTATGGAAATGTGACGGGTAAGCTTCGCAGCCACGGCCTCCATCGTGCCCTCGATGACCACCGAGAAGGCGCCGGCTTTTTCCACCGCCTCTGCATCGCGCAAGAGCGCTGCGATATTGTCGTCTGTCCGGCCCTTGATCTTGTAGCCGCCGTCCTTCTCCACCGATTGCGGCTGCAGGCCGATATGACCCATGACCGGTATTCCTTCGGCGACGATCGCCGCGATCTGGGCTGCCATGTCGACGCCGCCCTCGAGCTTCACGGCTTGGCAGCCTGTTTCCCCGACGATGCGCCGCGCCGAAGCGACGGCCTGGGCGGCCGACGTCTCGTAGCTGCCCGCAGGCATGTCAACCACCACGCAGGCCTTGGCCGAGCCGCGCATCACAGCCTGGCCGTGCGCGATCATCATCTCCAACGAGGCGCCGAGCGTGGTGGCGTGGCCGTGCAGAACCATGGCGACGCTGTCGCCGACCAGCAGCAGGTCGACATGCGGATCGAGCAGGCGGGCGACAGGATAGGTGTAGGCGGTAAGGCAAACGATCGGCACGCCGCCCTTGCGGCGGCGAATGTCTTCGGCGCTGATCCGGCTGTCGGCGGACGGATCCCGGCTCAATCGTCACCTCCTGAAGGCGTGCCCGGAACGGGCGGGCCGAGCTTTAGAAAGACAGGCGGCGCTTGGCAAGCCGTACTGCCGCCGGCAGGACAACTGCATCGATTAATGCATGTCGCCCAGAAGTGTGGAGCGGTTCTGGGATGACGACATGCATCAAGACAAGAACGCATGGGGCATTTCCATTCGGGGTGTGGCAAAGCCCTTGCCTTCGTTGTGACGTGACGCCATAAGCAGGGGAAAGGCGCAGCCGCTGCCGCCGCGAGGATTTGGATGAAGACTTTCCTGCTGCAGTTTTTCACCTGGTGGAACAGCCAGACGCTCGGCACCCGCTTCCACACTTGGCGCTTCGGCAAGCGGGTCGGCGAGGACGAAGCCGGCAACGTCTATTACGAGGGCGGCATCGATTCGGAAGGCCGCACGCGCCGGTGGGTCATCTATCGCGACTACTCGGAAGCCTCGAAGATCCCGCCGGGCTGGCATGGCTGGATCCACCACCGCGTCGACACCGCTCCCTCGAGCGAGAGCTACAAGGCGCGCGAGTGGCAGAAGGAGCATCGGCCGAACCTAACCGGAACGCCCGGCGCCTATCGTCCGCAGGGTTCCATCCTGACAAACCAGCATCGCCCGCAGGTGACCGGCGACTACGACGCCTGGACGCCCGGATCGTAATCCGCGTCCACGACGCCGCTTCGGTCCTTTGTCGCCACAATTGGCGTTTAGCTGCTTGCTGACTGCGCAGCCATGACTAGCCTTGGGCGTTGAGAGAATCACCCGGGCGCAACCACCGGTATTTTGCATGAGCTCTTTCGGCAACATCTCAAAGGCGCTGATCGCGGCGACGTCCGTTCTGCTTGCCTCGACTGCGGTATTCGCCGCCGCGCAGGCGCCGGCCGCGGCACCTGCGGTCTCCGACCGCATCACCAATCCGGTGGCCGCGTTCGCCGGCATCGACAAGATCACCGGCCGCATCATCACCTTCGACGTCTATATCGACGAGACCGTTCAGTTCGGCGCTTTGCAGGTGACGCCTCGCGTCTGCTATTCGCGGCCGGACACGGAGCAGCCGAAGACCGATTCCTTCGTCGAGGTCGACGAGATCACGCTCGACCGCAAGATCCGCCGCATCTTCACCGGCTGGATGTTTGCCGAAAGCCCCGGCCTCAACGCCGTCGAGCACGCCGTCTATGACGTCTGGCTCAAGGGCTGCAAGCAGAAGTCGGACGTGCCGCCGCCGACCGCGGCCAAGGCCGACGCAGGCAAGCCGAAGACCGAAGCCGCCAAGCCGAGGGCCCCGGCGCAGCCGGCGGACGCCGCGTCCGAACCGGCTGACGCGGCGCCGGCACCGGACGACACGACCGACACGAACTGATCTCGGAACCTGCCCGTCTTTGAGCCGTTCCAGATCGGCGACAGGCGAGGAGGATTCTGCGATGACCACCAGATCGATCACGGCCAACAAGCAGGAGCTTCTCGATATCGAGAAGGGCTTTTGGACAGGCGATTCCGCTTACTATGAAGCCAATGCCGATGTGGATTGCCTGGTGGCGTTCCCGCAGATGGCGCAGGCGATGACCAATGCCGATCTCGCAAAGACCGCCGCCAAGCCCAACAGATGGCGCGACCTCGACATCAAGTTGAAGGGCATGGTCGAGCCCGGCAGCGACATCGTCATGCTGACTTACGAGGCGCGCGCGACGCGCGAGAACGGCGAATCCTATGCTGCCCTCGTCAGCACCGGCTATGTCCATCGCGCTGACGGCTGGAAGATGATGTTCCATTCGCAAACGCCGATCGAGGCGGCAGCGCGGGCTCAAGGATAGAAGACGGCCTCGCCCTTCAGCGCCTCTGCGAGCAGCTTCTCATACTGGCCGCGCGGCACGTCGACAGCGCCGAAGCGCTTCAAATGCTCGGTCGTGAACTGCGTGTCGAGCAGCGCGAAGCCGCGCGCCCTCAGCCGCTCGACGAGATGGTAGAGACAGGTCTTCGACGCGTCGGTCTCCCTGGCGAACATGCTTTCGCCGAAGAACACGCGTCCGAGCGAGACGCCATAGAGGCCGCCGACCAGCCGTTCCTCGCGCCATGCTTCGACCGAATGGCAGTGGCCCAGGCGATAGAGCTCGACATAGGCTTCGCGGATCGGCGCGTTGATCCAGGTCGAGCGGCGCTCCTCGCGCTTTTCGGCGCAGCCGTCGATCGTCGCCTCGAAATCGAAGTCGTAGCGGATCTCGAACGGATGCTTGCGGATCGTCTTCTTCAGGCTGCGCGGTGTGTGGAATCCGTCCAGCGGAATGATGCCGCGCGTTTCCGGCCGCACCCAGAACACTTCCGGGTCGTTGGCGCTCTCGGCCATCGGGAAGACACCGGAAGCGTAAGCCCGAAGCAGCAGGTCGGTCGGAATGCGATAGCCTGGTGCGTAGGGGCGGGTCATCGCATCCCCGTGCTATTCACCCTTGGCCAGGTATTTTTCCAGCCAGTGGATGTCGTAGTCGCCATTGGCGATGTCGGGATTGCCGACCAGGTCGCGGAACAGCGGCAGCGTCGTCTTGATGCCGTCGACGACGAATTCGTCGAGCGCGCGGCGCAGCCGCATCATGCATTCGACGCGGTTGCGGCCATGCACGATCAGCTTGCCGATCAGGCTGTCGTAATAGGGCGGGATTTTGTAGCCCGAATAGACGCCGGAATCGACACGGATGCCGAGGCCGCCGGGCGTATGGAAATGCGTGATCGTGCCGGGCGAGGGCGTGAAGGTGCGCGGATCCTCGGCGTTGATACGGCACTCGATGGCATGGCCGTTGAACTTGATGTCTTCCTGCCTGACCGACAGCCCGCCGCCCGAGGCGACGCGGATCTGCTCATGCACGAGGTCGATGCCGGTGATCGCTTCGGTCACCGGATGCTCGACCTGAAGACGCGTGTTCATCTCGATGAAATAGAACTCGCCATTCTCGTAGAGGAACTCGATCGTGCCGGCGCCCGAATAGCCGAGATCGGCGATAGCCCTGGCGCAGATGCCGCCGATGCGCGAACGCTCCTCGGCATTGAGCGCCGGCGAATTGGCTTCCTCCCAGACCTTCTGGTGGCGCCGCTGCAGCGAGCAGTCGCGCTCGCCGAAATGCACGCCTCGGCCGGCCCCGTCGCCGAACACCTGCACCTCGATATGGCGCGGCTTCTGCAGATATTTCTCGATGTAGACGGCGTCGTCGCCGAAGGCCGCCCCCGCTTCCGACTTGGCCGTCTGCAAGGCGACTTCGAGGTCCGCCTCGGTGTGCGCCACCTTCATGCCGCGGCCGCCGCCGCCGGCGGAGGCCTTGATGATCACCGGATAGCCGATCTCGGCGGCGACGCGCTTGGCTTCCTTCTCTTCGCTGATCGCGCCATCGGACCCAGGCACGACGGGGATGCCGAGACGCTTCGCCGTGCGCTTGGCCTCGATCTTGTCGCCCATGACGCGGATATGGTCGCCCGACGGGCCAATGAAGGTGATGTTGTGGGCCGCCAGGATATCGGCGAACTTGGCGTTCTCCGACAGGAAGCCGTAGCCCGGATGCACGGCATCTGCGCCGGTGATCTCGCAGGCGGCGACGATCTGGTGGATGTTGAGATAGCTTTCGCGGGACGGTGGCGGGCCGATGCAGACGCTCTCGTCGGCAAGCCGCACATGCATGGCGTCGGAATCCGCGGTCGAGTGGACGACCACCGTCTGGATGCCGAGCTCCTTGCAGGCGCGCAGCACCCGGAGCGCGATTTCGCCGCGATTGGCGATGAGGATTTTCTGGAACATCTCCTGATTGTTCCCGGCTCTACTCAAGAACCACCAGCGGCATTCCGTATTCGACCGGCTGGGCATCCTCGATGAGGATCGCCGTCACCGTGCCGGCACGCGGCGAGGGGATCTGGTTCATCGTCTTCATCGCTTCGATGATGAGCAGCGTCTGGCCTTCCTTGACCTTCTGGCCGACCTCGATGAACGCCTTGGCGTCGGGCGAGGGTGCCAGATAGGCGGTGCCGACCATCGGGGAGGGCACTGCGTTCTTGGACATATCGGCGGCCGCGGCTGCCGTTGCTGGCTGAGCCGCGGCGGTCGCCGGAGCCGCGGCGGGCGCCGGCAGCGCCGCTGCAACCGCATGGACGGCCTGCGCCTGGCGCGAGACGCGCACCTTGAGGTCGCCGAGCTCGACCTCGATCTCGGTCAGATTGGTGTCGTTCAGAATGCCCGCCAGATCGCGGATCAGCTGCTGGTCAACACCGTTCTTTTTTATCGACATTTTCGAGCCTTCTGTTTGGGGGTCGGTCACAGGCGTGCCGCCAGTGCCTGCAGCGCGAGCGTGTAGCCGAGCGGCCCGAACCCGCAGATCATGCCGACAGCGACCGGCGCGACCATGGAGACGTGGCGGAAGGGCTCCCGCGCGTGGATGTTGGAAAGATGGACTTCCGCGACGGGCAGCGGTGCTGCGGCGCGGATGGCGTCATGGATGGCGATCGATGTGTGGCTGTAGGCGCCTGGGTTGATGACGATGCCTGCCGCCTTCTCGCTGGCTTCCTGGATCCAGTCGACCAGATCGCCCTCATGGTTGGATTGGCGAAAATCGATCTCGAGCCCGAGCGCGGCGCCGGCCGCCTTGCAGTCCTCGGCGATGGCCGCAAGCGTCTTGCCGCCATAAATCCCCGGCTCGCGCTTGCCGAGCGCATTGAGATTGGGACCGTTGAGGACGAAAATCGTTTTCAATATGCCGACCTTGTTCTGCGCCGACCCCAAGCCGGCGCACTGGGCCTCTATAATGGGCATAGCCGCCCGCGAAAAGAGCGCAAGTGCGTTCTTTCGCTGTCCACAGCGGCCGGCTTTTACGCCGCGGGCGCGCCTAGAGCGCGCTTTTTGCCTCTTCGATCTTTTCCGCCAGAACCTGCTGGCCGAGCGCTCCGAAGATCACCTCGTTGCCGACGACATAGGACGGCGTGCCGGTGATCGACAGTTTCGTCGCAAGATCATAGGTGCGCGAGAGCGTTTCGGCGATGCGCGGGTCCTTCATCTTCTCGCGCAGCGCTGCCTCGTCGGCGCCGAGCGAAAGCGCCACCTTGATCGCGGTCGCCTCGGTGGCGCGACCCTGGCCGCCGAGCAGCGCGGTGTGGAATTCACGATACTTCTCCGGATGCATCAGGTGGAACGCCATGGAGACGACGCTGGCCTTCTGCGAATCCGGGCTGAGGATCGGGAACTCCTTGAGTACGAAGCGCAGGTCCGGATCGGACTTGGTCAGCGCCTGCATGTCCTCGATGGCGCGTTTGCAGAAGCCGCAATTGTAATCGTAGAACTCGACGATCGTGACCTTGCCTTTCGGGTTGCCGACGACGCCGTCGAAGGTCGAGTTGAAGATCTCGTCCTTGGAGTTCTTGATGACGCCGAGCGCCGCGAGCCGCTGCTCTTCCTTCTGCTTGGCCTCGAGCGCGTCCTGCACCTCGAGCAGAACTTCCGGATTCTTCAAGAGATAATCGCGGATGATGCCTTCGACCTCCTTGCGATCGATCTTGGTATCGGCGGAGGCCTTGGTATCGGTGGAAGACGTGACCTGGGCGACTTGCACGGTGTCGGCCCTCGCGGGCTGCGGGTTTCCCGCCATGAAACCGAAAGCCAGCATGCCGAGCGCCACCGCCAGACCGCCGGCGCTGCCAAGCAGGATTGCCTTGTTCATATCGTCGTTCCTTTTGCCGGTTCCGGTCCGCCTTGGTCGCCGCCAGGGCCCGGGAGGTTCATTTGAGTTTGTTCGATGGCGTGTAGTTTATAATGTCCTGCGCCCGGACCCAGCGGGGTTCGCCGCGCTTCAATTTCTGTTGAGCGCGCATGGCGAAGATCTTAGCGTTTTTGTAGTCGCCCGCATAATAGTGACCCTCGGCGGTGGCAAGATCGGCAGCCGGAATGTCGCCGAGCTCGCCATATGCCTGCGCCAGAAAACGATAGGCTTCGGAATTCTCCCTGTCCCGCGCGACGCCGTTGTTAAGCTGGGTGACAGCCTTTTTCAGCGAATCGGGCGTGCCGACCGCCATCAGCGACTGGCCGACCGAAACCAGCAGCAGGCCGGAGCGTGCGGGATCGAGGCTGGCCGCCTTGGCGTAGGCGTCCGCCGCGTCCTTCGGCTTGTTGACCTTCATCAGGATATCGCCGCGCAGTTCGTGGAAATAGGGGTTCTTCGGTTGTTCCTTGATCAGCGCCGCCGTCTTGGCGAGCGCCGCGCCCGGATTGCCGTAAAGATAGGTCTGCTGCGCGTCGCCGTAACGCGAGGCGAGGCTGGTCGGGTTCTTGCGCATCAGCCGCGCGACGGCTGCCTGGCCCTGCATATAAGCCGCGATCTTGATGCGCATCATGTCGTGCCGCTGCTGCAGTGCCGGCGGGTCGACAGCGTTGACGAAGGGGCTTTGTTTGACGAGGACTTCGAGGTTGGCGATGCGCTCCTGCGGCATCGGATGGCTGATCCGGTAGGGATCGACCTGGGTGCCGGCGAGCGAGAGAGCGCTCTGGAAGCGGGCGAAGGTCTTCAGCATGCCCATGCCGGACTGGCCGGTGGCGTTCAGATAGGTGATCGCCGAACGGTCGGCGGTGATCTCTTCGGTGCGCTGATAGGCCAGGATCGAGCGCTGCGCCATCTCGCCGCCGCCGGCGGCCACTCCCATGCCGGCGCCGGCAAGGCCGCGGCTGTTGGTGGTGGCGCCGGCCACCATGGCGCCGGCGCCGAGCAGCGTGGCGATGATGGCCATGGTCTTGGCGCGGTCGAGCTGGTCGCGCAATTTCTCCTGGTGGCCGCCGGCGATATGGCCGGCCTCATGCGCGATGACGCCGATGATCTCGTTCGGCGTTTCGGCGGTCACCAGCGCGCCGGTGTTGATGAACAGCCGCCGCCCGGTGACGAAGGCGTTGAAACTCTGGTCGTTGACCAAAACGATGTCGATGCCGTCATTGGCAAGCCCGGCCGCCTTGAAGATTGGCCGGGCATAATCGCGCACCAGCGCCTCGATCTCGGCGTCGCGCACCACCGGCACGCCCTGCGCGAAGGCGCTGACCGAGCTCGATAAAGCAACGGTGGCGGCCAGCAGAATCGTCGCGAAGCCGCGCGCGGTTCGGCTGAGTGAGATCGCTTTGCCAATTAACGGTCGGGGTCGGCTCAACATAGGTCCACTGGTAGACGAGCGGGCGAAAGATGAAAAGTCGGCGCCGGCAACTTCCTGCGCGCTTGTGATCCCCACATCAATCGGGCATTTGTGCGGCGCTGTCCCGTAACTAAGGCAGTCAGGGCAAGTCTGCTCTGGCTTGCGTCCAGAATTCGCCCAAATAGAGCAGTTGGAAGAGGTCAGATGGTCGTTTCGCTTTCGCGCCGCGGGGAAGTCGAGCCGTTCCACGCCATGGACATCCTGGCCGAAGCCAACCGGCTGAAGGCCACCGGCGTGCCCGTGGTGTCGATGGCGGTCGGCCAGCCGTCAGATCCCGCGCCGGTCGGGGTCCGCGAGGCGGCGGCCGCGGCCCTGCGGCATGGCCGCATCGGCTACACCGACGCTTTGGGCTTGGCCGATCTGCGCAAGGCGATCGCGGGGCATTACGGCGAGCACTACGGTATCGACGTCGCGCCATCGCGCATTGGCGTCACGACCGGCTCGTCTGCCGCCTTCAACCTGGCTTTCCTGGCCATGTTCGATCCGGGCGACCGTGTCGCCATCGCCGCGCCCGGCTATCCCGGCTACCGCAACATCATGGCCGCGCTCGGCATCGAGATCGTCGAGATAGAGCTCGGCTCAGATGCCTACCTGCATACCGAGCACCTCAAGGCCGCGCATCGCGGGAAGCCGCTGAAGGGCGTGCTGTTCGCCAGTCCCGCCAATCCGACCGGCGCGGTGATTCCGGCCGATGAGCTTGCCGCGCTGGTGAAAACCGCCGAGGAGCTCGGCATCGCCGTGATCTCCGACGAGATCTATCACAGGCTGGCCTACGCGGCGCCGGATGTCACCGCCCTGGCGCACGGCCCCGGCGTGACCGCGATCAATTCCTTCTCGAAATACTATTGCATGACCGGCTGGCGGATCGGCTGGATGGTGCTGCCGGAAGAGCTTGTGCGGCCGGTCGAGCGTGTTGCCCAGAGCCTCTATATCTCGCCGCCTGAACTGTCGCAGGTCGCGGCGATCGAGGCATTCAAGGCAACGCAGGAACTGGAAAAGGTGAAGGCGCGCTACGCCTGGAACCGCGACCTTCTGATGAAGCGCCTGCCGGAACTCGGCTTTGCGCTCGCCGCGCCGATGGACGGCGCCTTCTATGCGTTCTGCGATGTCACTCGCCACACCAACGACAGCATGGCCTTTGCGCGCAAGATGCTGGCTGAGGCGCATGTCGCGGCAACGCCCGGCCGCGATTTCGACCCGCTGCAGGGACATCGCACCATGCGCTTTTCCTATGCCGGCAGCCATGACGACATGGTCGAGGCGCTGGCTCGCATCGAACGCTGGCTGAAATAACCGCCATGCCGGAACTCGAGCAAGCACTGGCGGAAGTGGCCGCCGAAATGGCGGAGCGCACCGATCGCGGCGAGGTGGCGAGCTATATCCCGCAGTTGGGCAAGGTCGATCCGAAGAAATTCGGCATTGCCGCCGTGACCAATGACGGCCGCGTCATGCTGGCCGGCGATGCCGATCAGCCCTTTTCGATCCAGAGCGTCTCGAAAGTCTTCACGCTCACGCTGGCGCTGGGCAAGGTCGGCGATGCGTTATGGCATCGCGTCGGCCGCGAGCCATCCGGCAACCCGTTCAACTCGATCGTCCAGCTCGAGCATGAGAACGGCATCCCGCGCAATCCGTTCATCAATGCCGGCGCCATCGTCGTCTCCGATGTCCTGCTCGCCGGCCATCAGCCGCGCGAGGCGATCGGCGAAATCCTGCGTTTCATCCAGTTCCTCGCCGAGGACGAGACGATCATCATCGACCGCGAAGTGGCGGCGTCCGAGCGGGCCACCGGCTATCGCAACTTTGCCTTGGCCAACTACATGAAATCCTTCGGCAATCTCCATCATGCTCCCGAGCTCGCGCTGGGTGTCTATTTCCACCATTGCGCGGTTGCCATGAGCTGCCGTCAGCTCGCCATGGCCGGCCGGTTTCTAGCCAATGGCGGCAGGAATCCGGCGACCGGGCATTCGGTCGTCTCGGCCGAACGGGCACGCCGCATCGGCGCGCTGATGCTGACCTGCGGCCACTATGACGGTTCCGGCGATTTCGCTTTCCGCGTCGGCATCCCCGGCAAAAGCGGTGTCGGCGGCGGCATTCTCGGCATCGTGCCAGGGGTTGCTTCGCTGGCGGTGTGGTCGCCCGGCCTCAACGAGAACGGCAACTCCAAGCTCGGCTCCATCGCCATGGAGAAGCTCGCCCGGATGATGAACTGGTCGATCTTCGCGCCGTAAAACAGCAAAGCGCTGGCGGTTTGCCACCCGGAGCTGCGCTGAAAGGCAGTCGGCGAAAATGAAAAATCCCGCGCCTGATGGGGCGCGGGATTGTTTCAAAAGATCAGCTTAACGATCTGAAAGATCTAGAAAAAACCCTTGCGCTGCCACCAGCCGGCGCGCTTCGGCTTGTCTTCGGCCTTCGCCTCGTCGGAGACGTTCGAAGACACGACGGGAACAACCGGCGCGTCGACTGACTGTGGCTTGCGCCGCGTCGGATGGGCGTTGGTGGCAGGCTCCGCCTCGGTGGCCGCGGAAGCGGCAGCGGCCGGCTCCGGCTCGGGCTGGACAGCCGGGGGCGCGACCTGAGCCTCGGCCACAGGCTCCGATACCGTCTCGGCCGCGGCTTCCTCAGCCACCTTCTTAGCCCTCGAACGGCGGGGCTTCTTCGGCTTTTCGACCGCCTCGGCATCGTCATTAGCCGCGGCGGGAGCAGCAGGTTCCTCGGCAGGAGCAGCCATTGCCGGCTCGCTTACGGCATCCTGGCCTTCAACCGGCTCACCCTCGATGTCGCCGACAGTTTCGCCGGCAACGCCCTCCGAAGCTTCGTCCTCGCGGCGGTTGCGCTTGCCGCCGCGCTTCCCGCGCCGGCGCTTCTTTCCGGAACCGTCGTCGGCAGTGGCCGCTACAACCTCGCCGCCGGCGGTTGCCTCGTCGGCGGCCTCTTGCGTCATATCGTCGTCATCGGTTTCGCCGGCTTCCATCGGCGCCGCCGCGACGTCACCATTGTGGTCGCGGTCGCGATCCCTGCCGCCGCGCCGCCGCCGGCGCTTGCGCCGTTTGCGGTCACGGCCTTCGCCATCCTCGGACCGCTGCTGGTGCTGACCCTGCTGCGCGTGGCGCGGCTGTTCGGGCTGGACCGAGACTTCCTCCTCCGCTTCCTCGACGACGATCTCGTCCTCGGGCTCTTCCGGCTCGACATAGGCCGGCAGGCTGCGCACCTCGACGAAGCCTTCCGGCTTCTCGGCAATGGCGCCGCGGAAGATCGCGTAGTGCTGGGTGCCGAGCGTCTCGTCAGCCTCGATCGTGATGGTCAGGCCGAAGCGGGCTTCGAGCTCCACCAGGTTGGCGCGCTTGTGGTTGAGCACATAGAGCGCGGTCGCCGACGGTGTGCGCACGATGATGTGGCTGCGCGAATCCTTGAGCAGGAATTCTTCGATCGCCCGCACGACCATCAGCGCCACGGAGGAATCGGAGCGTACATGGCCCGTGCCGCCGCAATGCGGGCAAGGCTTCATGGTCGATTCCAGCACGCTGGCGCGGATGCGCTGGCGCGACATTTCCATCAGGCCGAAGTGTGAGATGCGGCCTACCTGGATACGGGCGCGGTCGTTCTTGAGGTGATCCTTCAGCCGCTTCTCGACGGAGCGGTTGTTGCGGTTCTCCTCCATGTCGATGAAGTCGATGACGATCAGGCCGGCAAGGTCGCGCAATCGCAACTGCCGCGCGACTTCCTCTGCCGCTTCCAGATTGGTGTGGAGCGCCGTCTCCTCGATCGAATGCTCCTTGGTGGAGCGGCCGGAGTTGACGTCGATCGCAACCAGCGCCTCGGTCTGGTTGATGATGATGTAGCCGCCGCTCTTCAGCGTCACCTGCGGCTGCAGCATGCGGTCGAGCTGCGCTTCGATGCCGTTGCGCACGAAGATCGGCGTGGTGTCGCGGAATGGCTGAACCACCTTGGCGTGGCTCGGCATCAGCATGCGCATGAAATCCTTGGCCTCGCGGTAGCCGTCTTCGCCGGAGACAAGGATCTCGTCGATGTCCTTGTTGTAGAGATCGCGCACCGAACGCTTGATCAGGCTGCCTTCCTCATAGACCAGGGCCGGGGCCGAGGACTGCAGCGTCAGGTTGCGGACGTTTTCCCAAAGCCGCATCAGATATTCGTAGTCGCGCTTGATCTCGGCCTTGGTGCGGCTCTCGCCGGCGGTGCGCAGGATGACGCCCATGCCCTGCGGCACGTCGAGATCGGCCACGACCTCCTTCAACCGCTTGCGGTCCTGGGCGTTGGTGATCTTGCGCGAGATGCCGCCGCCGCGCGCCGTGTTCGGCATCAGCACCGAATAGCGGCCGGCAAGCGACAGATAGGTGGTGAGCGCCGCGCCCTTGTTGCCGCGCTCTTCCTTGACCACCTGCACCAAAAGGATCTGCCGGCGTTTGATGACTTCCTGGATCTTGTACTGGCGACGCACCGGCTTGCGGCGGTTGCGGATTTCCTCGAGCGCGTCCTCGGCGCCGACCGATTCGACTTCGTGCTCGTCCGAATGCGAGGCCGAGACGTCCTCCAGCATGCCGCGATCATCGTCGCTAACGGCTGCTTCGCCGCTCTGCTGATCCGCCTGCGGCATCGCCTCGGAAATCACATCGGCATCGATGCTCGCGGCAATCGAAGTAGGGCCGCCTTCGGAAGGCTTGCCATCGTCGTTGTCCGTGGCGTCATCTCCGCCAGCCTCGGCGGCGGGTCCTTCAGCCGCTTCCGATACGGCCTCGGAGGCTGTTCCGGCATTTTCTGCCGGGATAGCGGCGGTCTCGCCGGCGGCTTCCTCGCCCTCGGCAACCTCAGCGGCGGTTTCGTCAACGGCTATTGCTTCGACCGGACTTTTCTCGTTCTCCGAGGGCGCGTGCTTGTGCTCGCCGCGGTCGCGGTTCTTGCCGCCGCGCCGGCGGTTGCGCCGCCCGCCGCGGTCGCGGGCATGCTGCTCTTCGCCGTTCTCGGCTTCCTCGTCGTCTTCGTCCTCGGCCTCCTGCGCCTCGGCGCGCAGCAGAGCCTGACGGTCGGCGACCGGGATCTGGTAATAATCGGGATGAATTTCGCTAAAGGCGAGAAAACCGTGACGGTTGCCGCCATATTCGACAAAGGCTGCCTGGAGGGACGGTTCGACGCGGGTTACGCGGGCGAGATAGATGTTTCCTTTAAGCTGCTTTTTGTCCTGGGATTCAAAGTCGAATTCTTCGATGCGGTTACCGCGAACGACAACAACGCGTGTTTCCTCCGGGTGGGAGGCGTCTATCAGCATCTTGTTGGGCATTATTTTGTTTCCTGCCGGCAGCCGACGGCCGCAGCCGGCGTGGCAATGCCCGCCGCTGTGCGCCTGTATCTGTGTGCATGCCGGATAATTGAATGTCCGCCGGCCGCCGCTTGAGCGCAATGGCGGTGCCGCCCGCAGCCATTACGGCGCGGTTTGATGCGGACCTTTCCATGATTGCGCTTGAAGCCATCGGCACCCGGCAGAACCTTTTGAACCAAAGCCCGGGCTAAGCCGGACCAGCTTGTTTGCTCATAAAGAGCCGGCGCGGGACAATCCCGGCCGTTTTCCTCACGCAAGCGATTCCCCCGCCACGAGGGCACGCCTGCGAAAATCGTCGCGACCACCTGAGCCTGGAAGGGTAAAGGAGCCGCCTTTGCATCCAGCCTTTGGCAGGAAACTGCTGAGGCGAGCGGTTCCAGGATTGCAGTGATCCAATGTCGCTTTTATGATTTGGCGGGATGGAAGGCAACCCCGATTTCGGATGCCGGCTTAAAGCGCTTCCCCTGGGGAAGGCGCCTTCATCCCGCTCTATGAAAGGCTTGGTTAACCTTCTCTGAATACCAATCGTTAATCGAGTTGGCGGCCTGACAGGCATTCTGCGAGAAGACCGGGCGCAATGCGTCAAACCGGGAGCGACGAATAAGAGATGGGATTGGCGGGCGCCGCAAACAAGAGAGGTGGGGCCGCCGGGCATCTCCTGCGCGTGACCTGGACTGGCTTGCTGCTGGCGGTCCTGTCCTGTTTCGCCGCCGCCGTGCACGCCGAAACCTTGCTTGGCGCGACCGGCTACAAGATGGCCGGCGACGCCGCCAAGATGCGCATCGTCGTGAATTTCGACCACGAGCCGGACGTCAAATGGTTCCTGCTGCGCGGTCCCAATCGCCTGGTCGTCGATCTGCCGCGCACGCGATTCGCGCTCGACGCCAAGGATGTGAAGCCGCGGGGTCTTGTACGGGCAGTTCGCTACGGCGATCAGGGACATGGCTCGCGCCTGATCCTCACCGGCAAGGGCCCTTTCGTCATCGACAAGCTCGACGTGCTCAAGAATGACGACGGCAGCGGCTACCGCATCGCCATCGATATGTCGGCTGCCTCCGAGCGGGAGTTCGACGAAGCTCTCGCCAACCAGTCGCTGACCACTGGTTCGACGGTTTCGACCGAAAAAGGCGAACGGGTCGGCACCGGACCGGTCTCGGCGCCGGGCCATCGCTTCACGGTGGTTATCGATCCCGGTCATGGCGGCGTCGATGGCGGCGCCGAAAGCTCCGCCGGCACGGTCGAGAAGGACGTCACGCTCGCTTTTGCCAAGGAACTGCGCGACAAGCTGGCCGCGGTCGGCAAATACGATGTCTACATGACGCGGGACAACGACGTGTACCTGGCGCTCGACGAACGCGTGCGCATCGCGCGCCAGCACGAGGCCGATCTTTTGATCTCCGTCCATGCCGATACGATCGCCGTCAAAGGTCTTCGCGGCGCCACGGTCTACACGCTTTCCGACAAGGCTTCCGACCCGGAAGCCCAGGCGCTCGCCGATCGCGAGAACCTGTCCGACCAGTTCGCCGGAATGAAGATCGAGGACGACAACAAGGAAGTCACCGACATTCTGATCGACCTGATCCGCCGTGAGACCCATGGTTTCTCGATGAGCTTCGCCCACACGCTGGTCGGTCAGCTGTCGACCAGCGTCGGCATGATCAACAACCCGCAGCGCTCGGCCGGCTTCAGGGTGCTCAAGGCCCCGGACGTGCCGTCCGTCCTGGTCGAGCTCGGCTACCTCTCCAATAACAAGGACGAGGCGCAACTGCTGAACGCCGACTGGCGAGGCAAGGCGGCGCAAAGCATAACCAACGCGGTTGCCCTGTTTGCCGCCGCCAAGGCCGGAACCGCGACGGGCGGCTGACCCGCCGCACCTGCCCGCAACCGCCGGGCGTCTGCAACCGCAAGCAGCGTTGCATGACGACAACACCCGGCGTTATTATTCGGCAACCGAGTCCTCAAATTTCGCGCTGCCGTATTTTGTCCACATGGCCGCTACATGGGTTTTTCGATTGCGGATTGGGACCGCCCCGGGAAGCTTGCGCGACTGTCGGCTTCGTTTAGGAAATTCCCGAACCTCGGACTGGAGCGGGCATGATTCGTCTCATCGGCTATTTCTTTGGCATCGGCACGACGCTGGCGCTGCTGATGGCGGCCGGTCTGGCCATCTATATCAGCCATCTGACCAAGGACCTGCCCGACTACGAGGTTCTGGCCAAATACGAACCGCCGGTGACGACGCGCATCCATGCCTCCGACGGCGCGCTGATGGCTGAATATGCGCGCGAGCGGCGTCTCTATCTGCCGATCCAGGCCATCCCGGACCGCGTCAAGGCCGCCTTCATGTCGGCCGAGGACAAGAACTTCTACAACCATCCCGGCATCGACATCACCGGCCTTGGCCGCGCCATCGTCGTCAACCTGCAGAATTTAGGTTCCGGCCGGCGGCAGGTCGGCGCCTCGACGATCACCCAGCAGGTGGCGAAGAACTTCCTGCTCTCTTCCGATCAGACCTATGAGCGCAAGATCAAGGAGATGATCCTGGCCTTCCGCATCGAGCAGGCCTATTCGAAGGACCGCATCCTCGAGCTCTATCTCAACGAAATCTTCTTCGGCTTTGGCGCCTACGGCGTCGCGGGCGCCGCGCTCACCTATTTCGACAAGTCCGTCAACGAGCTGACAGTCGCGGAAGCCGCCTATCTCGCCTCGTTGCCGAAGGGCCCGAACAACTATCACCCCTTCAAGCACGCCGACCGCGCCCTGGAGCGCCGCAACTGGGTCATCGACCAGATGGTCGAGAATGGCTACGTCACCCGCGAGGAGGGCGACAAGGCCAAGGCCGAACCGCTCGGCGTGACGCCGCGCCGCAACGGTTCCTACCTGTTTGCCGGCGAGTACTTCACCGAGGAAGTCCGCCGCCAGATCATCGCTCGCTACGGCGAGAATGCGCTTTACGAGGGCGGCCTGTCGGTGCGCACCACGCTCGATCCGAATGTCCAGCTTATCGCCCGCAAGGCGATGCAGAACGGCCTGCTCAAATACGATATGCTGCGCGGCTATCGCGGTCCGGTGACGCATATCGACGTCACCGGCGACTGGGGCGTGCCGCTCGGCAACGTGAAGGGTCTCGAGGATGTTCCGGAATGGACGCTGGCCGTCGTCCTCGACAGTTCGGCAACCGGGCTGACCATCGGCATCCAGCCGACGCGGCAGATTTCCGGCGATCTGGTCAAGGAGCGCGTCCAGGGCACCGTCAGCAAGGAGGACATGGGCTTCGCCATGCGCCACTTCGTCAACGGCAAGTCCGTCAGGGCGAAGTCTCCGGCGGAAGTGCTGGAGCCCGGCGACGTGATCTTCGTGCAGAAGAACGACGGCTCCGACAACACCTACATGCTGCGCCAGGTGCCGGAGGTCGAAGGCGGCCTCGTCGCCATGGATCCGCATACCGGCCGCGTGCTGGCCATGGTCGGCGGCTTCTCCTACGCGCAGTCGGAATTCAACCGCGCCACCCAGGCGATGCGCCAGCCCGGTTCCTCGTTCAAGCCGATCGTTTATTCGGCGGCGCTCGACAACGGCTACACGCCGGCTTCGGTGATCATGGACGGCCCGATCACCATTCAGAGCGGCAACACCACCTGGACGCCGAAGAACTATGACGGCACGGTCGCGGGCCCGGCCACCTTGCGCTCGGGCATCGAAAAGTCGCGCAATCTGATGACCGTGCGGCTGGCCAACGACATGGGCATGAAGCTGGTCGTGGAATATGCCGAGCGCTTCGGCGTCTACGATCATCTGGCGCCCTATCTGCCGATGGCGCTGGGCTCGGGCGAGACGACCGTCATGCGCATGGTGTCGGCCTATTCGATCATGGCCAATGGCGGCAAATCGATTAAACCCTCGCTGATCGACCGCATCCAGGACCGTTACGGCAAGACGGTGTTCAAGCAGGACGAGCGCGGCTGCGAAGGCTGCAACGCCACTGAGTGGAAGAACCAGACCGAGCCGGAGCTGGTCGACAATTCCGAGCAGGTGCTCGACCCGATGACGGCATATCAGATCACCTCGATGATGGAGGGCGTCGTGCAGCGCGGCACCGGCGCCACCATCGGCGAGCTCGGCCGCCACATCGCCGGCAAGACCGGCACGACCAATGACGAGAAGGACGCCTGGTTCATCGGCTTCACCCCGAACCTCGTTGTCGGCCTCTATATGGGCTATGACACGCCGCGCGGCCTTGGCCACGGCGCCACCGGCGGCGGCTTGGCGGCCCCGATCTTCAAGGATTTCATGCGCGTTGCGCTCGACGGCAAGCCGAACACCGACTTCCAGGTTCCCGACGGCATGAAGCTGATCGCAATCAACCGCAAGACCGGCATGCGCGCCGCCGAAGGCGATCCGAACACCATCATCGAGGCTTTCAAGCCTGGCACCGGTCCGGCTGACAGCTACTGGGTGATCGGCATGGGCGCGGATGGCTCGAACGGTTCGGGCGGAGCGCTGTCGCCGCAGGCCAACCAGGCCATCCAGGACGGCGGCGGCGGCCTCTACTGACGTTGCCGGATTTGGCGATGGGCCGGCGGGGGTGGTGCCGGCCCATTTCGCTTTACAGGCAGCGATGCCGTGCCTATGTATCGCGCCTATTCCGAAAAGACCGAAAAGAACAGGACCGAACCAAGAGCCATGCGCGCGGAAACGCTCAACATCGTCGATGAGATCAGGCAGGCGATAACCCTGCTGAGGAGGCATCTTTGACTGGGATCAGGCTGTAAAGCGGCTTGAATACCTGAATTCGCGCGCCGAGGATTCCAGCCTCTGGAATGATCCCATCGAAGCGCAGAAGCTGATGCGGGAGCGCCAGGAGCTCGAGGACGGCATCGCTGCCGTCAAGGGGATGACGCAGGCGCTGGAAGACAATATCGGACTGATTGAGCTCGGCGAGGAAGAGGGCGACGACGGCATCATCGCGGAAGCGGAGGCGGCGCTTCGTTCGATGCAGGGCGAGGCGAAGGCGCGCCAGGTCGAAACGCTGCTGTCGGGCGAGGCCGACGCCAACGACACCTATCTCGAAATCCATGCCGGCGCCGGCGGCACCGAGAGCCAGGACTGGGCCTCGATGCTCCTGCGCATGTACACGCGCTGGGCCGAGCGCCGCCGCTTTAAGGTCGAGGTGCTGGAAGTCCATGACGGCGAAGAAGCGGGCATCAAGTCCGCCACCGTGATGATCAAGGGCCACAACGCCTATGGCTGGCTTAAGACGGAGTCCGGTGTCCATCGCCTGGTGCGCATTTCGCCTTACGACAGCAACGCGCGGCGCCACACCTCCTTCGCCAGCGTCTGGGTCTATCCGGTTATCGACGACTCGATCGAGATCAATGTTTCCGAATCCGACGTGCGCATCGACACCTATCGTTCCTCGGGTTCGGGCGGCCAGCACGTCAACACCACCGACTCGGCGGTGCGCATCACCCATCTGGCGACCGGCATAGCAGTCGCCTGCCAGGCCGAGCGCTCGCAGCACAAGAACCGCGCCAAGGCTTGGGAAATGCTGCGCTCGCGGCTTTACGAGGAAGAGCTGAAGAAGCGCGAGGCGGTCGCCAATGCCACCGAGGCGTCGAAGAGCGATATCGGCTGGGGCCACCAGATCCGCTCCTACGTGCTGCAGCCCTATCAGCTTGTGAAGGATCTGCGCACCGGCGTCGAAAGCACCTCGCCTTCGAGTGTGCTCGACGGCGACCTTGACGAATTCATGGAAGCCTCGCTCTCGCATCGCATCGAGGGCGGCGCAGGCGAAGCGGTGGCGGACCTCGACTAGTACGCACCCGTTGCAGGAGCGGAGAAAGCCGGTGTCTACGGTACTTGCGGGAAAATGCTTCTGCGGCGACGTCCACTATGAGGTTGCGGACGAATTCGTTTACGCGGCGAACTGCCATTGCTCGAACTGCCGGCGCACGACGGGCTCCGCGTTCAAGCCGTTCGCCGGCATCGAGCGCGACAAGTTCCGTCTCATCGCGGGCGAGGGCGGGCTGCTGATCTTCGGCGACGAGAGCGGCCACGACGCGCATTGCGGCCGATGCGGCTCGCTCCTTTATTCGTTGGTCCGCGACGGCGCCTACGTGCATGTCGCCATGGGCACGCTGGTCGACGAGCCGACGATACGGCCGAGCGCGCACATTTTTGTCGGGTCCAAGGCGAAGTGGTTCACAATCGCTGACGACCTGCCGCAGTATGATGAGCATGTTCCCGACTGAACGTCTGGAACCAGCTTGAGCCGAATCTCGTTGTCGGGCACCAGATCCGCGCGGCTAACCGCTCATTAACCAAGCCGACGCACGATTCTGGATGGCAGAGGTTGGCGTGAAGCGCGGCATTGCCGTTGCAAGCGGATGCTTGCGCCAGCCAGGGAATCAGCCCAGCCTTCGTGCTGGGTAAAAAGCATTTATGGCCGGATGCGGCATATCTGCGACCGACGATCCGGCCACTGGGAAGACACGTTCCGGGAACGGGCAAGCGAAAACGCTTGATGCTCGAAAGGAACGCTTCGATGTCTGCTGCCATATCAAGATCGGCCCAAGCCGTTCGACCGGCTGGCCGACTTTTGTTCTCCCTGTTCGCCGTTGGAGCGATCGCGGCGCTGGCGCCGCCGGCTGCTGCGCACGATGCCCAGCCCACCGCGGCCATGCCGCAAGGCTGGAAATATCCCTTTGCCTGTTGTGCCAACTACGATTGCAAGGAGGTGCCGCAGTCATCGATCAGCGAGCGGCCCGAGGGCTACGTCATTGAAGGTACGGGCGAGGTGGTGGCTTATGCCGACAAGCGGGTCAAGAATTCGCCCGACGGCGAGTACCACTGGTGTGCGCACCAGGCCGGGCTCGACGCCGGCAAGACCATCTGCCTGTTCGTGCCGCCTCCCTCCTACTAGGGCTCTGAACCTGCCGCGGAAGGCGAGGCGCTGGGGCTCGATCCACGGCAGGAGAAGGCTGCCGACTTTGCTGACAGACGGTTGTCAGGACGATTTCTTTATGTTGCCCTGCACCGAGCAATTCCAGGAAAAGTGCGTAGCGGTTTTCCGTCCGGAATTGCGTGCACCCAGGACGCGCAATTCCAGGAAAAGTGCGTAGCGGTTTTCCGTCTGGAATTGCGTGAAACTAAGGGCGCGGCGGACAACGGAGAGGTTGAGTCCATGACCATCAGGGGAAGCTGTCACTGCAAGGCGACAACCTTCGAGGTTGCCGAGGCGCCGCGGACGGTGACGCAATGCACATGCTCGTTCTGCTCGAAGCGGGGCTCGTTATGGGCCTATTATGTGCCGTCGCAATTCAAGCTGACGAGCCCGCCGGAGAATGTCTCCTTCTATCGCTGGGGCTCAAAGACGGTGAAGCATGGTTTCTGCGCCATTTGCGGCTGCGGCACCTTCACCGAGACGCCTGATTGGTCGACCGGAGAGCCGGATTTCGACAACCCGAAGATCAGCGTCAATTCGCGCCTGTTCGATGATTTCGATCTGGACAAGGTCGAGGTGGTGGTCATCGACGGCAAGAATTTGTGGTAGAGCCGACACGGGAGCCACCGCCGGACTTTACCGGCGGCATTCCCGTTCCGTTTTTCGCCGCATTTCATGCTACAAGGCTGCGGAAGGGCTGATTTGGCGCGGTCGCAAAGGCCGCGAATTGGAGAGGGACCAATCTCATGAAGAAGACTGTGCTCGTCGCCGTGGCGACGGCTCTATTGGTGAGCGCCTGCACCACCACCGATCCGTATACCGGCGACCAGAAGATCTCCAACACGGCGGCCGGTGCCGGCCTCGGCGCCCTGGCAGGTGCCAGCCTTGGCCTGCTGGCCGGTGGCAACGACCGCCGCAACGCGTTGATCGGCGCCGGCATCGGCGCGCTCGCCGGCGGCGCGATCGGCGCGACGATGGACCAAAACGAGGCCGAGCTTCGCCGCCAATTGCAGGGCACCGGCGTCAGCGTCACCCGCAGCGGCGACCAGATCATCCTCAACATGCCGTCCGACATCACCTTCAATGTCGACCAGGACGCGGTGAAGCCGGGCTTCTATCCGGTGCTGAATTCGGTCGCGCTGGTGCTGAAGAAATTCCGCCAGACCACTGTGGACGTGTTCGGCCACACCGATTCGACAGGCGGCGACGAGCACAATTTCGACCTGTCGCAGCGTCGCGCGCTTGCCGTCGCCAACTACCTGTCCGGTCAGGGCGTCGATCAGCGCCGCTTCGCCGTCACCGGCTTCGGCAAGACCCGCCCGATCGCATCCAATGCGACCGCCGCCGGCCGCGAGCAGAACCGCCGCGTCGAAATCCAGCTGTCGCCGCTCACCTGAGAAAACGGCGCGCAGAGGCGCAATTCCATCAAGACAAACGGCTCCGAAGGGGGCCGTTTTTGTTTGAAATGGTCCAAAGATGGGTCGAAGCCTTAGGACATTAGTTTGTTCTAATTAATGCTTTTCCAAAACCGGGGAAAGGACTAACATTCTGCTGTTCCAGAGGGGATGGGGCGGTCAATCGGCCGCGCAATCAACATCTACCGCCCCGGTCTTGCACGGCCAGATCAAGAGAATCTGGGAGGAATGCATGACAAGAACAGCTCGCTTGGGGCGCTGCGGCGTCGTCGTTTTGGCATGTCTTATCGGCACATCGTTCGGGCTCGCTTCGGCCCGGGCCGAGGACGCCAACAAGGCCGACATCGAAGCCTTGAAGAAATCGCTGGCCAAGTATGAAGATTACACCGCCGCTGTTCGCGACCTCTATTTGTCGACCGTCGGCTGCATCCACTATGCCGGCGAGAAGATAGACGGCGCTATGTACTATCAGAAGGGCGCGATGGGCATCCATTTCGTCAACGTTCCGAGCGTCGGCAAGCCGCTCGACCCGATGAAGCCCAACGTCCTGATCTACGAGCCGACCAAGAAAGGCTTGAAGCTGGTCGGGGTGGAATGGCTGGTGCCGCTGACGCCGGACACCAAGGAGGTGCCGACGCTGTTCGGGCAGAAATTCATGGGGCCGATGGAAGGCCACTACCCGCTCATTCCGAGGGAGTTCGTCCACTACGACCTGCATGCATGGCTGTTCAGGGACAATCCGAACGGCATGTTCAGCCCGACGAACCCGAACGTGAAATGCAGCAAGGCCGAGTTCCCGATGCTTGAAAAGCCGACCAAGATGATGCCGGGTCCGATGTAGGCATCGCCTTTGGCTGAATTGGTCCAGGCGAAGCCAAAAACGAAACGGCCCCGTGTGGGGCCGTTTTCAATTCAGGCTACGCTGATATCGGCTTCAGACCTTCGCGACGATCCGCATGAAGGCCGGCACGTCGTCGCCGAAGCCGACGGTTGCGTCGTCTTCTTCCTGACGATGGCGGCCGGGGCGGTCGCGCTGCGGACGGGCGTCGCCGCGCTGCTCGTGACGGCTGCCAGAACCCTTGCGCTCGTTCTCGGAACGGATCGCGTCCTTGCGGGCGCGGCGTTCGGCGATGTCGGCCACTTCGGCGACAGGCTGTTCCTCACGCGCGGCATCGGGCGTCTCGTCGCGCTTGGCGTGACGGTCCTTCTTGCGCTCGCCCCGGTCCTTGCGGTCCTCGTCCTTGCGGCCGGCGCGACGCGGGGCGCCGCGGCCGCGGCGCGGCTGCTCCTCGCCCTCGCTCTCGGTCACGGTTGACAGGTCGCCGTCATGCCACTCGATCTTGGTGCCGATCAGCCTCTCGATGGCGTCGACATATTTGGTGTCGGAGCGGGTGGCGATGGTGAAGGACTTGCCGGCGCGTCCGGCGCGGCCGGTGCGGCCGATGCGGTGGACGTAATCCTCGGCGTGGATGGGCACGTCATAATTGAAGACATGGCTGACATCGGGAATGTCGAGACCGCGCGCTGCGACGTCCGAGGCAACGAGGTAGCGCAGCTTGCCGTCGCGGAAATTGGCGAGCATCTGCATGCGGGCGCGCTGGTCCATGTCGCCATGCAGCGCGCCGGCATCGAAATCATGCTTCAACAGCGAGCGGAACAGCTCCGACACCTCGACCTTCCGGTTGCAGAAGATGATGGCGTTCTTCAAATCGGCGTCTTCGGCCTTGATCAGATCGCGCAGCGTCTCGCGCTTTTCCCAGGGTTTCGAGCCGGACTTGACCAGCCGCTGCGTGATGCTGGTCGCCGTGGAGGCGGCCTTCGAAACCTCGACGCGCACCGGCGCGTGCAGGAACTTCTCGGTGAGCTTGGTGATCTCCGGCGGCATCGTCGCCGAGAAGAACAGCGTTTGGCGCGTGAACGGGATCATCTCGCAGATGCGCTCAATATCGGGAATGAAGCCCATGTCGAGCATGCGGTCGGCCTCGTCGATGACGAGGATCTCGACGCCATTGAGCAGAAGCTTGCCGCGCTCGCGGTGGTCGAGCAGGCGGCCGGGCGTCGCGATCAGCACGTCGGCGCCGCGCTCGAGCTTCTTGTCCTGTTCGTCGAAGGAGACGCCTCCGATCAGCAGCGCGATATTGAGCTTGTGGTTCTTGCCGTATTTGATGAAGTTTTCCTCGACCTGCGCGGCGAGCTCACGGGTCGGTTCGAGGATCAGCGTGCGCGGCATGCGGGCTCGGGCCCGGCCCTTTTCCAGGCGCGTCAGCATCGGCAGCACGAACGAAGCGGTCTTGCCGGTGCCGGTCTGGGCGATACCCAGCACGTCCTTGCCGAGCAGCGCATGCGGGATGGCGCCGGCCTGGATCGGCGTCGGCGTGGTGTAGCCGGCATCGGTGACCGCGGAGAGAACCTTCGGCGACAAGCCGAGGTCTGAGAATGTCAACGCTTCTTGAGCGGTCGTGGTGTCTGAGGACAAGTGTTTGTTGTCTTTGTTGGTTGGGAAAATCGCGACACAGTAGCCGCGGCAGGCGCCGCGCGCCTGCAAGATCGGTGTTGCAGTTAGGCGCAAGCCCTCGATTTGTCAACAGAAACGGACCGAAATACAGCGATTGTGAAGACGTAACCTTAATCGCGATGCTTAAAGCGCGTCGCGGCGAAACGGTTTGGGGCTCCGCGCTTTATATCTTTGCTTGATCACGCCGTATGCCCAAAACCGCTGCGCGCTTGGGCGACATGCATTGATCGAAACAATATCCTTGCGCCGGCTCAGTAGCGGAACTGCTCGGCAAGGATACGCTCGTTCCAGGAATGGTTCGGATCGAACAGCAAAGTTGCCGTGGCCGTCGGCGATTCCCGCACGGTGACAGAAGCCACGGCCTTGACCTCGGTGTGGTCGGCGGCGGCATTCACCGGGCGCTTTTCGGCTTCCAGGATGTCGAAGCGCACGGTCGCCTTGTTGGACAGCAGCGCCCCGCGCCAGCGGCGCGGCCGGAAAGGACTGACCGGCGTCAGCGCCAGAAGCGGCGCATCGAGCGGCAGGATCGGCCCATGCGCCGACAGATTGTAGGCAGTGGAACCGGCGGGCGTCGCGATCATCACGCCGTCGCAGTTCAGCTCCTCCAGCCGCACCTGGCCGTCGACGGTGATGCGGATCTTCGCCGTCTGGTAGGATTGGCGCCACAGCGCCACCTCGTTGATGGCCGGCGCCGAAATCGTTTCGCCGTCATGCGTCACGGCGACCATTTCCAGTGGCCGGATCGTCTCGGAGACGGCGTTGGCGATGCGTTCCTCGAGGCCGCCGGCGCGATATTCGTTCATCAGGAAGCCGATGGTGCCACGGTTCATGCCGTAGACCTTCTTGCCCGTGCTCATCGTCTCGCGCAGCGTCTGCAGAAGAAAGCCGTCGCCGCCGAGCGCGATGATGATCTCGGCATCCGCGACAGGCACCTGTCCATAGCGCGCGGACAGGCTTTCCAACGCCGCGCGGGCGTCGTCGGTGTCGGAAGAAACGAAGGCGAAACGGCTGGCGGCTTTGCTCATGGCTCCCGGAGGGCGACCGTCTGCGGGGCCGCGCCGGCGACGGCGTAGCATGCGGCGCCCACGTCTGTGAAGGGCGCTGCGCCGGCCGGGGGGCACACCCGACAATCGCGCTTCGTGACAGCCGCGACATGAATGTGATGGCTGCTATGGTTAAGGCGAAGCTTAAACACTCGTAAAGCCGGATCGATCATGTTAGCCGACAGTGGATGGGTTGGCGGGGGCTAGCCAGTCGAGAGACCTGTCTATTGCCGGTAACGCGTCTGATCATAGTCTTCCTGATGATGGGAAGTTTCGCGCTGATGTTCGCCGAGCTGGTGCGTCATTCCGAAGAGATGAGCCAGCGGCCGCAGCCGACAGCTTCCCGCTGCGGCGACGCCACGGGAACACTTTGCCCGCAAAGGGCGCTGTAGGCTTCGCTTCCCTGATCGCTCAGCCGCTCTGCAAGTGGCACCCGGCCTTGCGTTTGCCCGCGACATACTCATCGATGAGTTGCCGGTAGCGCACCTTGCCGAAGCTCGGGAAATGGCCGCCATGCACGACCGAGACGTTGAGCTCGCGCATGGAAAGCAGGGTCCCGACGTAGTCATCGATGTCGGAGTGATAGACGTCGTCGATCAGCGGCCCGTGATAAACGATGTCGCCGGACAGCAGGATGCCGGTCTTTCTCTCATAAAGCGCGATCCCGCCGGGCGAGTGTCCAGGTGTGTGGATGACCTCGAAGGCGCGGTCGCCGAGGTCGATCACGTCGCCATGCTCGAGCAGCCGGCCCGCCGGCGCGGGCAGGATGCGGTAGCGCGCCGTATCCCAGCCCACCGGCGCGCCGTCGAACATCTCCTCATTGGCGTAGCGGTCCGCCACCGTCCATTCGTTGCGTGGATCGGCAAGGATTGCCGCTTCGGCGGAGTGCACGCAGCGGTCCGGGAATTCGTGATGGCAGCCGATATGGTCGAAATGCGTGTGGCTGGCCACGCAAGTCAGCTTGCGCTCGCTCACCAGCGGCACATGGTGTTTCAGGCTGAAATGGCCGAGGCCGGTATCGAACAACAGGTCGCGGTCGCGCCCGCGCGCATGCCAGATGTTGCAGCGGAAGAATGGTTTTATCCACGGCTCATGGATGAGCGTGATGTCGTCGCCCATGCGGATGGTTTCGTACCAGTCCGGAGCCTCGATGACCGGAAGCGTGCCCATGGATCAGTCCGCCAGCAGGATGATGTCTTGAACGTTGCACGAAACCGGGATCGTGTCGCCTGCCCGGACGGTGGCGGAAGCGGGCACCTTGGCGATGAATTGTAGCGCGGTATCCTGCGTCGAGATGGCCTGCACACGCTTGAAGCTGCCCTGGAAGACAACATCGCCGACCTTGGCCGTGCCGAGCGCGACATCGCTCTTCGCTTCGCCGAGGGCGATATGCTCGGGCCTGATGGCGAGCGTGACCTTGGCGCCGGCAGGCGATGCACCTGGCAGTGAAATCGGCCCCAACGCCGTCGAGGCCGTGACGATCCCGTTCCTCGCCTCGGTCACGGTGCCGGCAAGAATCGTGCTCTCGCCCATGAAAGTGGCGGAAAAGCGCGTCGCCGGCCGCGCATAGACGCGCTCGGGCGGGCCTTCGTCCTCGATGCGGCCGTCATTCATCACCACGCAATGGTCGGCCAGCGCCATCGCCTCCTCCTGGTCGTGCGTGACGTGGATGAAGGCGGTGCCGACGCGCTTCTGGATCGCTTTCAGCTCGTCCTGCATCTGCCGGCGCAGTTTCAGGTCCAGCGCGCCGAGCGGCTCATCAAGCAACAGCACCGCCGGTTCGATGACCAGCGCGCGGGCAAGCGCGACGCGCTGGCGCTGGCCGCCGGAAAGCTGATGCGGCTTCTTGTCGAAGGCGGCCGCCAGCCCGACGAGGGCGAGCGCATCGCGCGCCTTCGCCGCCCGGGTCGCGCCGTCGACGCCTTGCATGCGTAGCCCGAAGCTGACATTGCCGCCGACGCTCATATGCGGAAACAGCGCGTAGTCCTGGAAGACGGTGGTCGTCGGGCGCTTCGCCGGCGGCACCGCGGTGCAATCCACACCACGGATGAACACCTTGCCCTCGCTGGGCGTGACGAAGCCGCCAAGGATCGAAAGCAGCGTCGTCTTGCCGGAGCCGGACGGCCCGAGCAGGATCGTGTAGCTGCCCGGCTCGATCGCCAGCGAGACATTCTTCAGCACCAGTAGCTGGCCGAAGCGATGCGAGACGTTGCGAATGTCGACGAGGGGCGCGCTCATGCCGGCTTTCTCCGCAACAGCGTCAACTCGAAAAGCACCACCAGGACGATGGAGACGGCGAAGACCAGCGAGCCGACGGCATTGGTCTTGGGGTTGAGGCCGGAACGCAGCAGGTTCCAGATCTCCACGGGCAGCGTCGTCTCGAAGCGGGTGAGCAGAAAGGAGATGACGAACTCATCCCAGGAGAAGGTCATCGACAGGAAGAAGCCGGCGAAGATCGCCGGCGCCATGACCGGCACGGTGATCATGAGCAGCACCTTCCATTCGGCGGCGCCGAGGTCGCGCGCGGCGCGCTCGATGTTGATTTGGTGGTCGCCCATCTGGCTGTAGATGATGGCGAAGCAGAGCGGCAGGTTGATCACGACATGGCCGATGCCGGCGGCCAAGAGCGACTTCGGCACGCCGGCCCAATTGAACAGCACCAGAAGGCCCATGCCGATGATGAGATAGCTCACGGTCAGCGGCAGTGTGATCAGGCCGCGCAGGATGGCCGAGCCCGGCAGCACGAAGCGGGCGAAACCCCAGGCTGAGAGGAAGCCGAGCGTGACGGAGGCAAGCGAGGAGAGCACCGCCACAAGCAGCGAGTTGAGGAGCGCCGAGGTCAGCCTCGCATCCGACAGCATCGCCTGATACCAGCGCAGCGACGGGCCGGTGAAGGGCGGGATCGGGAAAGACGTGGCCTGCAGCGAGAAAAGCACCAGCACGATCACCGGCAGGAAGATGAAGCCGTATATCGCGATGGCGTAGACCCAGGCGGCGAGGCGGATGGCGGCGCGCATGGTCAGGCCCGCTCGATCTTCAGCCAGCGGGCGCAGGCAAGATAGGCGATGGTCACCACAGCCATCAGGATGATCGACAGCGCGGAAGCCAACGGGAAGTCGCCGCGGCGGCCGATCTGCATCATGACGAGCTGCGGCATGACCAGCTCGTTGTTGCCGCCGAGGATCTGCGGCGTGATGTAGTCGCCGATGCAGAGCACGAAGGTGAGGAAGGCGCCCACCATGATGCCGGGCAAGGTCAGCGGCAGCACGACATGCAGGAAGGTGCGCACCGGCCCCGCGCCGAGGTCGGCCGCAGCCTTGCGGTAGCTCGGGCTGAGCTGTTTCAGATTGGCGAAGATCGTCAGCGTCAACAACATGACGAAGAAATGCACGAAGCCGGTGACGGTCGCGAAACGCGTGTTGGCAAGCTGGAGCGGCTCGCCGATCAGGCCGATGCCGGTAAGCGCCCGGTTGATGACGCCATTCTGCGCCAGCACCAGCAGCCAGGAATAGGAGCGCACGACATAGGAGGTCCAGAACGGCAGCACCGCCAGCATCAGCGCCAGCCGCTGCCAGCGTTCCGGCACCATCTCGGCAAGAATCCAGGCAAAGGGATAGGCAAGCAGGATCGAGATGACGGTGACGATCGCCGTTACCTCCAGCGAGTTCACCATCGCCCGCCAGTAGGACGGATCGGTGAAGAACTGGCTGTAATTGGCCAGAGTGAAGCCGCCGCCTTCATGCGCCGTCAGGCTGGAAAACCCCATGGCGATGAAGGGCAGCACGAAGAAAGCACATGTCCATGCCAGCGCCGGCGTGACCAGCGCCCAGGGCAGGGCACGCGACTTGTTTCCCGCTGATGTCATCGGCCGGTTTACTGCGCCTGCAGCATCTCGGTCCACATATCCTGCATCTTCTTATCGAGATCGGCGTTCGGCGCCGGATAGGCCTGGGCGCGGGCAAGGAAGCCGGGCTGCTCGTCGAAGCGCAGGATCTTCTTCTGATCATCAGTCAGCGCCGCCTTCTTGTTCGAAGGCATGCCCCAGTAGCAGGAAGAGGTGGCAAGCCGCGCCTGGCCCTCGGGGCTCAGGATGTATTGGATGAATTTCAGCGCCATGTCCTTGTTCTTGGAATCCTTGAACATGGCGAGCGACTGCGACCAGAGCACAGCACCTTCCTTCGGGATCGAGAAATCGAGCGCCGGGTTTTCCTTGGCAAGGCCGGCCGTCACCCATTCGCCGCCGCCGACCAATATGTCGACCTCGCCGGTGGCGAGAGCGGTCTGGCTGGCCGTGACCTCGCCGACCAGCTTGGCGTTGGCCTTCATCTTGAGCAGTTCGGCCTTGAGGGCAGGCAGATCGGCCTCGGTGAGGTCGGCCGTCTTCTTGCCGATGGCCAGAGCGGCCATGCCGATCACCGGCAGGTAGTAGTCGTAGATCGCGACCTTACCCTTGTATTTGTCGCTGGTGAGGGAGGCCAGCGACTGCATGTCGGCCGGATCGACCTTGGTCTTGTTGAAGCCGATCGTGTTGTAGCCGAACTTTTCAGTGATGCCGTAGCGCTTGCCGTCGACGACGGTCGACTTGTCCATCTTCACTTCGGGGAAGAGGTCGGCGAAGGGCAGCTTGTCTTCGGGCAGCGGCTCGAACAGGCCTTTCTCGACGCCGCGCGGCACGTCGATGCTATCGATCACCATCACGTCCCAGTCGCCGGGCTGCGACTGGTCGACGATGGCGAGCCCCGCGCCTGTGCCTTCGAATTCCTTGACGTTGACCTTAACGTTGTTGGCTTCCTCGAAGGGCCGCAGCAGCGCCGGATCGGAATGATCGCACCAGATCAGAGCGTTGAGATCGGCGGCCTGCGCGGCACTGGCTGCGAGCAGCAACGCGGCTGTCGCGCAGGCCGCTACGAGATAAGACTTCAGGGTGAAATGCGGAGTCCGGGCGGTGATGGTCATCGAGTGTTCTCCCTGCCTTGCTGGCTTGTTGGAAGAAAAGTTGAACCAATTCTAAAATTGAGTCAATTATGATTTTGTGGCAGAGAGGCCGATATGAGCGGATTGCGCGAACGGCAGAAGGCGGACCGGCACAGGCGCATCGTCGATGCGGCGACGGAGCTTTTCCGCGAGGCCGGCTATGAAGGCGCCAAGATCGAGGCGATCGCAGCGCAGGCCGAGGTCTCGATCGGCACGATCTACAATTACTACCAGAACAAGGGCGACATCCTCGGCGCCATCGTCTCTATGGAGGTCAACGAGGTGCTGAATGCCGGGCGAGGGGTTGTCGCCAGCCCGCCCGCCAATGTCGGCGACGCGCTCGACACGCTGATCGGCATCTATATCGAGCACTCGCTGAATTATCTGAGCAAAGAGATGTGGCGCCAGGCGATGGCGATCTCGACGCAACTGCCCGACAGCCCCTTCGGCCAGGCCTACACCGCGCTCGACCGCGAATTGACCAAGCAGATCAGCGCGCTGATAGTCCGCCTGCAGGAGATCGGGCTTGTGCGCTCGGACATAGACGGGCCGGCGGTGGGCGAACTGATCTTCAACAACATGAACATGATGTTCATCGAGTTTGTGAAGCGCGACGAGGCAAAGATACCGGAACTGCGCGCGGCAATACGAAGGCAGAACAGGGTGCTGGTGGTGGCGATTGGGGTGTGAAGCGAAATCGCTGCCGCCGAAGCGCCCTTAACGGTTGATCAGCCACAGGATCGCCGAGACCACGACACTGATCAGTATTCCCGTGGTGATGGGAACGTAGAGCCTGAAATGTTCGCGCTCGATCACGATATCGCCCGGTAGCCGGCCAAGGCCGATCCGGCCCACCCAGGGCCATAGCAGACCTACGGCAACCAAACAGAGACCAACGATGATCAGGGTTCGCGACATGCTTCCCCGCGTCTGCGTCACGCCACTAGCGATTATAACCGGCGTGCTCAGCCGCGTGCGCTCGCGAACAGCGTTTGTTCGAAGGGCATTGCGGGCGTCTCCGCTACAGGATGGTGCCCCCGGCAGGGATCGAACCCGCGACCTTCGGTTTACAAAACCGCTGCTCTACCAGCTGAGCTACAAGGGCAACGGCGCTCCGGTAGCACATTTCGTGCGCCAGTAAAGACAAAACTCCGTTTTGGGCTGCCAATGGATGCCGTGGCTTGGCCGGCATGCTGAAAAGCGCTGCGCCGCTTCCTACATCTTTTTCGGGTGCAATCGCATCGAACGGGTGCCGCATGATCAGATTCGTCATCATCCTGCCGCTCATCGTCGTGACCTGGCTTCTGCTGGTGAAGGTCATCAGCGATCTGAAGAAGGCCAACATCGACTGGACCGGCGTCGCCACCTTCATCGGTTTCATCGTGCTGGCCTTCTGGCTGAGGCACGTGACGGGGATGGGGTGAAAGAGAGCGAGTGGCGAATAGTGCGTAGCGAATAGGGGATTTGCATTCAGTATATCCCCGCTTTCCCTACTCGCTATTCGCTACTCCCTATTCGCTCAATCCTGGCGAAAAAAATCGCGAAAATACTTCGAACCTTTTTCCGGGCCGCAGCGACAGACGATCAAGAGGCGGATGGTTCGCCTCTCCACCGAAACAGGAGATCGTCATGTTCAAGCGCACCATCGTTTCCGGCCTCATCGCCACCACCGTCGCCGCCGGCTCGCTCGTCGGCACCGTCCAGCCTTCGGCCGCCCACGACCATCATCACCGCCGCGAGCTCGGCATCGGCATTGCCGCCGGCGTCGGCGGTTTCGTTCTCGGCAGCCTGCTCGCCCAGCAGCAGCCCCGCACTGTCTATGTCGAGGACGACGGCTACGACTCGATCCACGTCCGCCGCTGCTACGCCCGCTACGCCAGCTACGACGAGCGCACCGACACCTATATGAGCTACGACGGCCCGCGCTATTGCAGGCTCTAGAAGGGAGCTGAACAAACGGCTGGAAAGAGGGGCTGCCCGCAGCCCCTTTTCTTGCGCTGAGCATCCGCCTGATTGGCTTGATTTGAAGCGGACGACGTTTCGGCCTCCAGCAATTCAGGAATTGGGCTTCAGCTCCGGCATTGCCAATCCCGCCGCCTTGCAGGCGCCGATGACCGAAACGTCATTTATCGCAACCAGTTCAAAGCTGTTTCCGGCATCGGGATAGATCTTGCCGATGAAAGGCTCGTTGCCGCCGGGAAAGCCCTTGTCGTCGACATAGCCGCACGCCACCACTTCGTGGCGGCCGTTCAAGGTGCGTTCTCCGGCGAGCATCGTTCCGAATCTGGCAGCGATGGTGTTCTTCAGATGTTGGCGGACGCCGGCGGTAATGATCTCCTCCAGAGCGAGCGAGATCGGAATGGGATCGACCAGTGGGTTGCCGATGGCCTCGACCGGCGGCGGTTTCGCCGCCACGCATCCGCAAAGCGAAGCGGCGCATAGAAGATAAGCTGTTTTCCGCATCCGTGCCCTTTGGCATGCATCCCGACGCCGCGGCAAGACGGTCGAGTCCGGCGTCCGGTCGGTTCCTGCTGTGCAACCAAAGATGTACAGCGATTTTGCAAGCGTTTAGTCTGGCTTTGACGGCAATCGAGGGGAGGGTCGCTTGGACAATCAGGATCCTAGGGAAGAACGGGTCGAACCGGTTTTCCGCAACGGCACCATCACAATCGTTGGCATCCTGCTGGCGTTCTCGCTAGGCTTCATCACCCATTGGGCGGCCAACCCCATCCCATGGCAGACCTACCATCTGATTGCCGTCCTGCCGATCCTGGTCGGCATTGCGCTGCAGATCCGGGCGCTGGCCATTCTGCTCGACATCAAATCCTTGCAGCGAAGCATTCATGACCGCGCCAGTCGGATATTCCTCGCCGGCCTCATTTTCGCGGCCTGTGGCGTCGCGCTGGCGATCCTGCTCGATTTCTTCGACATATCGGCAAAGAGCGCATTGCCAGGCGCGTCTTAGTTAGAGCAATTCCAGGAAAAGTGTGTGCGGTTTTCCGTTCGGAATTGCGTAAAAACAAAGAGCTAGAGCGGTTCGCCGTTTCCATGAAACGGTGAAACGCTCTAGTAGGCTTTCACGCCGCCGATCATCTTCGTCACCTCGACCGCGGCGTCGCGCACCAGCGGACCGATCTCGGCCAGCCGCTCAGGCGTGACCCGCACCGTCGGTCCGGACACCGAAACGCCGCCGAGCGGCTCGCCGAACTCGTTGAAGATGGCGGCGGCCACGCAGCGCATGCCGGGGTGGCGCTCCTCGTCGTCTACCGACCAGCCGCGATGCTTGATGACGGCCAGATCATGGGCCAGCGCCGAAATGTCGGAAAGCGTCTTGTCCGTGTAGCGCTGCAGGCCCGCCTTACGCAGGATAGCGGCGACCCGTTCCGGCTCGAGATGCGCCAGCACCGCCTTGCCGATGCCGGAAGCATGGAACGGGCTGCGCGTGCCCGGCCGGAAAAAGGCGCGGATCGCCTGGTGCGTCTCGACCTGGCTGACGAAGACGACGCAATCGTCCTCGGCGACGCCGAGATTGGCGGTCTCGCCGGTCTTTTCCATCAATTCCTGCATGACGATGCGGGCGCGGTCGACCAGCTTGCGCCGGCGCAGGAAGGCTGCGCCCATGCGGTAGGTCTCGACGCCGACCGACCAGAGCTGATCGGTCGTATCGAACTCGACCATGCCGTGGTTTTCCAGCGTCGTCAGCATGCGATAGGCGGTCGAGGCGGCAATGCCGCTTTGCGCCGCGATCTCGCTCAGCGACAAGCCGCTGGCCTCGGCGACGATGGCCAGGATCCGCAGCGCCCGGTCGAGCGACTGCACCGAGGCCGCTTCGGATGGGCCGTTGAAGGCGCGCGGCCGGCCGCGCTGGCGTTTTTCCGTCGTTTCCATACCGGCCATTCTCGCCGATTTGACATCGCATGCAATGAAAAAGTTTTTCAGTAGTGGCCATGAGCGATTTTTTGGAAAAGGAAAAGTGAAGCGAAATCAGCCGATAACGGCGGTTTTTCTAGAAATGAAAAAATATTCTGAAAAAATTGAAAAATCGAACGCACACTGGCATTCTCAAGCCAAGCAACGAAATGGAGGCTTGCCATGGCCAGGATGCGCGCTGTCGACGCTGCGGTTCTCGTTCTCGAAAAGGAAGGCATCACCAATGCCTTCGGCGTTCCGGGCGCGGCGATCAACCCGCTCTATTCGGCGCTGAAGGCGCGCGGCACCATCCGCCATGTGCTGGCGCGCCATGTCGAAGGCGCCTCGCACATGGCCGAAGGTTATACGCGGGCCAAGGCCGGCAACATCGGGCTCTGCATCGGCACTTCCGGTCCGGCCGGCACCGACATGATCACCGGCCTCTATTCGGCCTCGGCGGATTCGATTCCGATCTTATGCATAACTGGTCAAGCTCCACGCGCGCGCCTCAACAAGGAGGATTTCCAGGCCGTCGACATCGCCTCGATCGCAGCACCGGTCGCCAAATGGGCCGTCACTGTCATGGAGCCCTATCTGGTGCCGATGACGCTGCAGAAGGCCTTCCATCTGATGCGCTCCTCGCGGCCCGGGCCGGTTCTGGTCGACCTGCCGGTCGACGTGCAGCTTGCCGAGATCGAATTCGACATCGACGCCTATGAGCCGCTCGCCCCCTTCAAGCCGGCGATAACGCGTGCCCAGGCCGAGAAGGCGCTGGCGATGCTCAACGAGGCTGAAAAGCCGCTGATCGTCGCCGGCGGCGGCATCATCAACGCCGACGCTTCCGATCTCTTGATCGAGTTCGCGGAAGTCACCGGCGTGCCGGTCATCCCGACCTTGATGGGCTGGGGTGCGATCCCCGACGACCACCGGCTGATGGCCGGCATGTGCGGCCTGCAGACGTCGCACCGCTACGGCAATGCGACGATGCTTGAGGCGGACTTCGTCTTCGGCATCGGCAACCGCTGGGCCAACCGCCACACCGGCTCGGTCGACGTCTACACCAAGGGGAAAAAATTCATTCATGTCGACATCGAGCCGACGCAGATCGGCCGTGTCTTCGCGCCGGATCTAGGCCTCGTCTCGGACGCGGGCGCCGCGCTGAAGATCCTGCTCGACGTCGCCACCGAATGGCGCACGGCCGGCAAGCTGCGCGACTGGTCGGGCTGGGCGAAGGAGTGCCAGCAGCGCAAGAAGACCATGAAGCGCAAGACGCATTTCGAACAGGTGCCGCTGAAGCCGCAGCGCGTCTATGAGGAGATGAACAAGGCGTTTGCCCGCGACACCACCTATGTCACCACGATCGGCCTGTCGCAGATCGCCGGCGCGCAGTTCCTGCATGTCTACAAGCCGCGCAACTGGATCAATTGCGGCCAGGCCGGCCCGCTCGGCTGGACGCTGCCGGCAGCGCTCGGCGTGCGCGCCGCCGATCCGGACCGCGACATCGTCGCGCTTTCCGGCGACTATGATTTCCAGTTCATGATCGAGGAACTGGCCGTCGGCGCCCAGCACAAGCTGCCTTACATCCACGTCGTCGTGAACAACGCCTATCTCGGCCTGATACGCCAGGCGCAGCGCGGCTTCTCGATGGATTATGAAGTGAGCCTCGCCTTCGAGAACGTCAACCGTGCCGGCGATCCGGAGGCGGGCTACGGCGTCGACCATGTCGCGGTGGCCGAGGCGATGGGCTGCAAGGCGGTCCGCGTGAAGAAGCCCGAGGAATTCGCCGGCGCGTTCAAGGAGGCGCAGCGGCTGATGAAGGAGCACCAGGTTCCGGTCGTTCTCGAATTCATCCTCGAGCGCGTCACCAACATTTCCATGGGCACGGAAATCGACAAGGTCACCGAATTCGAGGAGCTTGCCGAGCGCGATGAGGATGCGCCGACGGCCATCATGATGTTGGATTGAGTTCAGGCGGACGAAGGAGAAAAAGAATGCCGCGTTTTTCAGCCAATCTTTCGATGCTCTTCGGTGAGCAAGAGTTCCTTGACCGTTTCGATGCCGCTGCCCGCGCGGGCTTCAAGGGCGTCGAATATATCGGCCCGTATGAGCATGCCCCGGATGTCGTGGCGGCGCGACTGAAGAAGAACGGCCTGACACAGGTTCTGTTCAATCTGCCGGCCGGCGACTGGGCGAAGGGCGAACGCGGGATTGCCGTGCTGCCGGACCGCGTGCCGGAATTCCGCCAGGGGGTCGCCAAGGCGATCAGCTATGCGCATGCGCTGGGCTGCGAGCAGATCAACTGTCTTGCCGGCATCGCGCCGCAGGGCGCCGACCGCTCGGTGCTGGAAGACGTCTTTGCCGAAAACCTCGCCTTCGCGGCCGAGAAGCTGGAGCAGGCCGGCATCAGGCTCTTGATCGAGCCGATCAACACCCGTGATATCCCCGGCTTCTTCCTGAACTATTCCAACCAGGCGCTGGCGCTGATCGACCGCGTCGGCTCGAAGAATATCTTCCTGCAATACGACATCTACCACATGCAGATCATGGAGGGGGATCTCGCCCGTACAATCGAAGCCAACCTCGGCCGCATCGCGCATATCCAGCTTGCGGACAATCCCGGTCGTCACGAGCCGGGGACGGGCGAGATCAATTATCCCTTCCTCTACGACCACATCGACCGCCTCGGCTATTCCGGCTGGATCGGCGCCGAATACAAGCCGAAAGCAGGCACCGAGGCCGGGCTCGGCTGGTTCAAGGAATTCGCCGGGCAGGGCAGCGCGGCGGCTTAAGAGCGTCCTTCTCCCGTCTCTACACGGGGAGAAGGTGCCGGCAGGCGGATGAGGGGCAGCGCCGGCCTTCGATGAGTTGGAACAAGCTTTCAGGAGCAACACCAATGGAAACCATCGGTTTCATCGGCCTCGGCATCATGGGCGCGCCGATGGCGGGCCATCTTCTCGCTGCCGGCTACAAAGTCGTCGCCAGCGACCATCGCTCCAAGCCGCCCGCCGACCTCCTCGCCAGGGGCCTGAAGACCGTTTTCGGCCACGACGCTGTTGCCGGGGCTGCCGGCATAATCATCACCATGGTGCCCGACACGCCCCAGGTCGCCGACGTTCTCTTCGGCGAGAATGGCGTCGCCAATGGCCTGTCAAAGGGCAAGCTCGTCATCGACATGAGCTCGATCTCGCCGATCGCCACCAAGGAATTCGCCAAGAAGATCAACGATCTCGGCTGCGACTATCTCGACGCGCCGGTGTCGGGCGGCGAGGTCGGCGCCAAGGCGGCCTCGCTCACCATCATGGTCGGCGGCGAGGAAAAGGCCTTCGAGCGCGCCAAGCCAGTGTTTGAGAAAATGGGCAAGAACATCACGCTGGTCGGCCCGAACGGGGTCGGCCAGACCACCAAGGTCGCCAACCAGATCGTCGTGGCGCTGACCATCGAAGCCGTCGGCGAAGCGCTGGTCTTCGCCTCGAAGGCCGGCGCCGATCCGGCCAAGGTGAGGCAGGCGCTGATGGGCGGGCTCGCCGCCTCGCGCATCCTCGAAGTGCATGGCGAGCGCATGATCAAGCGCACCTTCGCGCCCGGCTTCCGCATCGAGCTGCACCAGAAGGACCTCAACCTGGCGCTGGAAGGCGCCAAGGCGCTCGGTGTGTCGCTGCCCAACACCTCGACCACGCAGCAGCTCTTCAATTCCTGCGCCGCCAATGGCGGCGCCAAGGAGGATCACTCGGCGCTGGTGAGAGCGCTGGAGCGGATGGCGGGGCATGAAGTGGCGAAGGAGCGAATAGCGAGTAGGGAGTAGCGAATAGGGGGGTGCGGGGCCGAAGGATCGTGTCCCGAATATTCGCTATTCGCTACTCCCTACTCGCTATGAACTTCCTCGCCGCATAAAGGCTCACCGCCGCCGCGTTCGAGACGTTGAGCGAGTGTATGGCGCCGGGCATGTCGAGGCGGGCCAGTGCCGTCACCGTCTCGCGGGTTTTCTGGCGCAGGCCCTTGCCTTCCGCGCCCAGCACCAGCGCGATCCTCTCGCCGGCGAAGGTCTTCTCCAGTTCGGCCGGCCCTTCGGAATCGAGCCCGATGGTCTGGAAACCGGCCTCGTGCAGCTGTCCCAGCGCATCGGCGAGGTTCTTCACCTCGATCTGGTCGATATGCTCGAGCGCGCCGGAGGCGGATTTCGCCAGCACGCCGGATTCCTGCGGGCTGTGACGGGCAGTCGTGATCAGCGCGCCGGCGCCGAAGGCAACCGCGGAGCGCAGTATGGCGCCGACATTGTGCGGGTCCGTCACCTGGTCGAGCACCAGCACCAGCCTGGTGTCGCCAAGCGCGTCGAGACGCTTCGGCTTGAGCGGCTCGGCCTCGATCAGCACGCCTTGATGCACCGCATCAGACCCGGTGATCCTGTCGATGTCCTTCGGCTCGACAAACTCGGCCTTGAAGGGCAGGGCGGCAAGGTCGCCGATCGCCAGCCGTTCGGCGGCGTTGCGCGTCACCAGCATCGTCCTGATCCTGCGCCGCGGATTGTCGAGCGCAGCCCGCACGGTATGCAGGCCGTAAAGCCGCACCAGCCCGTCGGCGGCAGCCTCGCCCGGTGGCACCGGCTGGCGCGGCCGGAATGCCGGCGCACCGCCCGCCTTCTGGTCGCGATGCGCGCGCCTCAGCTTGGCGTAGTGGGTGTCCTTGCGCGTGCCGGACTTGTTGCTTTTATCGTCGCTCATGCCGGCCTCTATAGCCGTCCCGTCCGGCTAAGGATATGGGCTGGCCAAATGAATGCCGAACATCCTCGAAAAACCCTTGCAGCGCCGGTTGACACCCACCGGCCTTGCCGCCATAAGGCGCTTCGCTGATTTCGGAGAAGATCTTACTCGGGCTCCGGATCGGCGGAAATGCCTCGTTGCATGGCTCCGGCGGCAGACTGGAGAGGTGCCCGAGTGGTTAAAGGGGACGGACTGTAAATCCGTTGGCTTAGCCTACGTTGGTTCGAATCCAACCCTCTCCACCACTGCCGGCCCGGAAGCCCTGAAACGAAAAGTCTCGGACCGAAAATGCGTGGCGCTTTTCGGATGAATCCGGTACCTCAGTGCAAGGCGCGGGTATAGCTCAGTGGTAGAGCAGCAGCCTTCCAAGCTGAATATGCGGGTTCGATTCCCGCTACCCGCTCCAGATTTCTTCCCGCGAATCCTCAAATGAAACGCCGCGCGCCGTGGCACGCGGCGCGCTAGCAGGCCACTTCCCTAGCTGTTGAAGGCTGAAACGACCTGATGGTGCTGCGGGATTTGGCCGTTCGGCGTCAGCTTGTCGACGATGCCGGGCAGCGCCGTGGAGAGCTGCTGCAGCAATTCCTGCTCGCTCATCCCGGTGCGCTGCGCGATCTCGCGGATCACCGAGGGCCCGAGCGCCGAGCCGAGATCACCCGGGTTGATCGGTTGGTTCTGGCCGGTGCCGACCCAGGAGTCGGCGACATTGCCGTGGCCAGCGTTCTTGAGCTTGTCGAGCAGGCCGCCGAGACCGCCGAGCAGGCCGCCATCGGCGGACACGTCGGTTCCCGCAGGCGTCGGCGCCGGCTCTTGCGGCGCGGCCGCCTCTTCGCTTCTGCCGCTCAGCATCTTGCCGACCAAAAGCGCGCCGAGCGCGATCATCAGGGGTTTGGTGATGTTGCCGCCCGGAACGGCATTGTCGAAAAGGCCCATAATGGATCTCCTTGTCCAGCCAAGTCCGCCCGGCCCCAGAATGGCGCAAACAGGCGGAATTTCAAGCTGACTTGAGCTTTTGACAATCATGTGACCATGATGGCGCGGCGGGGGAATTTTGGAGGGAATTATGGGCATTATCAGCTGGATCATTCTCGGCCTTATCGCCGGGTTCATCGGCAGCAAGATCGTCAACAAGACAGGCCAGGGCATGATCATGGATATCGTGCTCGGCATTGTCGGCGCCATCGTTGGCGGGCTGATCTTCAGCGCCTTCGGCTCGGCGGGTGTCACCGGTCTCAACATCTGGAGCCTGATCGTGGCCGTCATCGGCTCGGTCGTCGTGCTCTGGGCCTATCACCAGTTTTCGGGCAAGCGCACGCTGTAGAAGGCCAGGGAACAGCCAGTAGGCTGTTGAAGGTCGACCCGACCGGGTCGACCCAGGCTGGAGGCGCGCCGTCAGGCGACCATGGCCAGCCGGCGTTTTCTTTCGTCGAGCGAGACGATGGCGAGACCGCTGGCTAGCACCAGCAGGATGCCGCAAACCGCGAGCGCGTTAGGAAATTGTCCGAACACCAGCAGGCCCGAAATGACCGCCCAGACGGTGAAGCAGTAATAAAAGGGCGCGACCGCGCTTGTCGGCCCGACCCGGTAGGCCATGAAGATGAAGAAATGGCCGAAGATCAGGAACAGGCCGGCGCCGGCGATCAGGAGCAGATGATGTCCTTCGGGCATCACCCATTGTTCGGAGACGAGATGCGCCGCGCCTGAACCGGCCAGCACCACCACGACCGCGGAGATGGCGACGATCATGCCCGGTACCTCGGCGCCCACCTTGCGCCCGGCAAGGTCTCGCACCGCCGCGAAGGCAGCGTTGCCGAGCGCCAGCAGCGCATAAACCGAAATGCCCTGCATCGTCGGCTGCGCCACCATGAGCGCCCCGACAAAGCCAAGGCCGATCAGCGCCATGCGCGTGGCGCCGATCTTTTCGCCGAACAGCATCGAGGAGCCGACCAGCACGATGAGCGGTGTGACTTGCCCGAGCGCGGTGGAATCCGCGATCTGCATGTTGGCTAAAGCCACGACGTAACAAAGGATTGCCAGCAGCTCGAACAGGTTGCGACGCAGCACCTTGCGCTCGAAGAGCAGCGGGATCTGCCTGGCATAGCCCAGCATCAGAAGCAGCGGCACGCCCCACAGCGTGGCGGCAGCACCCCGCAGCAGGAGAACTTCATAGGGCGGCAATCCGACGGTGGCGAGCTTCATCATCGTGTCGTTGACGAGGTAGGACCCCGTCGAGACGATCATGAACAGCGGGCCGCGGATATTGGATGGAATGAACTGCATCCGGCGAACAAGATCAGAGCGGCGTCGTGGCGGCAATGGGCCAGCCCGGAGCCTTTGATTTTACACGCGGCAGCCCTATATCCGCGCCATATCCCACCGAAATCGACCATTGGTTCGGGTCGAGCAAGAATCCGCTCAGCCACAAGGTACTTGTGTTTTTCAGCCGTTGTCGCTAATCGCCCCGCATTCGACTGAACTGAAGGTCAAGGCCGTCCAAGGAAAGAGACTATGGCAAAAGGTAAATTCGAGCGCACCAAGCCGCATGTGAACATTGGCACGATCGGTCACGTCGATCATGGCAAGACGTCGCTGACGGCGGCGATCACGAAGTATTTTGGCGAATACAAGCGCTATGACCAGATTGACGCAGCACCTGAAGAGAAGGCGCGCGGCATCACGATCTCGACGGCGCATGTCGAGTATGAGACGGCCAACCGTCACTATGCCCATGTCGACTGCCCCGGCCACGCCGACTATGTGAAGAACATGATCACGGGTGCCGCGCAGATGGACGGCGCGATCCTGGTGGTTTCGGCCGCCGACGGCCCGATGCCGCAGACCCGCGAGCACATCCTGCTTGCCCGCCAGGTCGGCGTTCCCTCGATCGTGGTGTTCCTGAACAAGGTCGACCAGGTCGACGACGCCGAGTTGCTGGAGCTGGTCGAGCTCGAGGT
>NZ_JAIUGS010000027.1:0-44430 GCF_020164735.1 Mesorhizobium sp. ESP-6-4
ACTCCACAACCCCTTCGGGCCAAAAGTGTTACCCATGTCTCCGGTATAAACCGTAACCTATGTGTCCGGAACGGACCAAGAGGGAATGGTGCCCAGAGGCGGATTCGAACCACCGACACGCGGATTTTCAGTCCGCTGCTCTACCAACTGAGCTATCTGGGCCTGTGCCGGCTAACGGGATGCGCCCGCCGGGTTTCACGAAGGCGCCAGGCGGCGCCCCTTGAAAGCGCGTGGGTTATAGCACGGGAATCTTGCCTGTCCAGCGCCTAGGTGTTGATTTCGTCAGGAAAGAAAAATCGCTGGAAAACAACCGGTCGCCGGCTGCGCTTACGGCTCGTCCTTGGGCGTCGGGCTGTCGTCTTCTTCCTCTTCGCCGTCGCGGCCGGGAATGACATAGGCGCCCTTCAGCCAGCGGTTGAGGTCGATGTCCTTGCAGCGCGCCGAGCAGAACGGATAATGCTCGCGCACCGACGGTTTGCCGCATTCGGGGCAGGGCCGTTTCGGCCTCAGCGGCGTTACCTTGTCGCCCGAGCTCATGTGTGGACTATGCTCATGAGCGCGCGGCGTGCCAGTGCTGGTGCGCCTTGAAGCCTTCGCCGGAAAGCAGCGCCACGCTCTCGTAGAGCGGCAGGCCGACCACGTTGGTGTAGGAGCCGACCAGCTTGACGACGAAGGAGCCGGCCAGGCCCTGCACGGCGTAGCCGCCGGCCTTGCCCCGCCACTCGCCCGACGCGACATAGGCGTCGATCTCCTCGCGCGGCAGCCGCTTGAAGCGCACCCTTGTCTCAACCAGCCGCTGGCGCAGCTTGCCGCCGGGCGTGATCAGGCAGATGCCGGAATAGACCCGGTGCGAGCGGCCGGAAAGCAGGCCGAGGCAATTGACGGCGTCGTCGATCGTCTCGGCCTTGGGCAGGATGCGCCGTCCGACCGCCACCACCGTGTCGGCGGCGAGGATGAAGGCTGGCGCATAGTCCTCCTCGCTCTTCAGCGAGGCCAGCGCCTTCTCGGCCTTGTCCTTGCAAAGGCGCTTGGCCAGCGAGCGCGGATGCTCGGCGCGCAGCGGCGTCTCGTCAACATCGGCGGGCAGCACCCGGTCGGGCTCGATGCCGGCCTGCTGCAAGAGTTCGATGCGGCGCGGCGAACCAGAGGCAAGCACCAGCTTCTGCAGAATGCTCATGGGGGCATGATGCCGAAAAGTGTGAAGCGGTTTTCGGACGACATCATGCTCCACTCCCTGATTTGGAGCCGGATGATTTCGGGTCGAACAGACCTGAAATCATCCGGCTCTGGGTCCGCGCTAGATGATTACTTGAAGCGATAGGTGATGCGGCCCTTGGTCAGGTCGTAGGGCGTCATCTCGACCAGGACCTTGTCGCCGGTCAGCACGCGAATGCGGTTCTTGCGCATGCGGCCGGCCGTGTGGGCGATGATTTCGTGTTCGTTTTCGAGCTTCACCCGGAACATCGCATTGGGCAGCAGTTCGGTGACCACACCTGGAAACTCGAGGACTTCTTCCTTCGGCATTCGATACCTTTGCTTGGATGGCGGTTCCGGCGCCTAGAGCATGATGCCGAAAAGTGTCAAGCGGTTTTCGGGCAACATCGTGCTCTAGTTCTTTGATCCGGAGTCGGATGATTTCCGGCCGAACCGACCGGAAATCATCCGACTCCGGCCGGAATTTGCGGCGGAACCTATATGATAATCGCCCGCTTGTGAACATGCTTAATCGGCCGCGTTTTTTGCCTCGGGAAGCAGAAAACGTCGGCTTATGCGCGCTTTCAGCCGCTCGCGCACATCGCGATAGGCGGCCATGATGTGCTCTCGCGTGCCGCCTGTGTCGGTGGGGTCGGGCATCGGCCAGTATTCGACCTCGACGGCCAGCGAGCGCGTCAGCTCGAGCGCCGCATGATGCGCCTCCGGCGCCAGCGTCACGATCAGGTCGAAATAATCGTCCTCCATATCCGCCAGCGTCCTGGGTTGGCGCTCGCCAAGCGACAGGCCTTCTTCGGCGAGCACCGCATCGACGAACGGGTCGCGCTCGCCGGCGCGCACACCGGCCGAAGCGACGAAGGTGGTGGCGGGAAGCATGCGGCGCGCCATTTGTTCCGCGATCGGCGAGCGCACGGCGTTCATGCCGCATAGGAACAGGATCGAATGGGGCAGGGCGGCCACTAGAGCATGATCCCAAAAAGTGGGAACCGGTTTTTGGAAAAGACCATGCTCCAACAAAGAACTGGATCAGGATGGTGTTTCAACGAAACATCATCCTGATCTAACCCCGCCAGTGCAGCACGCAGACCAGCGTGAACAGCCGGCGCGCCGTGTCGAAGTCGATCTCGATCTTGCCGGCAAGCCGGTCCATCAGCGTCTGCGAGCCTTCATTGTGCAGGCCGCGCCGGCCCATGTCGATCGCCTCGATATGGCTCGGCGTCGAGGACCGGATGGCTTCGTAGTAGCTTTCGCAGATCAGGTAGTAGTCCTTGACGATGCGCCTCAGCGGCGTCAGCGACAGGATGTGGGTGACCACCTCGGCGCCGTTCTCGCGGCTGACGCCGAAAACCAGGCGGGACTCGGCCAGTGAAAGCTTAAGCTTGTAAGGACCCGCGCCGTCATCATTGACCGGCCGAAAACGGTTCTCCTCGATGAGGTCGAAGATCGCCACGGCCCGCTCGTGCTCGACGTCGGGCGTCGAACGTCCGATCGATTCGTCGAGCTCGACGTCGATCAGCCTGTCGCGGGTCTGGTCGCGGCCGGACATCGTTACATGTTCAACCTGATCGCGACGGAGCGGACATGGGCATCGAGCCCTTCGGCCTTGGCGAGCGCGATCGCGGCGGGCGCCAGCGCCTTGAGCTGCTCCGGGCCGAGCTTCAGGATCGAGCTGCGCTTGACGAAATCGAGCACGGACAGACCCGACGAGAAACGCGCCGACCGCGCCGTCGGCAAGACGTGGTTGGAGCCGCCGACATAATCGCCGATGACTTCCGGCGTATGGCGGCCGATAAACACGGCGCCCGCGTTGCGCATCCTGGAAAGGAATGCCTCGGCGTCGTCGAAGGCGAGCTCGACATGCTCGGCCGCGATCCTGTCGACCAGCGGCAGCGAGGCGTCGAGCGTCGGCACCAGGATCACCGCGCCGAAATCGCGCCAGCTGGCCCCGGCCGTCTCGCCGCGCGGCAGCACCTTGAGCTGGCGCTCGACCGCCTGCACGACCGCCTTGCCGAATTCCGGTTCGTCGGTGATCAGGATCGACTGGGCCGAAACATCATGCTCGGCTTGCGCCAAAAGGTCGGCCGCGATCCAGTCCGGATCGTTGTCGGCATCGGCCACCACCAGCACTTCCGACGGCCCGGCGATCATGTCGATGCCGACCGTGCCGAACACCTGCCGCTTGGCCGCCGCGACATAGGCGTTGCCCGGACCGACGATCTTGGCGACCGGCCTGATCGTCTCGGTCCCATAGGCAAGCGCTGCAACGGCCTGCGCGCCGCCGACGCGGTAGATCTCCGAAACGCCGGCAAGGTCGGCTGCCACCAGCACCAGCGGATTGATGACGCCGCCCGAGGCCGGCACGACAATGACGATGCGCTCGACGCCGGCGACCCTGGCCGGCACCGCGTTCATCAGCACCGAGCTTGGATAGCTCGCCGTGCCGCCCGGCACGTAAAGGCCGACGGCTTCGATCGCCGTCCAGCGCGAGCCGAGCTCGACGCCCGCGGCATCCGTATAGCGATCGTCCCTCGGCTTCTGTCGCTCGTGATGCGAGCGGATGCGGTCGCGCGCGAATTTGAGCGCCTCGACGGTCGCCGGATCGGCCGCTTCATAGGCCTTGGCGATGTCGTCCTTCGATACCGCGATGCCGAGCGTGTTGAGATCGGCTTTGTCGAACTTCAGCGTGTAATCGACGAGCGCCTTGTCGCCTTCGGCGCGCACGCGGGCGATGATGTCGCGCACCACGGCCTCGACATCGGCCGACACCTCGCGCTTGGTGGTGAGGAAGGCCGAAAAACGCTGTTCGAAATCGGCGTCCTGCTGTCGGAGCGTTATCGCCATCGCGCTTCAGCCTCTGTGCAGGGGGCGCGAGGTGGCTTCCCAGGAGCCGCCGATGTCGGCAAGCCTGGCCTCGATACATTCGACGTCGAGCATAATGGTGCCGCCGCCCGAAAAGATCAGCTCGACGATGCCGGCCGGCTTGCTGATGGCGATGAAGCTGACCGCCAGCAGCGACAGCACCTCGGCCGGCTTATCGCGCGCAATGCCGTTGGTCTTGGCCCCGAGCACGCGATCGAAATGCAAGACGCTCTGGCGCCGTTCATTGTGCTGGCGGAACAAGCCGGATTTCGCTTCCCAGACGAAGCGGTTCATGGTCAGCACGAAGCGCTTGGCCGCCGGCAGATATTCGAGGTCGGAGACCTTCATCACGGCGTCCTGGACATGCGCCGAGACGATGCTCAGATCCTGGTCGTCGAGCGCGATGAGCTTGAGAGCTGCCATGCGGAATGCGCACCCTGAACGTTGACAATTCAACGTTCTGTTATGCGGTCTTTCCGCTCGGCGCAACCGCTGGGAAAGAATGCTGCGAAGCGTCAGCCCGAAATGCGCTCGATCACCGCGCCGCAACCGGAGAGCTTCTCTTCCAGCCGCTCGAAGCCGCGGTCGAGGTGATAGACGCGGTTGACCGTGGTTTCGCCTTCGGCGGCCAGGCCGGCGATCACCAGCGACACCGAGGCGCGCAGGTCGGTCGCCATGACGGGCGCGCCCTTCAGCCTTGCGACGCCGTCGACGATCGCCGTCTGGCCGGAAAGGGTGATGTGGGCGCCCAGCCGTGCCAGCTCCTGCACATGCATGAAGCGGTTCTCGAAGATCGTTTCGGTGATGCGCGACTTGCCCTTGGCCATGGTCATCAAGCCCATGAACTGCGCCTGCAGGTCGGTCGGGAAGGCAGGGAAGGGGGCGGTGGTCACGTCGACCGGCGCAATGCCTAAGCCGTTGCGCTTGACGCGGATGCCCTCATTGGTCGGCGTGATCTCGGCCCCGGTCTCGACAAGCACGTCAAGCGCGGTCTGCAACAGGTCTGGACGAGCGCCGGCGAGCATCACGTCGCCGCCGGTCATGGCGACGGCCATGGCATAGGTGCCGGTCTCGATGCGGTCGGGGATGACGCGCACGCGCGCCCCCGACAGCGCCTCGACGCCGTGGATGGTGATGGTCGAGGTGCCGGCGCCATGGATCTTGGCGCCCATGGCGATCAGGCATTCGGCGAGATTGACGATTTCCGGCTCGCAGGCGGCGTTCTCCAGCACCGTCTCGCCCTTGGCGAGCGAGGCCGCCATCATCAGCACATGGGTGGCGCCGACCGAGACCTTCGGGAAGACGTAGCGATTGCCGATGAGGCGGCCATTCCGGGTCTTGGCGATGACATAGCCATTGTCGACATCGAGTTCCGCGCCAAGAACCTGCAGGCCCTCGAGAAACAGGTCGACCGGGCGCGTGCCGATGGCGCAGCCGCCGGGCAGCGACACCTTGGCTTCGCCCATACGGGCAAGCAACGGCCCGATCACCCAGAAGGAAGCGCGCATCTTCGACACCAGCTCGTAAGGCGCGGTGGTGTCGACGATGTTGCGGGCCGAAAAATTGATCGTGCGCGAATAGCCTTCCTGCTGCTTTTCGCGCCGGCCGTTGACGGAATAATCGACGCCGTGATTGCCGAGGATGCGGATCAATTGCTCAACATCGGCCAGATGCGGCACGTTTTCCAGCGTCAGCGTGTCGTCGGTGAGCAGTGAGGCGATCATCAGCGGCAATGCCGCGTTCTTGGCGCCCGAGATCGGAATGGTGCCGGCAAGCTCATTGCCGCCGACAATTCTGATGCGATCCATGAGAAAACGTCCCCTCGGCCCGAACAGGCCGCTTCAATCGGTTTGAGTGTGCCCGGCTTAGACTATTGGCCGGCTTGGTTCAAGAAATAGGATTTTCCTAAAACCGGACCGACTGTGGCCGGCCAGTATGGCTGATTTGGTCAGTCCTTGTGCATTTTTCCTGCAGCCGGCAACTCTTCCGGCCGATCGTCGGGATCGCCAGCGCGCTGTTCGTCAGCGTCGCCGGCGCGTTGCTTGTGAACGTCGCCAGTGCGCTGCTTGTCACGGTCGCGGGCGCGCTGCTTGTCAGCGTCGCCAACCCGTCGCGAACGTGCCTGCATCTTGCGCTTCTGCAAATTGGCGCGCAGCGCCTCGGCCAGCCGGTCCTTGCGCTCGCCGCCGCCTTTTTTCGGTGGATTTGCCTTGTCGTCCATCGTCCATTCCTGACCGGCGGTCAGCCGGCCGCGATTCCGCATGGCTAGCATTTTCGCGCGGCCATGTCATGAAAGCGGGCCGAAAGTCGGGTTCATCCTGTGGATCAGCCGCCCATGCCGCCCCAAACCGTATAATTGCCGGCGGGAATCACATGCGACGCTTTGGGTTTTTCTTGGCCTTGCGCTTACCGGTTCGATATGGCAGAAGCGCCGCCATCGCAGGCTGCGGTAGCTCAGTGGTAGAGCACTCCCTTGGTAAGGGAGAGGTCGAGAGTTCAATCCTCTCTCGCAGCACCAGCCTATCCCGTTGAATTTGCTGAAGCTCTTGAGAGCCAAAAGTCTGCGTCCGTCTTTCGCGCCGATTTCAAGACATGGCTATCGTCAAAGTCCGCGAGCACGGGGTAAGCGATAGCCTCACCCGTCGCGATGTTCATCCGCCGGACGCCGAAAGGTTTCGCTCCGCGACATGGTCGAGCGAGAAAATGCCGGCGCCGCGTGTCAGAACCAGGAGCAGCAACGAGGCCCACAACAGGTGCTCGGCCCAGTTCTCCGGATAGACGAAGAGCTGGATGACGGAGACGACGCCGAGCAGCATCAGGGCCGCCAGGCGCGAGAACAGTCCAAAAAAGATCAACACCGAGCCTGTGATTTCGGCCGTTGTCGCCAATGGCGCCGCTATCGAGGGATCGATGAACGGCAGGTTGTATTCGTTTGCGAACAACTGCAGCGTCACTGGCCACGAGGCGAGCTTGCTCTGGGCCGATTGCCAGAAGACATGCGCCACCGCCACGCGCGCGGCGAGTTGGACCAGCGAAAATGGAATGTGTTCGGGCAGCTTGATGGCGCGCCTGTAGAGGCCGACAAGGCCGGCCGGCATGGACGAGGAATGTTCTGATGCTGCGCTCATGACTGTCTCCATGTGTTTGAGAGGAAATTCGCGGCGACGCGCACATTGGCGACGAGACCGTCGCCGAACAGACGCATAAGGGCCGAAACCAGGTCGAAGGCAGGGTCGAGGGCCAACGCACGGCCGGTGGCATGCTCAAGGCCGAGACCGTGCTTCAGTGAATGCCAGAAGGCGAGGCTCGCGCGATCGAGCAGAGCAAGTCGCACGTTATCCCCCGACCGCCACAACGCCACGCGTTCGGGGCGCCTTGTCCAGGCGCTGTTCTGGTCGACGGGCCCTTCCTGCTGATGCGCAGTCCATACCGAAAGGATCGACCAGTGCGAAATGATCAGCTGCAGCGAAGGCTGCAACACGATATCTGGCGACGGGCCGAGCTCGGTGTTGTCGTATTCGGCGAGGCTGCGGGGCTGCGACGAAGGTGCATCGAGCACCTCGGCGATGGCCCATTCGAGCCGCGCCGTTTCGGCAACGATCGGCATGTCGGACAGCGTGTCGGTCGACTTCAGGAAGCGCGGGAAGCCGGCGCCATAGCGCGCCAGCCGCGATTCCGTTGGCGGATGGCGTCGAATGAACTCGCTTGCTGCGTAGCGGAAGAAACGTTCGTCGACCAGGCGAACCGTGACCGGAAAGACCGCCATCAGCACCGCTGTCAGCGAGCTGCGGGTGTTGTTCTGGTAGATGCGCAGGCGGGCTAGCGGATCGGCGCTGCCCGCGGTCAGCAATCTCGCGGCGATCGTTGGATCCTTGGCCAGCACCGAGCGCGCCATCGTGGTCTGCAGGTGCTCAAGCGGCAGCATGGTATTCCTCCTCGAGCGGAGGCAGCGCCAGGGAGACGGATGGTCTCGCGGTTCTGGCAGCCGCGAACGCCGCAAGGACGGGCATGCTGGTTGTCGTTTCGGCTTCGATCGGCAGGCGGATCGGCGTCGCTCGGGCTTCTGCCGTTTGCTCGCGCCGCACCGCCTGCTTGCGGCTGAACATGAGCGATGCGGTCAGCATGTCGGCCCACATCGCTTCGCCCAGCAGCACGTCGAGAACGGGAACGTCGGTGTCCCACTCGATCAATGTCGGGCGCGGCCCAAGCCGGTCCACGGCATGCTGGTAGAGCGCCCAGACGACCGGCGGCACGCGCGAGCCATGATCGTCGATCAGCACGGTGTCGGTTCCGACTTTGTTGGTCGCATGGCCGGCGAGATGGATCTCGCCGATAGCCTCTTCAGGCAGCGCGTCGATGAATGCCTTGGCGTCATATTGCAGGTTGTGCGCGGAGACCTGGACATTGTTGACGTCGAGCAGTAGGCCGCAGCCAGTTCGCGCCACGAGCGCCGCCAGGAACTCGGCCTCGTTCATCGAGGAGTCCGCGAATGCCAGGTAGGCCGACAGGTTCTCGATCAGCACGCGTCGCTTCAGCGTGTCCTGAACCGTCTCGACGTTGCGGGCAACGATCGCCAGCGCCTCTTCGTCATAGCGCAGCGGCAGGAGATCGTTGAGGTAGGCCCCGTCGGCGACGCTCCAGGCAAGGTGCTCGGAAACCAGATCGGGCTCAAAGCGCTCGCAGACCTTGCGCAGCCTTTCGAGATGATCGCGATCCAGGCCTTGCGCGCTGCCCAGCGATAGACCGACGCCATGCACGGACAGCGGGTAGGTCTGGCGCAGTCTTTCCAGCGCCTGGACACCCGCGCCGTCGCCCATGTAGTTCTCGGCGTGGACCTCGAGCCAGCCCGCGGACGGGCGCCGCGTCAGCATCTCCGCGATGTGGGGCGAGCGAAGACCGATGCCCGCCGATGCGGGGATTGCGAGTGGCGAAAACATATTGGACATCGGTCTCCTCCTTCTGGTCTGATTGCTCGAGGTGGAAAGTCGGCTAGGCCTTGGGCTTGTCGCTGCCCCCGGAAATCTTCGCGCAGCTGCCGGCCGGCACGTAGAGCCAGGAGTCAGGCTGGTTGTCGGCGGTGGAAGTGCCGGCGCATGAATGCGTCGCAGTCTGGCAGTCGTTCTGGCCTGCCTTGACGACGCCGTAGCACTTCTCGAAGGCGAAGCCGGGCTTGGCGGCGGGACCGCTATATGCCGCCGTGGCGGCGAGCGAGGTGGCGGCCGCGAGGGCCGAGCCGATAAGGGTCTTGGTGTTGATCACAGGCTTGTCTCCTGGTTGGCGTTTCGACGGAAAGACCGGCCCTGAGGCCCGTCTGCAGATCAGTTTCCACGATCGCCATGCCGAGCTGAAATGCTGTCTCGGCATGGAATTGATAAGCGGGCCACGATGTGCCGAGGGCGGCGCGAAAAGGCCCTCCGGCCGGGAACCGGAGGGCCTGGCGCCTGCATTCGGGAGTATGCGAAGCAGGCGCGGCTAGGCGGGAGGAAGGCGCCTAGATGTATTGGGTTCTGGAGTCGCTGGCCGGGCGCTCGTCGGTGCTGGAAAGATCAGCGGCAAGCCAGTCTTCGGCACATTGCCGTCCCCTGTCGCGAATGTCAGTCAGCTCGCCCCAGTCGATCCAGGGCCTCACAAGCAGCGGAGCTCCAGCCCGATAGTGGCTGTCGAAGATGCTTTGAACCGGGGCGCATCCGGTCACGCATTGGGTGGCGCCGGGGCTGCGATCCGGACAGCGCGCCATGAATATCGACGGCTTGCCGCTGACCACCACACGATGGCAGGCCCCGATCGATGCCGCAGGCGGCAATAGCGAGATGTCGCCGTCGCCCCAATAGAGATCGCCATCGATCTCAATGGCCGGCGAAAGGAACGGAACAGCGGCTGCCGCCACGATCGCGTTTATCGACAATTGTTCGTCCGAGAATATCTTCACCGCATCTGTGCGGGCGTTGACGGCCACGACGCGCAGCTTCACCGGGCAGTCTTCGTCCCGGATAGGCTGAAGGTCGATCGACTGTTCCAGCATCGATCTAAGCAGGCTCGTTCTGTCGATGGCGAACATCGAGGCATGGCTGACGCGCCGCCAGAAATTGGCGAGTGCCGTCCGCGCGCCGCGCCTTCCGCCGACGCTCAGCCCATAAGCAAAGACCGCCGCCTGCATCGCTGCAAAGCCCGACGCGGTAACGCCGCTCACGCTGCAGTTCGGCTCGTCCAGTAGCCGATCGAGCACACCCCAGACGAAAGCGGCATGCGCGTCGTTTGCCAGCACGATGTCGATCGTCCGGCCCTCGACATTAGGATCCGTCACTGACGTGATAAGATCCGTCGCTGACGTCATCGATTGGACTGTGCTCACTGCGGACTGGGCAAGCATGGCCTGGTCTCCATCCCAAGGTCGCCAGCAAGGGCGATTGGAGAGAGACTGCCGCATCTTCTTGTTCAGCCGAAATGCCAAGGTGGCATGAAGTCCATAGGCAGATTGCATCGGCTGCCGGCCCTCGCGCGCGACAATCTTCATCCCGATCAGGCTGGCGCCGTTGCCGGAGCCGCGCCTGGAAGGGAGATGAATGATGAGAAGACAACTTGCCTGTGTGGCTGTGCTTGCAGTTTGTCTTGGCGTGAGCCCGGCGTCCGCCGACCCGTTCAGCGACCTCGCTGCATTCCCGACCTTCTATGCAGACTCCACAATGAAGACGATGAAACCGATGGCCGGGTTCAAGAAGGCCTGGTTCGCTCTGTCAAAGCATGACCGGGTCAAGATGACGAAGGCGTGCAACGCAAACCCCACGCACAATACTGCGCCAACGTGCTTGTTTTGGGCGGAGCCAATTAGCGGCGCACGCCCGGAATGCAGAACCGGCATAAACCCCATTCGCAGATGGCATTGGCGAATTGAGCGCCGGATGAAGCAAGGTCCACCTCGGCAAGCGGGAACAATAGAGTTCCAAAATGCTGCCGGTCATCAACGCAGTCGTCAAAGGGGCGATTGCACAACTCCGGAGAAGGATCCCACCATGAATATCAAAGCCATCTGCATCGGCGCATTTGCACTTTCCATGCTCGGCGGCGCTGCGTTCGCCGGCGCGCTCGACGAGCCGTCCAACATGCAGCCCTTCTTCACCGACGCCAGCATGAAGACGATGAAGCCCAAGGCTGAATTCAAGGCCGCCTGGGACGCGATGTCGAAGGACAAGCAGGGCGCGATGATGAAGGAGTGCCAGGATGCGGCGATGAGCAAGCCGCACGCCGAATTCTGCGCCAACCTCCAGGCGCTCGGCGGCGCCAACTGAGCGCTCGACAACCGTTTCGGGCAACATCGGACGGCGGCACGATGGCGAGCAGCTTGCTCGCCATCATCCTTTTGAGAAAGCGAGGGCATTCGCCGGAAGCTCATCATGACCGATTGCTATCGACTTTATACCCCCCGTGCATTGGCGTGATGGAATGCATTGCGGCAGGGTTTGAGCCTGCAGATGCAGTTGAGGGACGACCCGCATGGACATACATCACATTCGCTATTTCCTGGCCGTCTGCGAGACCCGGAATTTCACGCGCGCAGGCGAGAAGTGCAACGTTACCCAGCCGGCGCTCTCGCGCGCTATCCAGCAGCTCGAGGATGAGGTCGGCGGACTGTTGTTTCGCCGCGAGCGGAATCTGACGCACCTCACCGATTTGGGCGCTTTGCTCCGCCCCAGATTTCAGCAGATCCTCGATGAGGTGACCGGCGTTCGCCAGGAGGCGTCGAGATTCCTTTGCCTGGAGAATGCAAATCTCAAGGTTGGCGTGATGTGCACGATCGGTCCGCGGCGGTTTACCGGGCTGCTGACGGACTTCAACCGGCGCCAGCAGGGCATCCAGCTGCAGCTTGTCGAGGGGGTGCCGGCATCCCTGTCGCAGTTGCTGGAAGCGGGTGAGATCGATGTCGCCATCATGGCGTCGAGCAACAGCTTTCCGGAGAGGTTCGATGTCACGCCCCTCTACCGCGAGCGGTTCGTGCTCGCGTTTCCCAACGGGCACCGGCTGGCCCGAAACGACAATGTCGCCATCTCGGAGCTCGACGGCGAGAACTATCTCAGGCGCCTGAACTGCGAGTATCGCGACTATCTTGCGGGCCTTTGCAATGAACGTGGCGTCAAGCTCAGGATCTCCTACGCCAGCGAGCGCGAAGACTGGATTCAAAACATGGTCTCCGGCGGGCTGGGCATCTGCTTCATCCCGGAATTCAGCGCCGTCATCCCGGGATTGCAGATCAGGCCCGTCATAGATCCGGAGGTTTGGCGAGAGGTATCGCTTGTCGTCGTAGCCGGGCGCCGGTTCTCGCCGGCCACATCGACTTTCGTCAACAGCGTCAAGGCGCATAGCTGGCCGGAAAGCGGCATCGATCTATCGGTTAGGAAAACGGCTGCATAGCAAGTCGAAGAAAAGAACCGACGCCATGGTCTCTGTCGTGGCGCGGACTGCTGCGCCGGTATGATGAACCACGATAGTTTTCAGGTATCGATTTAAGAGCCAGTCAGCATTTCTCTTTCGAGGAGGCTCCGGTCACTCTCCTCGTCATGCCCCGCCTCCCGCGATTGGGCACCGACAAAGGAGAAATACGAGATGGCTACCAAGAAACTCAACCTTGCGTTCGCGCTGGGCATGCTGTCCGCGACCGTTGCACTTTCCGCGGCCCCGGCTTTCGCCGGCGACTGCCCTGCCGGCCAGGCCGCCACCACCGATGTCCAGGAACATCCAAGCAAGCCGGTCGGCGTGACCGACACGGTGCTTTCTGCAATCGATCTGAGCAGCAAGGGCGAGGCCTGGAAAGGCAACATGCTGCGCCTTCGCAAGCTCGTCGTTCAGCCCGGCGGCGTCGTGCCGTGGCATGAGCACAATGTCCGCCCTGCCAACATTATAGTCGTCGAAGGCTCGATCACTGAATACGCCAGCACCTGCAAGGTCGGCATCGAGCATCCGGCCGGCGACGCGACCGCCGAGTTCGGCCAGCTCGCCCACTGGTGGAAGAACAACGGCAAGGCCCCGGCCGTCCTCTATTCCGCCGACGTCCTGCCGCCGGCGATGCACAACGATCACATGATGTAAGCCGCTCGTTGCGGTGAAGATATCCCGGCATCAGAAACCAACAGCCCGTCCTCGGGCGATTGCCTGAGGACGTGGCAACGGAGCCCGTCATGACGACCAGTGAGCATTCCGAACCGACGCGGCTTCGCATGGCGGCCGCGGATAGCTGGCGCTTCGGCCTGATCGCGCTGATTGCGTTCCTGACGCTCGTCGATCTGTTCGCCACCCAAGCCATCCTGCCGTCGCTGGTGGTGAAATTCGGCGTCAGCCGCGCCACCATGGGCTTTGCCGTCAACGCCAGCACCTTCGGCATGGCGGTGGCCGGGATTGCCGTCGCTCTCTTTGGGCGCGGCATCGACCGCCGCAACGGCATCTGGATCAGCCTGGCCACCCTGGCGATCCCGACGACGCTGCTGTCGCAGACGGACAATATTGCGGTCTTCACACTGCTGCGCGTGGTGCAAGGCCTTTGCATGTCGACTGCGTTCACGCTCACCATGGCCTATCTGGCGGAGCATTTTTCGGCGCGGCAGACGACGAGCGCGCTTGCGGCCTATGTGACGGGGAATGTTGCCAGCAACTTTTTCGGCCGGTTGATGTCGGCGGCCGTCGCCGACACGTTCGGCATCTCCACCAACTTTCTGACCTTCGCCGCGCTTAATCTGCTCGGCGCCACCCTTGTCTGGTTCACGTTGCAAAAGACCTCATCCATGATGCGCGCGGACGCGGGAGAGGGGCTCGCCCGCGCCGCCTGGAAAGCCCCGTTGCGGAACGCCGAGCTGCGTGCCTGCTTTGCGATCGGCTTTTTGATCCTGTTCGTCTTTATCGGCACGTTCACCTATGTGAATTTTCAGCTTGTCGCGGTGCCGCTTTCGCTGACCCCCATGGCGCTTGGCGCAGTCTATTTCGTCTTCTTGCCATCAATGCTGACCACTCCGCTCGCCGGGCGCGTGGCCTCAGGCCTTGGCCCGAAAATGGGGGTGGGCGCGACGCTTGGGCTGGCGATCATCGGTTTGCTTCTGCTGCTCGCACCCAGCCTTCCGGTCGTCCTCGCCGGAATGGCGCTGGTCGCCGTCGGCACCTTCCTGGCTCAAGCGATAGCCACGGGACATGTCAGCCGGACCGCGTCGCGCGATCGCGCCGCCGCGAGCGGCATCTATCTCGCGTCCTACTACGCGGGCGGGCTCGCCGGCAGCTTCCTCATCGGACAGATCTACGACCGTGTCGGTTGGACCGCATGCGTGATCGTGCTGGTCGCGGTTCTCGCCAGTGCGATCGCGATCGCGCGCGTGCTGCAAACGCCGAAGGCCTGAGACCTGAAATCAAAACTTAGTTGTCCAACCAAGGAGACCGACATGACCAATCATCTCAAAGCTCTGTTTGCAGGCGCAGCCATGCTGATGTTTGCTGCCCTCCCGGCTGCGGCTTCGGACGGCGTCGTCACCGTCAAGAGCGACTATTCCGTCGCTGAAACCGTCGCCCGCATCAAGAAGGACGTGCTCAAGAAAGGCATCAAGTTCTTCGGCGTCATCGACCAGGCACAGCTTGGCAAGAATGCGGGCAACGACGTCAGGCCGTCGCGGCTCGTCATGTTCGGCAATCCGGCGCTCGGCACCACCTTCATCACCTCCAATCCCGAAGCCGGGCTCGACTGGCCTGTGAGAGTGTTGGTTTACCAGAGCGCCGACGGCTCGGTTTACGCCGCCTACAGCGATTTCGACTGGATCGCCAAGCGGCACGGCATCACCGACCGCACCGCGCAGTTCAAGATGGCGACGGAAGTCATCCAGTCGGTGACCTCAACCGTCAAGAAGAACTGAATGCGGAAAAGCATTGCCCGGACACGCAAGGCACGCTGCCTTGCCCGGCGACCCTATTCGGCGGCGGACAACGCTTTAGCCCGCTCGCCAAACCATTTCTTCTGCGTGGCCTCTCGCACCAATGCGCCCACCGCGGGCGAATGCCTGCGGCCGCGCACCGTGACGAGATTGACCTCCCGCCAGAATTCCGGCTCCGTGATCGGCAGAGGCACCACGCCAGGATGCTTGGCGGTATGCTCGGGCATGAAGCCGAAGCCGAGCCCGGCGGCGATCATCGCCAATGTCCAGTCGTCACGATCGCTCCAGTATACCGGGCTGACCGTGACGCCTTGTTCGGCAAGGATGGCATCCGCGTAGCCGGCGAACTCGCAATTGTTGCGATGGATGTAGCTTTCGTTGCTCATATCCTTCACCCGCACCGCGCGCTGATTGGCAAGGCGATGGGTCAGGTGAACAGCCATCACCATCTGCTCCTGGAAAAGCGGCAGGGCGTGCACTTCTTCGTCGGGGGCGTCTGAAGGCAACGCATAGATGGCAGCCTCGAGCTCACCCTCGATCAGCCTTCTCCTGAGGCTTACCGCGTCCGCATCGCAAAGATGCAGCTCGACGCCCGGGTGGTGCGCGCGCACGGCCGCGATGAGCTCGATGATCTCGTCCGGAGCGATGGTGCTCATGATGCCGAGCTTGAGCGGCATCTTCTTCAGGGTGACATATTGCTCGGCAATCTGCTTTGCCTGGCGTGAGTTCTCGAAGACGCCCTCGAGATAAGTCTCAACCATGCGGCCGAGCTCGGTGAGGTGAGTGAAACGGCGCTCACGGTGGAAAAGCGGCCCGCCGAATTCATCTTCCAGGAGTTTGATGGCGCGCGACAGCGCCGGCTGCGTGACATTGCACTGCTCGGCCGCCCGCGTGAAATTCAGTTCCTTGGCGACGGCCAAGAAGTATTTGACCTGGCTGATCTCCACTGCACGCTCCCTCACTGGACGTGCATACGGCACGGCCCGGGTGCCATGCAATCTTACTAGCTGCCCTGACGTCAAACAACCCGAGCGGTCGATCGGCCTCCACAGCCGACGATCTGACCGTCAGCTATCGAATCCATGTCTCAACGGCATTTCCGCAGCTTGCGGCGGTTCACCATACTCATCGTCAGATCCGGAGCCGGCCCGCACCCCGTCGCTCATAGCGCAATCGGAAGGACAAGACGATGCTCAAAGGCAAGACAGCGCTCATCACCGGTTCGACCAGCGGCATCGGGCAAGGCATTGCCGAAGCCTTCGCGGCCGAGGGCTGCAACATCGTTCTGAACGGCTTTGGCGACGCCGCCGAGATCGAACGCCTGCGGGCCAAGCTTGCGGCCGATCATCAGGTCGCCGTTCGATACGACAATGCCGACATGAGCAAGGGCGACGCCATCACGGCGATGATGGACAAGGCCATCGCCGAGTTCGGCGCCGTCGACATACTGGTCAACAACGCCGGCATTCAGCATGTCGCGCCGATCGACGACTTCCCGATCGAGAAATGGGAAGCGGTGGTGGCGATCGATCTCATGTCTTCATTCTATACGATCCGGCGCGCCTTGCAGGCGATGAAGGCGCGCAAATGGGGCCGCATCATCAACGTGGCCTCGGCGCACGCGCTCGTCGCGTCGGCCTATAAATCCGCCTATGTCGCTGCCAAGCACGGTGTCGCCGGCCTGACCAAGGCAGTCGCGCTGGAGGTTGCCGAACAGGGCATCACAGTCAACGCCGTTTGCCCCGGCTACGTGCTCACGCCGCTGGTCGAGAAGCAGATACCAGATACCGCCAAGGCGCGCGGCATCACCGAGCAGCAGGTGATCAAGGATGTTCTGTTGGCAGCGCAGCCGACCAAGCAGTTCGTCACGGTCGAGCAGGTTGCCGCGCTTTGCCTGTTCCTGGCTTCGGACGACGCGGCTTCGATCACCGGCGCCGTGATGCCGATCGAAGGCGGTTGGACTGCTCACTAGACCCGCACGAGGAGCGAAGGCGATGAACAAGATCACGCAAAACCTGTCCGCCCCGCAAGCAGGACCGGCGATCGGCCACCAGGGCGAAGTCAAGCGTCAGACCGTTCTTGTCCTTCAAGGCGGCGGCGCGCTCGGCGCCTATCAGGCCGGCGTCTACCAGGCGCTGGTCGAGGGCGGCATCGAACCGGACTGGGTCATCGGCACGTCCATCGGCGCCATCAACGCCGCGCTGATTGCTGGAAACGAGCCCGGCTTGCGTCTGGCCAGGCTGCAGGAATTCTGGGACGGCGTCAGCCACAGCAGTCCATTCGACGAGTTTTTCCGGATGATGGTTCCAAGCAACGTCGTTGCCAATATGGGCACGGTGATGCGCGGCATCCCGGGGTTCTTCGAGCCGAACCCAAGCGCCATGTTCGGAGTCAACCGCGAGGTCGGTGTCGAGAACGCATCCTATTACACCACGGATCCGCTCAAGAGGACGCTCAGCAATCTGATCGACTTCGACTATCTCAACGGGCGCCACACGCGGCTGACGGTCGGCGCGGTCAACGTCAACACCAGCGAGCTCAAATATTTCGACACGCGCGAGATGATCCTGTCGGCGGCGCATGTCATGGCGTCGGGTGCCTTGCCGCCGGCGTTTCCGGCAGTCTGCATCGACGGCGAGCCTTATTGGGACGGCGGCATCTATTCGAACACGCCCATCGAGGTCGTGCTGGACGAGCGCCCTCGGCGTGACGCGCTGATCTTTGCCGTCAACATGTGGCAGCCCCGCGCCAACGAGCCGAAATCGATCTGGCAGGTCATGGGGCGACAGAAGGACCTTCAATACGCCAGCCGCGGCCGGAGCCACGTTGCACGGCAGGAGCAACTGCATCGGTTGCGGCATGTCGTGCGCGAAATGGGAAGGCTCGTGCCGGAGGAGCGTCGCGAGGATCCGATGTTCAAGGAGCTCGCCTCCTATGGCTGCCCGTCGGTCATGCATCTCGTTCGCCTGCTTTCGCCGCGACTGGACGGCGAGGACCACACCAAGGACATCGACTTCACCCGCTCGGGCATACGCACGCGCTGGCAGGCAGGATACGAGCATGGGCAGCGCGTCCTCGCTGACAAGCCCTGGGAATGCGAGGTCGACATGCTGCAAGGCATCGTGATCCACGAATCCCAAGAGTGACGTGCCGCGACGAGCAAGATACGGAGACCACCGATGCAGATTGTCACCCCCGGCATGCGGTTGATCCCAGAAGCCGTGCTCGCCAACAATGCTGCGCTGTTCCGCACGATCCCGGAGACTCCCTCGCACGCGGACAAGTCATTGCACCGCGTGATCATTGTAGGCGGTGGCGCGGGCGGCCTGGAACTGGCGACGCGCCTCGGCCGCAAGTTCGGCAGCCGGCGGCTTTCCGTCACGCTTGTCGACCGAAACCGCACCCATATCTGGAAGCCGCTGTTGCATGAGGTGGCATCCGGCGCCTTGAGTGCATCGCGCGACGCGGTCGAATACATCGCCCATGCCAGCCGCCACGGCTACCGATACCGCATTGGCGAGGTCGTCGGCATCGATCGTGCCAAACGCCAGGTTTTCGTTGCGCCCAGCTTCGACGATGACGGTCGCCAGGTCATCCCGCCGCGCGTTCTGGGCTACGACACGCTGGTCATGGCCGTCGGCAGCGTGACCAATGACTTCGGCACACCAGGCGCCGCGCGCCATGCCATTTCGCTCGATACCGCGGAACAGGCGGCCCGCTTCAACAAGCGCATGATCGATGCCTGCCTGCGCGCCAATGCGCAGTATAAGCAGCTTTCACCTGGTCAGCTTCATTGCGTCATCGTCGGCGCCGGCGCCACCGGCGTCGAGCTGGCAGCGGAACTTCACAAGTCGATGCGCGAGATTGCGTCGCATAATCTCGACAACATCGATTTCGAAAGGCTGATCCGCATCACCATCGTCGAAGCCGGACCCAGAATCCTGCCTGCGCTGCCTGAGCAGATGGCGCGCGCTACGGCACGCTTGCTGATCAAGTTGGGCGTGCAGATACGCTGCGGGATCAAGGTCACTGAAGTGACCGAAGACGGTATACGGCTCGGCGACAAGCTCTTTGTGCCTGCCGAACTGGTCGTCTGGGCGGCCGGTATCAAGGCGCCGGATTTCCTGAAGGGTCTCGAAGGTCTCGAAACCGATCGCATCAACCGCCTGATCGTCGATGAAACCTTGCGCACGGTCGCAGACGAGAATGTGTTCGCGATTGGCGACTGCGCGAACTGCGTTCTCCCGGGCGAAGAAAACGCCTTGCCGCCGCGCGCCCAGACAGCGCATCAGCAGGCTCACCACATGGCCAAGGTGATCGCGGCACGTCTCGCGGGGCGGGCCCCACCGGCGTATCGCTACCGCGACTATGGTTCCCTCGTCTCACTCGCCGACTACGGTGCGTTCGGCAGCCTGATCGGGGGACTGAAGATCGAAGGTCTCGTTGCGAGGCTCGTCTATCGCTCGCTGCACAAGATGCATCTCAAGGCGGTGCACGGCCTGGCGCAGACAACGCTGGCTTCGATCGGCGAGATGATCGTCAAGCGCGCCAGACCGCGCATCAAGCTTCATTAGAGCGGAGGAGGCGATGCGATGGAAAAGTATGACGTCGTGATCCTGGGCGGCGGCAATGCCGGAATGGGCGTGACGGTTGCGACACGCGCCGCCGGACTTTCCGTCGCCATGGTAGAGGCTCGCGATCTTGGCGGCACCTGTCCCAATCGCGGCTGCACTCCGAAGAAGGTGCTGGTCGCGGCAGCCCACGCGCTCGACGAGATCGCGAGGGCCGGCGATCATGCAATAAGGATCGAACCGCCGCGGCTAGATTGGCGAGGCTTGATCGAGCGGGAAAAGGACATCATCAGGGATATCCCGTCCCGATTGTCCGGTTTGATGGCCAAGCGAGGCGTCGACGTCATCTACGGCGAGGCCGCATTTGTCGCCAGCAACGCCATCCGCGTCGGCAGTCGAGAATTCGAGGCCAGGAACATCGTCATCGCCACCGGCTCGAAGCCGCGCCCAATGCCGATTCCCGGCTCGGAATTCCTGACGACATCGGACGATGTGCTGAGCGATCCGACGCTGCCTCGCGCCGTGGTGTTCATTGGCGGTGGCGTTATCGCTTTCGAGCTGGGTCACGTCTATGCGCGCGCCGGCGTCGAAGTCACGATCCTCGAGGCGCTGCCGCAGCTTCTGGGAAGCTTCGACGTGGATGCCGTTGCTCAGCTCCTTGGCGAGAGCGAGCGCCTGGGTATCAGCATCCATACCAAGGCCTGGGTCAAGGAGATCGAGGAGGTCGACGGGCGACTGCGGGTGAGCTTCGCGAAGGATGGTGCCGAATACCGGGTGGACGCAGATCGGGCCGTCAATTGCGCCGGGCGCGTTGCCAATGTCGAGGGCCTCGAACTCGGCGCCGGCGTCATCGTGCATCGCGAAGGCCGCATCGAGATCGACGATCATCTGAGGTCCCGTTCCAATCCGGACGTCTATGTCTGCGGCGACGCGGTCTGGAATTCTCCGCAGCTTTCGCCGATAGCGACCTACGAGGGCGGCATCGTCGGCCGCAATATCGTCGACGGCCCGAAACATCGGCCCGACTACAGTCAAATACCTGCCTCGCTCTACAGCATTCCGGCCGTGGCAACCGTCGGTTTGACCGAGGCCAAGGCGAGGGAACGCGGCTTCATCATCAACGTCCACTCAAACGACATGCAAGGCTGGCTTTCGGCCAGGATTTACGCCGAGCCGGTAGCGTGGTCGAAGATCATCGTCGAGGAAACGACAGACAGGATCCTTGGGGCTCACCTGGTCGGCCATGCCGGCGAAGAGCTGATCCACATATTTGCGCTCGCGATGAGGCACGGCATCACGGCACGAGAGCTGTCTGAGATGGTCTGTGCTTTCCCGACCTTCACGGCGGATATCAGGAACATGATGTAACGCGTCGCCTCGGGTCAGCGAAGAAGACACAGATCTGGCATGTGTCGATGCAGGTGGGGCATCAAATCCATGCAGGAAAAACATGGCAACTGCCGAGGGGTTACGGTGATAGGCTGTGTGCGAGGTATGAAAGTGCAGACATGGCCGCCGACGACCAGGCAATGACATTCGAGCAGTCCGTGCAGGCAGCCATCGAGCTTGATGCGCCTCTCAATGAACGGCTGGCGGTGGTTGCCGCGGCGGTCCGCCGCCTAAACTCGGAGTTTGCGGACGCTGTAGATCGACTGGTGGAACGCCTGGAGAAGCAGGGTGCCGGAGCGGCGGCGCCAAAGCCCGGCGATGTCATGCCGCCATTCCTGCTGCCTGACGACGAAGGCAGGCTGGTTGGCCTGGCCGACATCCTGCTCCAAGGGCCCGCTGTGATCACCTTCCAGCGCGGGCATTGGTGCCCTTACTGCCGTTTGAACGCGATCGGCATCGTCGAAGCGCAGCAGGAGATCGCGGCATTGGCCGGGCAAATCGTGGCGATCATGCCCGAGCGAGGCAAATTCGCCAGGGCGATGAAGGCCGCGGTTGGCGCAAGCTTCCCCTTCCTGACCGATATGGACAATGGCTACGCCCTGTCTCTTAACCTGGCAATATGGATCGGAACCGAAATGGAGCGGTTGATGGGCGTTGCCTATGACCTCCCAAGCTACCAGGGCAACTCCAGCTGGTTCCTGCCGATCCCGGCCACATTCGTCGTCGGAACCGACGGGATCATCACCGACCGCTTCGTCGATCCGGACTACCGCCGTCGCATGGACATCGACGACCTGATCGCGGCGCTCAGGCGGGCTCGCTGACGCCAAAGGATGACCAGTCGGCCGCTCTCAAGAGATTGAGCAGCGTCGTCGCGACAGGTGCGCGCTGCCTGCCGGCGACCGCATAAACCGACACGATCCGCGAGACGTCCAGATCGCGAAGCTTGAGCCGGCGGATGTTCGAGGATCGCGGTGCAGTAAGCGAGACAAAGCCAACTCCGGCATTGGCCTCAAGCAGCGCAAGGAGATCCTGATCGGTCTCGACTTCATGCGCGGTCCGGGGAGTATACCCTTTAGCGGAAAGACAACGCGCTAGTTCCTCGCTCGTCTCCCAATCGATCCGGCTGAGCACAGGTTCGGCGGCGAGCTGAGCCAGCGCGACATCAGCCTCATTTCGCCGGGCGAGCGGGTGATCTGAATTTACCGCGAGTTCGATCCCTTCCTGGAACAGAGGCCATACGTCCAGGCGGTCCCAAGCCTGTCCAAGGGGGCCGGCAATCGCCAACTCTACTTCACCGCCCTTTAGCGCCTCGATCACAGCCGCCGGCGAGCCACGGTGGATTTTAAGATGCACACCGGGATAGGCCCGAAAGAGCTCGGTGAACGGCGAAACCAGCAGCGCAATGTTGATACTGTTCGAAATGGTCACATTGAGCGGCGCAACATCGCTGCTTTGCACAGCCTTGGCCAATGACTTGGCGGAAGTGGCCGCGTCATAGCATTGTTGCAGCAAGGGCAGCATCCGCCGTCCAAGTTCCGTCAGGTGCGAGTGCTGACGCTCTCGCCGGAGGAGCTCGCCACCGAGTTCTTCTTCAAGCGTCTTGATCGCGCGCGTAAGCGCCGGCTGAGTGACGTTGCATTCCTCGGCCGCTCTGGTGAAGTTCAACGTGTTGGACAGGGCCAAGAAATAGCGGACCTGCTGCATCTCCATGAATTTTCGCCCCCTTCAGCGAAATTCGATTTCTTCAGGAACAGCTAATTCGCGGCCATGCTAGCGGAAATCCAAGCAAGGTCGAGGGGTGATTTGCTGGGGTTTGCCCGCAAGACAATTGTCCAGCAGGGTCACCCTGTCGGTCGTCACAATGCTAGAAATATAGTGTAAAGTATTGTTTTTATTGAATTAGCGGAAGTTCAATCCTCTCGCAGCACCGGCTTTCCGAAACATCTGGTGGGCGTGTCGGGCGATCGCGCCGGCTCAGTTGGTGACATGCGACAGCCGCAGGCCGGCTTCGTCCGGGATCTCGGCCATGCCTTCCTCCGCGAAGCGGAACATGTCCTCGAAATCCAGCTCCCGCTCGAAAATGACGCCGCCGACTTTGATCGCAAGCACGTCCTTGTCGCCTTTCGGCGCGAAGTAGATCTCGCCGACCGTGCCGCGAATGCGCTCGCCGACGTCCTTGGCGTCCTCTTCGCTCGCGCCCGGCAGGAAGACGCCGAACATCGAGGTTCCGATCCGGCCGATCAGATCGTCCTTGCGCACCGCGGACCGGATAGCCGATGCGATCAGCCGCAAGGCCTCGTCGCCCCATTCGAGACCGAAGCGCAGGTTGATCGATGCCAGATGTTCCGGATGGATGACCAGAAAGGCGCCGGAGCGCGGTCCGGCTGGTTTCGCCGCCCTCCTGTCGACCATCGAGGTGAACACCTTGCCGTTCAGGCAGCCGGTCAGCTGGTCGTAGGTGCCGGATCTGGTGAGTTCCTGCCGGTAGCGGCGGATCTCCACCTGTTGCCAGCCGAGCAGGGCAAACAACGGCAGACCGATGACGATCGGCACGATGATTGCCGTAATTGCCCCGCGGCCGAATGGCGTGAGGCTGTCGCTGAAAAGCAGCAGGTAGTTCAACCCGAGCGAAAGCGCGACGCAGGCGGCGGTGCCAAGCGCGGCCAGCAAGATGAGGTGCTTCCACGTTTGAACCGGCGCGGTCGGTGTTTTCGCAGTCAAGGGCCAATCTCCTGTTCGACGCATGGCATACAGGAGGTCCGTTACGATTTCGGTGTCAGGGAAACGTACAATTTGATGCAAGTCGGCATGTTCTCCATGGCAAGCGCCGGATCCGGCACACCGGCGGCCGCGGTCCACGGCTGACGACCTGCCAGGTCGTCGGCCCAGTCCAGGTTTTAGAAGTGCTGAACTCCCCTGACCATTCTGCTTTCACGCAAGTCCGCGAGGAAACCGGCCGCCGGCCTTCCCGCGACAGCACTATTGCGGTGGGCCGAAAATGCCCATCCGGGCGGTTCTCGCCACCACCTCCGCCTTGCCGTAAATGCCGCTGCGAGCGGCCATCGCCCAGCCGTTGGAAACCAGCCAGGCGCCGACATCCTGCGTGCCGAGCGCGCAGGGCGCGGCGATGGCAAAACGGTCGACGTCCGGCGGCAGGAGGCATTTCAGGGCTCGTCCGCGCAGCCAGGCGTTGAAGGCGGCCCGCGCCCGCTGGCCGCAAGGCCAGGCGGTGTCGTCGAACATGCAGGTCCTGTCGGGGCCTATGTCGACCGTCCCGCTGATGGCGACGGTGCGTCCCATGGCTTCGACGACCGCCGAGGAGGTCGCGACGGGACGGAAAAGCAGCGTCTCGCGCCAATCCTGCGGCATCGGCGTCTGCGGCCGCTGCGCAAGTCCGAGCTCGCTAAGCGGAGGACGCGGTTCGATGCGCTCGATCCCGGATGGGTCGAGCGGCGGCGGCGCAATGAGGTCCTCGGCGATCTTGCGCGCCGGCCGGCCTGGCGGCGCGTCATGGATCGGGCCATGGAAGGCCGGCTTCAGGTCGCCGGCGTCCTGAGCCGGGGCGATCGAAGCGGGCGGCAGCAGGCGGCCACCCTCGACGATCAGCACCATGCCTGCGAGCAGGCCGAGACCGCCGAGCGCTGACGCCAGCAGCGGGCGGCCGGACGGGCTCACCTGGTTCACGCGTGGACCCTCGCGGGATCGTGCCGATAGCCAGCGGTGCGGCCCGAGCCCGACCCGTTAGCTCCTGTCGACATGGCGCCACCCCCGACCGCTGAACCGGACCATACATTAGATGTGAGCGACATTCCTTGAAAAGCAAGGTGTTGCGTTAAGTCTCGCGCAACCAATGCGGCCTAGAATCGGCCATCGGATGTCGAGGGGATGACACGATGCGCAAGCCGATACTGCTTTTTGTCTTTCCGGCCCTGGTGCTCATTCTGCTGGCGGCGGAGCGAGCGGCGGCGCTGCTTCTCGGCTTCTATCCGGCGAGCCCCGCTGCGTGGCATGCCTGGCTCGAGCTGCGGCCGTTCTCGACCATGTTCTGGCAGCAGGTGCACGTCTATCTCGGCGGATCGATGGCGCTCGATGCGGCCTTTATCGTCCTGGCGGCAGGCGCCTGCTGGATGATTTGCCGGGCAAAAAGGTCCGCCGGCTTCTTCCTCGCCAATCACGCCGCGCTGATCTTCGCAGGCAAGATGATGGCGCTGAGCAGCAGTGCGGAAACGGCAAGCACCATTGCCGCCTTCACCATACCGAACGGCCTGCACTTCTCGCTCATGCTCGACTTCAGCTTGAAGAACAGCCTTGTGCTGTGCCTTGGTCTCGCGGCATGCGCCTACTGCCATGTCGCGTTTCTGCGCGAGGCAAAGTTGCGTGCCGAAGCCCGCGCTGTCCGCATGCTTGCGCTGCAGCGCGATCTGTAACCTGCCGGTCTAGGCGAAGACCGCCTGCTCAGTTGATCTTCTTGTAATAGACCTTGCCGTCGGGCTGCTGGATGCGCTGGTAGGACGGATTGGGGCCGGGAGGCGCGACCTTGCGCTTGAACGCGGGCTGTCCGTCTCCGGCGCCAGCGTCTCCGTCGGCCGCGGACGCATCCGCCACCGTGGTGTTGTCGAGCAGGGCAGGCTCGGCCGCGCCGGGCGCCGGCTCGCTGGCGGCGACGGGCTGGCCTTGCTCAAGCTTGGCGATATTGCCGTTGATCCGGCCGAAATTCGCCTGCAACTGATGGTCCAGTGTCTCGAACCGGCTCTGGAAACCGTTATTGACGCTGTCGATGCGGGCGCCGATCCGCTGCTCGAATTGGCCGAGCTGTTCCAGCCGCGCCTCCATCGTCTTGAGGTCGTTGACGCCGCGATAGAGATAGACCGCGGCCGTCACATTGACGACGGTGACGAGCAACGCACCCACCGCCATGACGCCGATCAGCTTGGCCCGGCTGGGCTTTCCCGGAGCGGCTTCCCTGTGACCGAGTTCGATTGCCGGAACGTCCGGCTCGCTGATCATCGTCATTCAACCACCACCTTTGCGCCCACCGCGACGCGTTTGAAAAGATCGATCACATCGGTGTTCGTCAGCCGGAAGCATCCGGACGTGCCGTCGAATCCGACGCCCTTGGGATCGTTGGTGCCATGGATGCGATAGAGCGTGTCGCGCCCGTCGCGCGACAGATAAAGCGCCCTGGCGCCGAGCGGATTGTAGGGACCGGCCGGCACCATCGCCGGCAGTTCCGGCCGGCGCGCGCGCATTTCCCTGGGCGGGCGCCATTCCGGCCATTCGGTCTTGGAAGCGATTTTGACCGTTCCGGTCCAGCCGAAGCCGTCGCGGCCGACGCTGATCTGATAGCGCAGCGCATGCCCCGCTGCGGTCACCAGATAGAGCGCCTTCTCGTTTTTGCGGATGACGATCGTGCCGGGCTGCTCACGGGTCTCGAAGGCGACCGCCTTGCGCAGGCTGGGGCCCATGGCCGGCAGCGGCGGCAGGCCCGATCCGGCTTGCGCCAAACCGCAGGCCGACGCCAGCGCGATGCCGATCAGGCCGGCCGCGGCAAGACGCCCGACGATGCGAAGTCTAGCGCTGGGCATTGTCCAGCCGTTCCTTGAACATGCGCTTGAGGTCCTTGTTGAAACGCGCGCGTCCGTCCACCTCGGAAGGCAGGATGGCGCGGTTCAGCGCGTCGGCCAGAAGCGCATTGTCCAGCGCCAGCGACTTGATGTGCGGCGCCTTGAAGATCTTCTCCAGCTCGCTGCGCGAGAAGTGGTTGCCGAACCATTTGCGCTTATGCTTGTTGGCGACCAGCGTGATGCTGACCTTGTTGCCGCGCAATTCGCGGATCTTCTTGTAGAGCCGCTTGCCTTGCCTGAGCGAAGCGACGTTGAGCTCGAAGACGATGAAGATCTCGTCGCTCGTGCGCAGCACCGAATCGTGCCACGGCGTCTCGATGTTGGGCAGGTCGATGACGATGTCGTCGAAGCGGTAGGCGACGAGATCGAGCAGCCGGAAGACGAAGTCGGAACCGCGCGGCTCGAACGGCAGTTGCGGCCGCTCGAAGGAATAGAGCGTCAGGCCGGAAGGCCGCGACAATTTGATGACATCCATCAGCTCGACGTCGAGCCGGTCCGGCTGGCCGATGATGCCGGAGAGGTCGAACTGATTGAACTGGTTGAGATAGGCGCCGCAATTGGCGCTCTGGAAGTCGAGATCGACGAGGCAGGTCGAGGCCGCGCGCTCGGCCGATTTCGAGGCGAGATACTCGGCCGCCGAGATCGCCAGCGTGGTGGCGCCGGCGCCGCCGCTGGCGGCAATGAAGGTGACGATGCGGCTCTTGGTGCCCTGGCTGCCGGTGTCGTGGAAGGTGACGGCGTTGAGCAGCTCCTTGGCGTCGAGCGGCTTGTGCAGCCAGTCGGACGCGTTCATGCGCACCAGCACGCGCGTCTGCTCTGAAGTGAGTTCGTCCGAGATCGCGATCAGCGGCACCGAGGCCCAGGCCGCGCGCGCCTCGACGATTGCCGGATTGCCGAGCAGCTCGCCATTGGCGAGATCGAGGATGATGATGCCGGGCCGGCTGTCGGCCGGCGGCCCCTTCAGGAACTCCGCCGCATCAGAGACCTTGACGTCATAGATCGCCAGCGCATCGAGGCGGGTCGTCACGTCGCGTTTGAAATTCGCATCGCCGGAAAACAGCGCCACCTGCTTGCGTTTTGTGGGGAGAACTCTGGTGTCGATAGCGTTCATGGGAAGGTACTCTTCAAATCTTCGCCCGTGACCGTGCTCAACATCGAGGGCATGGTGATGTTGTTGAACCCAAGCAGACCGGCCAGGAAGAAGAACTGGAATTGATGATTGACGATGCTGACCGTGATGGTCGGGACGGGACCGTTGGGTCGGGTCCAGTAACCAAGGCCGGATGCCTGATACTGGATCTGGACCTGGGACTTCGTCAGCATAGGCAGGTATGAGTGCATCCCAGCTCGGCCGGCGCTGCCGCTGAAAATAAAATCGAAGGCGGCCTGACTTGCGGTGAGATCCTGGCATGTCGCACCCGTTCCGCAGGTGCACGAGACTGCTCCCGCGGCGTTGGCGGTGCAGATATAGTTGTAAGTGTTGGCTGGAACTGCTTTGCCCACGTCCAGCGAGTTGCTGGGCGTTTTTGCCTCGAGCAAAAGCCCGCTGGCAACGGGGCTGGAAATTTGCGCCAGCCTCGCTCCGGCTTGCACGGCCTTGTTGGCCGCGTTCCATTGATAGAAGGCATAGCCGAAGTCGACGAAACCGAACAGGAGCGTCAGCAGCAGCGGCATGACTATTGCTGCTTCGACCATTGCGGCACCGGACTCCGCCGCCCAGAACTTGTCTCGCGGCATCACCATCCGAAGACGCGCTCCCGATGGGCAACCGTTAGGGTGAGCTGGCCGAAGCCAAGATAAGACCAGAGCCCGACACCAGCGTAAGGGTATGACGTGCTAACCTCTACGACGACGACGTTGGCAGTGCTGCTAAGGTAAAGTTCAGTACCAGTAGCGGGATCGATTGCTGGAGTTGATACTGCCGGAGTGATGGAGATCTGGCCTGTGGTCCATCCCGTGACCCTTGCGCTGCCGCCGGTTATGGCTCCATTCACCGCAAGATTTGTTGCATATCCGGAGCAAGTGTTCCAATCGCTGCTGCAGCGCGCCATATAGCGAGCCGCATCCTTGACGCCGGCGTCGAGGAGCATGCGTGTGTTCAGGATGTTCCCGAATTCGAAGACGCCGGCCGACAACAGCAACACGAAAGGCGTCACAAGGGTCATCTCGACCAGGACAGCCCCGTCGTCGTCGCGCTTGAATCGGTGGAGGATTTGTCTGAGCGCGGTCAGCATGGGCCTACCGGTAAAGCTGCGCTTCGTTACGCTGAAGTTTCTTCAGCGTGCCTTGGCCGACCGATGTACTGATGTCCTCGAACTCGGCGTATATATTGGCGTCGGGCGGCCCTCCCGCCGGTTCGGTGACGAACATGCTGGCGAAAGCCTGCACCGGTAATGTCTGATTGCCGCCTTTGACAATATTGTTAACACAGTCGACAATCGCGACGTAGAGAAGCCGCCTGTCGGCGCCCTGCGTCGTCGTGTTGCACTGTGGCGCAGTCTTCTCCTGGCCGCTTTTCAGCGTCGGGTTGTTGATCTCGTATTTGTAGACGCAGTAACGGCTGGGATTTGCGCCGCACGCGGTCAGCACCCCGGAAGTGCTCGCAGTGCCGTGATTGACGCTCCAATAACCGGTGAAATTCCATAGACCGCTGCCAGGCACTCCGGCCTGCGCGCAGCAGCCGGTGTCATGTGGAAGCGCCATGTATTTGCTGGCCTGATTGATATCCGGCGCGGCATAGGCGCAACTCTTCTTACCGGCATTGGAGACAGCCATGCCTTTGCGGACGTTAGGCGCTGGCGGGTTGACGGTCGGATCGGTCTTGTAGGGCCCGCTGTTGTCGTAAAGATCGAAGCGAGTGTTGATGCCAGCGTCGACGGGCGGAATGTTGCCTGGGCGTGTCGTAACCCCGTTTTGACCGTAACAAGCCGGCGGGTTCGTCACGGCGAACATTTCGGTCAGGGTCGCCGTGGATTTGTCGCCCTCTGGAGAGGACAGGAACCCGTAATTGCCGGGCAGATATTGGGCGTTGTTTCCGCCGGTCTGCTCCTTGAGCAAGATCATCGGCTTGCTTGTCCCCGAAACGGCTGTCTGAAGAGCGCCGAGGGACGTGTAGGGATTGCAGATGAACATCGGCGTGAATTGGCAGAGCGCGTTTGTGAAACCCGCCACTGCCTGCGGCCGAATGTCCATCCTGCTTATATTGGACAAGCTGACCGGAAAAAGCGTCTCGAAAGCGCCGGCCCCGTCGGTTGTAGCACCGGAGGCGTTCACTGTGACTTCCGCGAACTTTACAAGCTTCGGATCCGTGCTGGCCCAATTCACGCCATTGGAATCTAGCCCGGCTGCAGTCAGCGCGATGCTGTCGCTGGCCGGGATGCCCGTAAGGTAGGTCACGGTCACATCGGCCAACGCGATCTGGTGATCGCCTAATGTCGAAAACCGCGTTCTGTTGGAAATAAGATTGGTCACGGCTCGATTGGCTCGTGTAATGGCATCCGGATTGCCGTCGAGCTCCGCGGCGGCGGCAAGCGCCAACGCGTCGACACCCTTCTGCAGATCGTTGTGCAGTCCGGTTGCGCGGCTCATATCGACAGCGAGCAGTGCAAATCCGATAAGCACGGGTAACATGATGGAAACGAGGATCATCGCTATGCCGCGCTGATCGTTCCAGAATTCACGAATGGTCCTCAACATGATCTTACTCTCTGTTCCATTCGTGCCAGGCTCCTCGCTCGCCTGACGAACCGCATCCTTCTACTTCGCTGCGCTGGTCTCGCTCGACGGCACTACATTGACCGTCATGTTTGTCGCCGGCGCCGCCCCATTTGCCGGAAGCTTATATTTCTGAACCACGGCCACAGACCGCGCGCCGTCGCCTTCGATCTTCGTGTTGTTCGAAGCCGGATTGTATGGATCGACCGTCTGCAGCAGCTGATTGGCCTTTTGCGAGTCGCCGGAAGCCAGCGTCATCGTGTCGTAATTGTGCAGATAGTCGGCCGCGCAGCCCGCGAGCAGGCCGGTGCACAGAAGCGCGAGCAGGAGCTTACTTCTTGACATAGACCAGCTTGTCCTTCGATTTCACATCCAGCATGTGGCCGTAGGGCCCGGTGACGCCTTCGCCATGCTCGTACATGCGGATCATGTCCTTGTTGACTTCGAGCTGGCCGAGCAGCATCAGCTCCGGGTCGTTGGCGGGCCTCGTCTTGTCGAAAGGCGTCGCCAGTTGCTCGCCGGGCCTCACCGGCCGCACCAGATGCGGCGTCACGATGACAACGAGCTCCGTTTCTTCCTTCTGCGTGCTCGAATTGTGGAACAGCGCACCGACGATCGGCACCTGGCCGAGCCAAGGCACCTGATCTTGCTGAATGGTATTCTTGCTGGAGAGCAGGCCGCCGACCGCGAAGCTCTGGCCGTCGCGCAGGTCGACGACTGTCGACAGCTTGCGATTGGTGAAGATCGGATCGCCGGCAGCGGTGAAGCCGGTCAGGTCGCTGACTTCCGGCGCAAGCTTGATGTGGATCTTGCCGTCGTCCAGCACCACCGGCGTGAAGTTCAAATTGACGCCGAACTGCTTGAACACGATCTCGACTTCGCCTTGCGCATTGACGCTGCGCACCGGCACTTCGCCGCCAGCATTGAAACTGGCGGTTTCGCCGGAAACCGTGGTGAGGTTGGGCTCGGCCAGCGTGCGGACCACTCCCTTCGCCTCGAGCGCCTCGATGATCAGGTCGACTTTGATGTTGCTGTCGATGATGCGTGTGATCAGTGCCGCGAACGGGTTGGTATTGGACAGAAGGCCCGAGACCAGGTCGCCCGCGCCCAGTTCGGCTCCGTCCTTATCTACCGTGCCAATGCCCGTCCCGACCCGCGTAGTGCCCCTGCTATTCCTACTTCTGAAGGACACGCCGAGATCGCGGCCGGCGTTGCGCTTGGCCTCCAGGATGCGCACCGACAGATTGACCTGTTCGCTGTCATCGATGGTAACGGCATTTATGATGGAGTCGGGGCCATATTGCTGCGTGACCTCTACGATGGATGCCAGGGTCGCGGCGTCCTTGACGTGACCGCTCAGGCGAACCTTGCCGTTGATCGAGCCGATCTCGATGCGAGCCTTCGGCGCCACCTGGCGAATGGCTACTGCCATATCGCTGACATCCTGGCCGACCTCGATCTGAATGGCGCCCAATGAGCGCTTGTCCTCGGAAAACAGATTGACGGTGGTGGTGCCGACGCTCTTGCCAATGATGTAGAGCGTCTTGTCGGTCATCGGCTGCGCATCGGCGATCTTTTCGTCGCCGACGACGATATCGCCCAGCGTGGCGTTCACCTGGATCGTGGCGGATTGGGAAACCGGCACGAACACACGATGCAGCGACGGGCTCGACACGTCGATGAAACGATCGGCCGCCGCAGCCGGATGGCCGAAGATCGCCGATACGCCCAACACAGATAGCGCGGCCGCCGCTATCCTGACCCAAAACCCCTTCATTCCCCGTCTCCCCGCTTGCTGCCCAGGGGCAGCCTCCGCCGCGCCGACCCTCGTCAGTCTTGTCGCGGCACTTCGTAGGTTTCCAGCTTGACGCCCCGGAACACCCCAACCGTAGCTTGCTTCGGCGGTTCCGGCTGGACGTATTTGATCACTTCCTTCACCGGCTGTTGAGGCGCGGCGGCAACGACCGTGACCGGCTTTGCCTTGTTCATCTGATCGATCTGGCTGCCGACCCGTTCCACCGCCTTTGCGAGTCCGTCGATCTTCTCGTCGGCCTGCTTGCGCGCTGCCTCCTCGGCGGCCTGCCTATCAAGCTCGGCCTGGCGCTTGGCGACATCCTCCGGTGTGTCGCCCGTCAGGTCCGCCAGCGTCACCCTCTCGTTCATCTCGCCCTTGCTGCCGGCGGCCTGGCGAAGCGCTAGTGACAACTGACCGGCGCCGGCGGCCAGGGTGAGTTTCTGCGCATCTTTCGTGCTCACTTCCACAGTCACGGCTTTGACCACGGTCGGATTGTCCTTGGTCGCATCCGCAACCTGATCGACGGCAAGCACCTTGACGCTCTGCAACAGGACATCAACGAAACTCTTATCGGCGCCGTCATTGTCGCGGACCGTACGGCTCAGCAGGACATCGACGCGGTCACCGGGGAAGACGAAACCGGCGACGCCGAGCACATCATTGACCCTGATGGAAACGGCTTTCATGCCCTCGTCTAGAACCGCCGAAAGCGTGGCTCGCTGACCCGGACCAGTGATCTTCGCAGTGAGAACAGGTTCGTTGGCGCTGATGGACTGCAGCGCCTGGCGCGCCCCGTTGCCGGCCATCGCTTCTTTGACCGTCTTGAAGGCGCCTGTCGGCACCGCTCCCGCCGGCCATGCAATTTCGCGTAATTTGTCGGCGCTCAGCGCGTCCCCGAATTTCAAAGGCACCGCCGCGACCACGACCGTGCTGGCCTGCACGCCGTTGGCCATAGCGTTGCGTTGCCCCGCTAGCCAGATGTTGACAAGCACGACCGCCAGAACGCCGAATATACCGGCAAGCACAACCATGATGAGTGTATTGGCGCGCATTTCCCAAACCCCTTGGACCCGCCTTGGCGCTTGCAAACTCGGGCTAAGCCCGAGTTTGCAATGTCAGTTTGGCCAGGCCTCAGGGTCGTCCCCGGGCTTGGCCATTTCCAGTTAGCAGGTCATGCCTACGCCGTTGTTCGGGTCGGTCGCCAGATTGGTGCACAGTGTGCTCCATGCATTGGTGACATAGACGCCGACGGCGATGATGAACGTGATCACCGCTGCGGTGATGATACCGATCAGAATCGAATATTCGACCATGGCAGCGCCGTTATCGTCGTCGCGGAACTGCCGGGCCATCGTCATGAGCTTCTTCACGCCAATTTCTCCCTTTGAGAGGTTTGAACCCGACGAGACAGAGCCAAGGATGAACCCCATACCCAAGCATCCCCCGTCACGTTCAATCCTAGGTCCCGTAAAAAAGCCAAGTCAAACGGATTAACAGTCCATTAACCTTTCAATACTCGTCCAAGCGCTTTCTGAATTTTGACAACAGCTTGATTCGCCTCATTTTTCAAGTGATCTTAACCATTCGTTCACAATTCCGCCGCAGCCATACCTCTCGGCTGCCACATTAGAAATAATGCATATCTCAGTATATCTAGTGGCTTATCGACCAATGTCGGCTGTGTGCCGCCAAAGGTCGTAGGACTTTAGTCGGTGCACGGAACGCAGGAGAAAATAAAACGATTTTCCGAAATCCATCTCTTAACTATGTCGCAAGTATTATACGTTGTGTAGCCTGCAGGCCGCTTGTGCCGCTCGTGGTTAACGCTTAGTTTCCATTTGGGGAAAATATAAGGGGGTAAGCGGCATGTTGGGTCGCTTCATTAAAGGGCCGAGCGAACAGAAGATACTGGCGCCGGTCGTCGTTGCGCCGAATGGAACGGCCGCTGCTCCCGCGGTAGAAGCCGAGCCACAGGGCGACGATTTCCTGACCCTCAAGGTCGAGCTCCATCGTCATCTCATTGACCGTTTCAACTTGACGGCGTTGGAAAGCGCGTCAAAGGACGAGATCCTGAATGAGATTCGGCCGATCGTGCGCGAATTCGTGCGGGGCCGGAACGTGCCTTTGAATGCCCGCGAGCTGGATCAGCTGACCGGCGACACCGCCGACGAGATGCTGGGGCTCGGTCCGATCGAGCCTCTGCTCAAGGACGACTCGATCACCGATATCATGATCAACACCCATGAGCGCGTGTTCATAGAGCGTCGCGGCATGATCGAGCAAACCGCGATCCGCTTTCGCGATGAGGCGCATCTGCTGCGGATCATCAACAAGATCGTCTCCAATATCGGCCGTCGGGTCGATGAATCCTCGCCGATGGCGGACGCGCGCCTCGACGACGGCTCGCGCGTCAACATCGCCGTGCGGCCCGTTTCGATCGACGGCCCGCTGGTCTCGATCCGCAAATTCTCGAAGAATCCTTATTCGCTCGAACGCCTGATGGCATTCAACTCGATCCGCCAGCCCATGATCGATATTCTGCGGATCGCGGTGCAGGCGCGAAAGTCGATCCTGGTTTCAGGCGGCACCGGTAGCGGCAAGACGACGCTGCTCAACGCGCTGTCGAGCTATATCCCATCGAAGGAGCGTCTGGTCACTATCGAGGACGCGGCGGAACTGCAACTGCAGCAGCCGCATGTCGGACGGCTGGAAACGCGTCCTCCCAATGTCGAGGGCAAGGGGGAGATCCGTCAGCGCGAGCTGGTGAAGAATGCGCTGCGCATGCGCCCCGACCGAATCATCGTCGGCGAAGTGCGGGGCGAAGAGGCCTTCGACATGCTGCAGGCCATGAACACCGGCCACGAAGGCTCGATGACTACCATCCACGCCAACACGCCGCGCGATGCCATATCGCGCCTGGAGCAGATGGTCGGCATGGCGGGAATGCCGATGTCGCACGACTCCATCCGCGCGCAGATCGCATCTGCCCTCGACATCATCGTGCAGACGCAGCGTCTTTCCGATGGCGGCCGGCGTGTGATCTCGATCTCGGAGATCACGGGCATGGAAGGAAATGTCGTCCAGTTACAGGAAATCTATCATTTTATCAGGCGCGACGTTGCCGCCGATGGCACGATCGTCGGTGAGTTCCGCGCCACCGGTGTTCGCCCGCGCTTCGCCACTGAGGCAGCTACGCTTGGCCTTCATTTCGCCAAGGATGCCTTCAATCCGCAGGTGGCGATGTGATGCTGACGGGACAGACGCTTCTCTATTTCATCTATGTGGTCGCGGCCGCCTCCGTCATCCTAGCCGGCGAGGCTTTCTACCTCTCTCTCACACGCCGGCGCTCACAGAGAGTGGCCGTCAATCACCGGCTTCGCCGCCTCGCCGACGAGGCACCCGCGGAGCAGACCCTGCAAACCCTGCTGCGCGAGCGCGGCCTGACTGGTTCGGGAGACTTCGCGTCCAGCTTTATCTGGTTGAACCGGCTGTACACCCGGTCCGGCATAACCGGAAACCCAATGACTTTCGCGGTGTCGTTCCTTCTCGCCGGTTTAGTGCTGGCGCTGCTTGTCTGGTTTCTGTTTGGTGTCTCGGCGCCGGCAGCTTTCCTCATCTTCTTGGGGGTGGGGTTCGCATTGCCGCTGCTTTTCCTGCGGCGAGCCTGCAAAAAGCGGATCCTGAAGTTCGCCGGGCAATTGCCCGATGCGCTTGACATGATCGTCCGTTCGCTCCGCGCCGGCCACCCCGCTTCGGTCGCAATCGGTCTCGTCGCACGCGAAATGCCCGATCCGCTTGGGACGGAATTCGGCATCGTCGCCGACGAAATCACCTTCGGACTTAGCATGGAGCAGGCGGTGCGGAAACTATCGGAGCGAGTCGGCTTCGAGGGTTTGCACCTGCTGTCGGTGTCGCTTTCGATTCAGGCCAAGACGGGCGGTAATCTCACCGAGATCCTCGCGAACCTGTCATCCGTCCTGCGCGAAAGGCGGAAACTTGGATTGAAGATCAGAGCGCTCTCGGCCGAGGGGAGGGTATCGGCATGGATCATCTCGCTGTTTCCTCCCTTTATGTTCCTGATTCTGATGCTCGTGGCGCCGTCCTATTATGGCAAGATCTGGGGTAACCCGATGATCCTGCCGGTATTCTTGTCATTCGGGAGCTGGGCGCTGCTTGGCACGTACATCATGTATCGCATGGTCACTTTCGATTTCTAGGAACGGCCATGAACCTGCTTTCGAACACGAATGACCTAACCTTTCTGGTGTCGCTCGCCGTCTTCGTGGCGGCGGTGACCTTGTTCCTGTTTGCCGCGCTGGTTTTCCTGCCCGCGATGCAGACGCGCAGGCTGGTGACGGACAGTCTCGTCGGTGATGGGTCCGTGGATCGCCGCTCGATCCTGGGACAGGACCATCTCGTCCGGGCCGCGGCGCAAAAACCGGTCGAAGCCTACTTCAGATCCATGGAGAAGGAGCGCAATGAGCCCGATGCTCTCGAAGCCAAGCTTTTTCGCGCCGGTTTTTATGGCGCGAGCGCACCGCTTATCTACACGCTTTGCCGGCTGGGGGCGGTCGCCATAGGTTTTCTGCTTATGTATGCCCTTCTGTCGAAGGTACTTCCGGCGCGTTTGCCCGGCATCTTCGCCTTTGCGGGCGCGGGTCTGATCGGCCTCGGATGCATCGTCATCCCGAGCATCATGCTCGATCGCTTCGAGAGAAAGCAGAAGCAAATCTATCGCCGCGCCTTTCCCGATTTTATGGATATGATGATCACCTGTGCCGATGCCGGCATGAGCCTGGAGGCCGCGGTCGAACGGGTGAGCCAGGAACTGGCGGGCACGCACAAATGGCTGGGCATCCAACTTACGATCATGAATTTGCAGTTACGAGCGGGCAAGCCGCTGCGCGAGGCATTGCGCGAACTCGCCGATCGCATCGGACTGGACGAGGCGAAGGCATTGGCGGTTCTGTTTCGGCAATCCGAAGAGCTCGGAACCAGCCTGACGGACGCCCTGCGCGTTTACAGCGCCGAGATGCGCGATCAGCGGATCCTGCAAGCGGAAGAACGTGCCAACTCCTTGCCCGTCAAGATGACGATCCCGCTTGGCCTCTGCATCTTCCCCGTGGTGCTGATGATCATTATGCTGCCGGTTATCATTCGCATGAAGGGCATTTTCTTCTAGTGCGTCATATGATTAGATTCTAAAACAGAGTCGGGGACTCGTGGGACACTCAATGACAAAGCGCCTCGCAGTCGCGACCAGCCTGCTGCTGATCTTCCTGGCCGGATGCCAGACGCAGGACACCACCGGCGGGGTGGTCCGCACCAACGAGCCGGCCAAAGGCGACTACACCGCCTTCGGCGATACCTTCGACGGGCTGAAGACGATAAGCGATGTTGACTACTACGCCTCCGACCAGGCGGTCACCGAGGCCAAGACCCAGTTCCGTTCCGAGAACTACGGCAATGCCGGCGCTCTGTTCTACAAGGCAACCAGGCTGGCCCCCAACGATGGCGTCGCCTGGCTTGGCCTCGCCGCCTCCTGCGATCGCATCCGCCGTTTCGACCTGGCCGACATGGCCTATGGACGAGCCTACCGGCTGCTCGGCGCGACGCCGGAATATTACAACAATCTCGGCTATTCCTATCTGCTGCGCGGCAAGCTGCAGGACGCGCGCAGCAACTTCCTCAAGGCCTATGAGCTGGCGCCCAACGATCCGACCGTGACCAACAATCTCAAGCTGCTGTCCTCCAGCGTCAGGAACATAGAGCGGTCATGACCGTTTTGCTGACCGCTTCGCTCGTGTTCAAGGGCTTGGCCATCCTGCTGCTCGGTAGAATCGCCTGGACCGACTTCAGCACACAGAAGATATCCAACCGTGACGTGCTGCTGTTGCTCTGCCTTGGCCTTGGCGTGCTGCAGTTCCAAGCATTGCAAACTCACTCATGGTTGGAAATGGGAATCAGTGCGTTCGGTGGCGCCGCGCTGTTTCTTGCGCTTTTTCCGTTCTGGCTTTTGCGCAAGATTGGAGCTGGCGACGTCAAGCTGATGAGCGTAACTCCGTTTTTGGTGGGCGGGAGCAATCTCGCGGTGTTTTCCGTGTTCCTGCTGGTGTTCGCGGTCGCCACGGCTGCTTTGGTCAAGAATCCTTTCCTATTGCCGGCGGGGATGTTTCGCCACTACGTGCAGCATATGGACCGCAAGGGCGTCGTGCCGTTTGGCGTGCCAATTTCGATGGCGGCGATCTGTGCGATGGTTTTGCAGATGTATCACGCTGTGGTGGTTGCAACCAGTTCCGGAATACTTGAGCAACTCAACTGACAAGGCTGAGGCGTCGCGGTGCGCAGTAGCGAGTTCAGACTGGCTGCAACGATAGCAACTGTTACGCTGGCCTTCTTTGTTGTGGACTTTTTCTTTTTCCGACGCTCCAGCGTCATTCTCGATTCGGACAATTGGTTCGAATTGGCCAATGTTATGATGGTGCTCGCGGCAATCATTGTCGCGATGATGCTCGTGGAATGGCGAATTGATAAAGACAGGTCGCGGACGGGGCGATTAATCGCGGCCAGTGCCATTGCCGTCCGCTCGCTTGCCAAAAATGGCTGCCTTTTCGTCCCAATGAGCTTTGCGTCGGTCTGGTTCATGTATCTAGCTTCCGCTACTGACAGGCCGCTGATGGACCAAACATTGGCAGCGCTAGATGCAGCGATAGGGTTCGACTGGCGCGCCTTTCTCGATCTCACGAACAAGCAGCCGTTGGTGGCAGGAATGCTTGTTTTCGCTTACCACGCGCTCGCGCGGCAGTTACCGCTTCTGTTCCTTTTGCTGGCCTTTGCAAAGCGTCTTCGTCTTACCGAGTTCATCGCCCTGCTGGCGGTTTCATCGGCGGTAACCGCTATCTTGATGTCGCTTGTGCCGGCGGCCGGAGCCTATGCGTATTTCCAACCGAGACCAATCGACTTCAGCAATTTCACGGTACGAGCGGGAATGTGGCACTTCACCGAGCTAATGAGACTACGATCGGGAGAGCCATTTAATCTACTCGTGACGAGGTCCGAAGGTCTCGTCACTTTCCCGTCTTATCACACCGCACTCGGCATCATGATCGTCTACGCGCTTCGAGACTACCGCTGGTTGTTCTGGTCTGCAGGGTGCCTGAATGCCGTAATGATTGTCAGCACACTTCCGGAAGGCGGACATCACCTAATCGATGTGATTGCCGGTGCAGTGGTTGCCGTTGCTTCCATTGTTGTCGTCAGGACGATCGCCTCTTATGATCGTGGGGAGGCCCTTGCCGCTCCGGCAGTTTTTCCACTAACCAAAGGTTGACGATCTGCGCTCCTGCGGCGGAAAGGCAAAAAGCTTCGACGGCTGACTGCCGGCTCATTTGGCAGCTATGTCAGGTGCCGGTTCCATTGCCGCACCGGCTTCTTCTTGATGACAGGCACAGACGACGGCTCGTCGGACACGGCCGGTCTTGGCGCCTCAAATATCAGCTGTTCGATGAGCGCGACGGCACCCGCTGCCACGGCGCCGGCGACGGCTAGGATAAGAAGCTTTCTAAGAAGATCCAACGGCCCTCACCCAGTGAAATTCAAAACCCCGACGTCGACTTCTCCACCAGCTTCAGCCGCCCCTTCTCCACCTTGAAGAACGGCATCGACCTTTGGCTCGAGCCGTCGGCGCGGAAGCGGAACAGGCCGGTCGAGCCGCGGAAGCCGCGGGTGTTTTCCAGCACCTGCTTGCTGAAGCCGTCCGGGCCGGCGGAGCTCGCGATGCCCGCGCTCAGCGCCACCACGTCGTAGGCATAGGCCACGTTGACGTCCGGCTGATAGTTGTAGGTGGCCTTGAAGCGGTCGGCGATCGGGCCGGTCTCGCTCTGGTCGAGCGTCGCGATATAGGCGCCTTCGTAGAGCGGATCCATCGGGCGCTCGAGCCAGCGGTCGGTGCCGATCAGCGTCACCGCCTTGCCCGGAATGCCTTTGGCCTTCAGCGCCGCGAGCACGGCGACAGGGCTGCCGTCGCCGCAGGCGACGACCACGGCGTCGGGCGCCTCGACCAGCGAGCCCATGTCGGACACCACCTTGGCGCCGCCGTCGCTCGCCGAATAGGGCAGGGTCACCGCAAGCGTGGCGCCATAGATGCTGAGCGCGTTGGCCAGCCGGGATTCAATCGGGCCCGAGTCCGCGCCCGATGGCACCAGCAGCACGAATTTCCTGGCGCCCTTGGCGGCGACCGCCGCCGCGCCCGCCGCAGCGCTGTCGGCTTCGCCGAGCCGCACGGAATAGACGCCGGGGCCGCCGGCGAAATTGTCGGCCAGCGCCAGCACCGGCGGCCGCTTGGAGCCGGAGAGCTTGGCAAGGTGCTGAGCGGCCGCAAGCTCGGACGGCCCGATGACCGCCTTCGCCGTGCCCGAGGTGATCGCCTTCACCGCGAGGTCCTTCGCGTAGCCGCTGTCGCCGCGCGTATCCTCGATCGTCAGCGTCAGAAGCTTGTCGCCGAGGTCGGCCATTGCGAGGCGCGCGCCGTCATACATTTTCCGGCCGGTCTCGCCCGTGCTTCCGGGCGCCGAAAGCGGCAGCAGCATGGCCACCTTGGTCGGCCCCGTGCCGAGCGTCAGCTGGGCCTTGGCGGCGGCGGCCGAGGCCGGGCCGGCCGAGGTCGCGCTGGCCAAGGCCGCACTGCCCAAGGCCTGGCCGCTTGCCTGCTGGGCGGGCGCCGCGGGCGCGCCCGCCTGGCCGGCGGGTGCCGCTACCGCCGACGGATCGAGCACGTCCGACGCGCCGCTCTTGGACTGGCATGCGCACAGCGTCGCGACGAGGCCGAGAGCGAGAGCCCCCAATGCATGTCGCCCAAAAGTGGTCCCGGTTTTGGGGAGACGACATGCATCTGACAAAGACCTGAAGCGCGCCGCAACGATTCGTTTCGGCGCGACGCGCTTCAGGTCCGGATCGTGCCGCTCACATTTCATTTGATGCTTCCATCCATCTGCCGCCAGTATTCGCCCCGGTCTGCCTTCACTTCTCTTAACGTTTGCCTGCCCGGCCGTCCCGCGATTCTTGCATCATGGCTTCAGCCGTCGAACAGCCGCGCTCTCAGCGCCTGTATCGTCCTTGCTTGCGCCGGGCTGCGATAGTCGGCGCATTTCATGTAGCGCAGCCCCGGCACGAACGATCGTCGCACGCAGACGCGTTTCTCCTCGCCGGCGGCGGGCAAGCCGACAATCGAGATGTCGGAGAAGCTGATCGTCGAGACGTCGGAGAATCCGATCGTCGCCACCGGCAGCGGCCCGGTCGCGTCGAGGCCTTCCCGTGCCAGGATCGCGCGTGCGCGCCGGCAGTACTCGACCGAGCGGACCGAGAAGCGGGTCTCGCCGTGCCCGGCGCGGTATTTCATCACGGTGGTGCAAAGATCGCCCACGGCGAGCCTGTTTGCCTGCGCCAGATATCTGACGCCGAGCGCGATGTTGACGGCCGGCTCGCCAAGCTCGTCGAGCGAGCCGCGAAAACCGAGCATCCGCGCCGTTGCCGGCATGACCTGCATCAGCCCGACCTCGCCGTCGGCGCCGTGCACGCCGGGATCGAAGCCGCTCTCGATCTCCATCACCGCATGCGCCAGCACCGGCTCGAGGCCGTAGAGCGACGCCTGGCAGGTGGCGAATGCCTTGAATGTCGCGCGCGTCCGCTCGGGCGCCGCGTCGCAGCGCACGGGCTGCGCCCGCTGCGGCTGCGGTCGTTCCAGCCAATTGGCGTGGACAGGTGTTTGCCCCAGGCCAAGCAAGGCGACCGCCAGGGCAATTCCAGGAAAACTGCGTGGCGGTTGGGCTCGGCGACTTCGCCGTAGCCTTCCGCTCGCACTTGCGTCAAGACAAAGAGATGGACCGGTCCGCCGTTTCGGTGAAACGGCGGACCGGTCCAGCGCGATCGCCTTCGCCGGTTCTCCGTCGGCCACCATCGCAGCCGGCCAGCGTCCGCTTGCCCGTCAGCTCAGTGCATGTACTCGACCATGCGGTCGTGGAAGCACTCGCATTTGTTGAGCGTGTCTTCGTCCTTGTAGTTCGTCTTGAGGTAGCCATAGGCCATGCCGCAGGCGACCTTGGCTTCCGAGGCCCAGACGAAGGCGGGACGCGACGAGTTGATCCATTCCGGGCTGTTGGCGACGGCGACCGATTCGTCCATCAGCTTCACCACATGGTCCTTGAGCTCGACCATGTTGTCGGTCAGCACCAGGTCCGACGTGCCCACAGTGCGGCAATAATTCACCGCCGGCTCGCCGATGATGTCGGCGGCGAACCCCGTCGACCCGGCCACCAGCAGCGCCGCGGCCGAAGCCAGCAATCTTACGGAATGTTTCATGTAAGCCCCTCTCCGAATTGCGAATTCATGCTTTGCTGATGTTTAGCATGGAAGCGCGGCCACGCATAAGTGCTAAATGGTGGCCGTATGCTGCTGATGGTTCGAGTCGTCGTAGAGAATGTTGATCGTGCCGGCAGCCGGCGCATTCTGCACAACCGCGACATCCACGAAGTTGGCCGAGTTGCCAGAGCCGCTGGTGTCGACGCTCACCGTGCCGGTCGCGCTGTTGTAGTGCACATAATCGGCAATGTTGCCGGCCGGCGCCTTGTCGAACAGTGCGGTCAGGTCGATTTTGTCCCCTTCTGCACTATGGTAGTCAGTGATCAGATCTTTGATATTCAGATTGTCGATCTTGAACGTGTCGGCGCCCGAAGTGCCGGCAAGGGTCGAAGTGCCGGAGGCAACACCGTCATAATTGCCGAAGCCGATGTCGCCCACCGCGCCTGTCTGGCCGTCGGCGGTTGTGAACGTGGCTTCGCCGAAGGTCACGACCGAGCCGTCTGCGGACACCGACTGCTGGTGGTTGCTTTCGAGACCGATCTCCACGATGCCCAGGGCGGCGAGAGACTTGAATTCGCCGGCATCCGCGACGCCGTTGCCATTGGCATCCTGCCAGACACCGAACTTCGCGAAGTCTTGGTCGGCGGCGGTCAGCTTGCCGTCATGGTTGGTATCATAGAGCTGCTCAAGCGCGGCAAGGTCGGTTGCAGCACCGGGCGCATGCTGGGTGAACGCGATTTCCGAACCGTTATTCACCTTGCCATCGCCGTTAAGATCGATCGCCAGGATGCCGTCGTGAGTGTCGACCCAGGCGGTCTTCGAAGCAACGCCGTCGCCGTTGTAGTCGAACGAAACGGTCGAGTGCGTGAGATCGGTGGTATGGATGCCGTCGTGATTGAGATCGAGTACGACCGGAGTGGCAACGGCAAGAGGCGTCAGTCCGTCGGCTACGTGCACAGTAAAATTCGCGGTCCCTGTCTGATCCCCGTCTCCGTCCGTGAGCTGCAGCGTCACCGGAATTGTATGGTCGACAGTGGTGGAGACCACTCCGACATCGGTGAGGTTGAGCTTGATGGAACCTGACGATTCGTATGCATCAATCCAGGCAATTTGCGCACCGGAAGGCGACGTGATTGTTAGAGATGTTGTGTTTACAGATGGGGTGTAGTGAGCAGAAGTTCCATCGGTAAAATGCGCTACGAACTCAATCTTGTCACCAGCGGAATAGTTGAAAAGGTTGAATGTGGCATATGTGGCATTAGCCAACGTTAGGTTGGCTGGTGGATTGTAATCACCGGAAGAGCTGGTGGAGGATCCTACGTAATCATTTGGCGTTCCAAAGTCGAAACGGAGGAACTCGCCCTGATTAAGATTGTTGTTGCCAAGCCCCCATCCATTGGTGGACCCACTGATGTTATCTTGTTGCGTCATTGTAGGATTGGTACCGGATCCGGTCTGATTGTACCAATCGGTCTCTTCCGTTCCAGTGAAGCCGCCAGTCGGTTTCCAGCCGGTTACCATCACGATATCTTGATTGGTGGGGGTGTCGTGCACTACCACGGACGAGCTTGGGCCACTTCCAAATGAACTGCCCTGTCCGATGGAGACTTTGGTCGTCGTTCCATCGAGAGGGGCCAGCAGATCGAAGGTGTATTGCCCCGAGGTACCAGCCGCAGTGTTCACGGTAATCGTGAAAACCGCTGTGTCTCCTGCATCATGAATGCCATTGTTGTTGTTGTCGGCATAGGCGGTCAACACATTGCCTGACTGCTCGGTGACCAGGTTGTGTCCATTAGAGGTCAGGCCGGCTGTATTGGCCGTGATCGTCATGGCTGTCCCGACGCCGTCGGCGCCTGGGACGAGGTTGATGGCCCCGACGGCGGGCGTCTGCGCGGGGTCGTTGCTGGCCTGCTGGCTCTGCACGCTGTTGAGCGTCGGCACATCGTCGACGATATTGGCCGAGAGCGTGCCGGTGGCGTTCTGGCCGTCCTGGTCGGTGAGCGAGACGG
>NZ_JAIUGS010000028.1:0-41715 GCF_020164735.1 Mesorhizobium sp. ESP-6-4
ACCCTCCCCGTCCCCAACGACCGGGTTTTAGGAGCCGGCCCCTGTCCCCGGGGCCGGCTCCGCCATTTCGGTCGCCGCCCGCCGGCTGCAACCAATCGGCGCTGCGCTGCCGAAGCGCCATGGTCGGCACGCCCTTCCCCGCCGAGGCGGATGGGAACAGTATGGCTCGTTCGTTGCGGATGAAGCCAATGCTAGAAATCCCCGAGGATCGCGGCACCCGCCACCTGTTGTTCAAGGCCATAGACGACGCGTTCAAGGCCGGAGACTTCGCGGCCCTGGGTGTTGCGCTCGGCGGCTCGCCGCGCTGGTTCGACGAGCGGATGCCGTTCGAGCTCGGACTTGGCCACCCGCTGGAATACGCGATCTACTGGAGCCCGGCCGCGTTCATCACCGCGCTTCTCGATGCCGGCACAAACCCGAATTATGAAGACCCGGCCGGGTTTCCATCGATCATCACCGCGCTGTCGACGGAACGGCCGGACCGGTTGGACGTCATCCATATCCTGCTCGCGCATGGCGCCGACCCGGATATGCGCGGCGTGAACGACTGGACCGCCCTGCACTACGCGGTGTCCCGGCGCGACGCCGAGGCTATCCGTCTGCTGCTCCTGTCGGGCGCGGACGCTTCGCTGAGGACCCGCATCGACGACTATGAGACGGCCCTGGAAGGCGCCGAGCGGGCCGGCTTCGAAGCGGGCGCCCTGCTGTTGCGTGAAGCGATGAACAGCCGCCGCGGATGAAGACAGGCGGAGTTGCCGCCTGCCGCCGTCACACTGTCTTGAGCTTGGTCTTGAAGCGTTTGGCATTGGCCACGTAGTGGGCCGCCGAGACGCGCAGCCGCTCGATCGCCGCTTCGTCCAGCGTCCTTATCACCTTGGCGGGCGAGCCGACGATCAGCGAATTGTCCGGAAACACCTTGTTTTCCGTCACCAGCGCGCCGGCGCCGACCAGCGAGTTGTTGCCGATCCTGGCGCCGTTCAGCACGATGGCGCCCATGCCGATCAGGCTGTTGTCCCCGATCGTGCAGCCATGCAGCAGAGCGCGGTGGCCGATCGTGCAGCGTTTGCCGATGGTCAGCGGAAAGCCGGGATCGGTGTGCATGATCGTGTGTTCCTGCACATTGGTATCGGCGCCGATCGTAATGGGCTCGCCGTCGCCGCGGATCGCGACGCCGAACCAGAAGCCGACATTGCGGCCGATCCGGATATTGCCGATCAGCGTGGCGTCCGGCGCAATCCAGTTCGTATCGGCGTCCTCGAACTCAGGCGCTTTCCCATCGATCGCATAGACCGGCATTGTTCGTCTCCGAATCGTCTCAACCAGCGAATTCGAAAGACCCTAAGTTTTCCGTCGCCCAGGATGCAATGGCGATGAGCACGATGCCGAGCGCCAGCGCCCAGGCAATGGCCGTGCAGCCGCAGGACAACAGCGCCATCGTGCCGATGCGACCCTCGCGGCGGGCGGCCAAGGCCTCGTTGGTGAGCATGAACGGCCCGGCGCAGGCCGTTGCCGCAAGCGAACGCAGGATATGGACCGGCGAAACATAAGGCTCGGCAAAGGCCAGGCGTCGGCCGGCCAGCAATTCCATGGCCGATCCGGCCAGCCCGCAAGCCGTGAGACCAACCGCGAAAGCGTAAAGAACAAGCACAACGGGATCCATGTTTACCAACCGTTTACTATGAAAACGCACAGTCGTGCCACCGCGCTGCAAGAGCCATGCCGCGCAAGCTGTGCCGCCGAAGGACAGGTGGGCGGATCGGGGAAGAGCAAATGAGAGAGGCAAATGTTGCCAAGAGCGCTGACTTCGAGGTCGTCAACTCGACCTTGATGAAGCGGGTCTTTTATATCTTCGCGGCGCTGGCGCTGCTTTCGATTGCCATCAGCGTCGGCGGCAAATGGCTTGGACGATCGATCGCCATGGCCGGCTATACCGATGACACGACGGTGCGCCGGATCGTCATGGGCAACAATCTGATCAACGTGCCGGCAAACTTCATCCGCTTCGACCAGGCGAGGCGCGACGGCATCGCCTCGCGGCTCGACCTCTATCTGCGCTATCCCGAAATGGACGGCTACAGCACGGCCGCGCGCGACGACTTCAACCATGCGACGACCAGGAAGATCATCTTCCTGTCGTTCGAGCCGCGCATGATGTCGCGCGACATGAGCGGCCGTTTCGCGCCCATCTACAGCGCTCTGATCGAAAAGCCGGGGACGCCCGGCCCTGGCGGCACCACGGTTTACGCCTTCAGCGAAAAATCAGGTTATCTCAACGAAGTGCTGGCTGTCGCCGAGCGTCCCGGCAAGGATCCGTTCGTCGCCCGCTGCCTGAGCGGCCCGAGTGCCGAGGAATCGCTGGCGCCCTGCGAGCGCGACACCCAGGTCGGCGACGATCTCAGCCTCACCTATCGCTTTCCGCGCGAGCTGCTCGCGAACTGGCCGGCGCTCGACGCAGCGATTGCAGCCAAGGTCGCGAGCATCTTGAAGACGGGCCACTGACGCTGGCGGCTAGCCGAATATCCAACGACATCATTTCGGTGCATGGCCAGCGCTTCAAACCCGCAATCTGGCTCAACGGTTCGATCTCGCGGGCGCCAAGATACGGTCTGGCATCGGGCTGACAAGGCGCGCTAATGGTCGGGCATGACCGATTTAATGCCTTCCTATCTAGAGTTTGATCTCGCCAGCCGCCGCCTGAATCTCGATCCGCACGAACCAGCCTTCGTGCAGAACCCTTATGAGGCCTACGCCTTCCTGCACGGCACTGCCAACGCGTTTTTCTGGGAAGACTACGGGTTCTGGTGCTTTGGCGGCTTCGATGACGTCAACCGTCTGCTGCGCGACCGCCGTTTCGGCCGCCAGAATCCGGCGGGGATTCCCGACAGCCGGGGCGTCGGCGACGACCGCTCGCATCTCGTCGCCTTCGACGCGATCGAGGCCAATTCCCTGCTGGAGCTCGAGCCGCCGGTGCATACGCGGCTCAGAACGCTGGTCAATCGCGCCTTCGTCTCACGTCAGGTCGAGCGGCTCAGGCCGCGCATCGAGGTTTTGGCCAACGAGCTGGTCGACCGCTTCGAGCCAAGCGGCATCGACCTTCTGCCCGCCTACGCCTCGCCTTTGCCGATCACCATCATTGCGGAAATGCTCGGCGTACCGGTGGAGATGGGGCCGCAACTGCTCGACTGGTCGCATCGGATGGTCGGCATGTACATGCATGGCCGCACGCGCGAGACAGAGGAGACGGCGAACCGCGCCGCGCGCGATTTTTCCGACTTCCTGCGGGGCTATATTGCGGAGCGGCGCAAGAAACCCGGCGACGACCTGCTGTCGCTGCTCATCGAAGCCCAGGACAACGGTCAGAAGCTTTCGGAAGACGAGCTGGTTTCCTCAGCGATCCTGCTTCTCAATGCCGGCCATGAGGCGACCGTACACCAGACCGGCAATGCGGTGCGCTCGATCCTCGCGCAAGGCGGCGATCCGCGCCGCTTCTTTGCGACACCGGAGGCGAATGTCGCGACGGTCGAGGAATGCCTGCGCTACGACCCGCCGCTGCATATGTTTCTGCGCTATGCCTATGAGGAGATGGAGGTTTCGCCAGGCATCCTGGTCAAACCCGGGGAGATGGTCGCGCTGCTGCTCGGCATGGCGAACCACGATCCGCTTGCCTTTGCCGAGCCCGACACCTTCAATCCGACCCGCACGGACCAGAAGAATGTTTCCTTCGGCGCCGGCATCCATTTCTGCATCGGCGCGCCGCTGGCCAGGCTGGAGTTGCAAGTATCGCTGAAGACGCTGTTCGATCGGCTTCCGGAGTTGCGCCTGGCGGAGACACCGCGCTTCCGCGACACTTACCATTTTCACGGGCTGGAACGGGTTGCCGTTACCTTTTGACCGGCGAAGGATCCGCCTCGAACAGCTGAAATTATCGTTCGGAACTCAGATATGAAATTCGCTTACCTGCAAGAGCCACCCTTCTGCTTCACCGATGCCGCGGGCAAGCTCGGCGGGTGCGACGCGGTGCTCGCCGAGAAAGTTTGCCAGATGCTCGACCTGGAGAACTTCTCGCCGATCGAGGCGGAATTCGCCGAACTGCTCCCCGGTTTGGTGGACGGCCGCTGGGACATGACGACCGGTCTGTTCATCTCCGAGGAGCGCAGCAAGCTGGTGGACTTCACGCGGCCGATCTGGTCACTGCCGGACGGGTTGATGGTCGCCAAGGGCAATCCGCTGGAGCTGAACGGCTATCGCTCCGTCGCCCAACATCCTTCCGCCGTGCTCGCAGTCATATCGGGTCAGATCCAGCACCAGACCGCGCTGCAGAACGGCGTTCCGCCCCGGCGGATCAGGATATTCGCCACGCAGGCCGAAGCAGCCGAAGCCGTTGCGGCAGGCCATGCCGACGCGTATGCCAGCGTCGCCATGGCGCATCGCGGCTATGTCAACGGACGGACTGGCGTACCGCTTGCTGTCATCGACATCCCGGCCTTTGAAAAGCAGCCTGCGGCAGGCGCTTTCGCCCTCGCCAAGGGCAACGACGCGCTGCGCCGGCGCGTCGATCAATGTCTCGGCGATCTGCTCGGAAGTGCATGGCACCGGGAGATCATGAGCAAATACGGCTTTTCCGACGACGATGTCGATCCGCTGCTTTGATTGCTGGAAGCATTCAAAGCCGGATCACATATTCCTTGCGCGTCGTCTCGAGCACTTCCCATGTGCCCTTGAACCCTGGCCTCAGCACGAAACTGTCGCCGGCCCGCACGGTGCGCGCCTCGTCGCCGTCCTCGGCGATCACCGAGACACCGGACAGGATGTGGCAGAACTCCCATTCGTCATAGGCGATGCGCCATTTGCCCGGCGTCGCTTCCCAGACGCCGGCATAGAGGCCGCCGTCGCGCTCCTCGACATTCCAGGTGCGGAATTTGGGATCACCCGAAATCATCCGGTCCGGCGGCGGCGCGCCGGCCTCCGGTTCGACCGCATCGACATTGATCGCAAGAAAGGCCGACATATCAGACCTTACCGAGCGCCTGCTCGAGATCGGCAACGATGTCGTTGACGTCCTCAATGCCGACCGAAAGGCGGACGGTGTCAGGTCCGGCGCCGGCCTTGACCTTCTGCTCGTCGGAAAGCTGGCGGTGCGTGGTCGAGGCCGGATGGATGACCAGCGATTTCGTGTCGCCGACATTGGCGAGGTGCGAGAACAGTTCGAGCGCTTCGACGAATTTGATGCCGGCCTCGTAGCCGCCCTTGAGGCCGAAGGTGAACACCGCGCCTGCGCCCTGCGGCGAATATTTCTTCTGCAGCGCGTTGTTCTTGTCGCCTGGAAGGCCGGGATAGTTCACCCAGGCTACCTTCGGATGGTTCGACAGCCAGCCGGCAACGCTCGCGGCATTGTCGCAATGACGCTGCATCCTGAGCGGCAGCGTTTCCAGGCCGGTGAGGATCAGGAAGGCGTTGAAGGGCGAGATCGCCGGGCCGATGTCACGCAGGCCGAGCACGCGGGCGGCAATCGCGAAGGCGAAGTTGCCGAAAGTCTCGTGCAGGACGAGGCCGCCATATTCAGGGCGCGGCTCCGACAGCATCGGGTATTTGCCGGACCTCGACCAGTCGAAGGTGCCGCCATCGACGATGACGCCGCCGATTGAATTGCCGTGGCCGCCGATGAATTTGGTCAGCGAGTGCACGACGATGTCGGCGCCGTGCTCGATCGGCCGGACCAGATAGGGCGAAGCCAGCGTGTTGTCGACGATCAGCGGCAGGCCGTGCTTGCGGGCGATGTCGCCGATCTTCTCGATGTCGACGAAGACGCCGCCGGGATTGGCAAGGCTCTCGATGAAGATCGCCTTGGTCCTGTCGTCGATCTGGCTCTCGAACGTCGCCGGATCGTTCGCTTCTGCCCAGCGAACTTCCCAGCCGAAGTTCTTGAAGGCATGGCCGAACTGGTTGATCGAGCCGCCATAAAGCTTGTTGGCGGCGACGAAGTTGTCGCCAGGCTGCATCAGATTGTGGAAGACGATGACCTGCGCGGCGTGGCCCGAGGCGACGGCAAGTGCCGCGGTGCCGCCTTCGAGCGCCGCGACGCGCTCCTCGAGAACCGCTTGCGTCGGATTCATGATGCGCGTGTAGATGTTGCCGAAGGCCTTCAGCCCGAACAGCGAGGCGGCATGGTCGGCATCGTCGAAGACAAAGGAGGTGGTCTGGTAGATCGGCGTGGCGCGGGCGCCGGTCGCCGGATCGGGCTTTGCGCCTGCATGAACGGCTAAAGTGCTGAAACCAGGCGTACGGGTCATCGAAATCCCTCTCCTAACGTTCGAAAATTGCCGGGCATTCTTGGCGAAGCGCGGCCGGGAATGCAAAGAAGAAAATACCGTTCGGGGCGCGACCTGCGACGAACGCCCGGGAAAATCCATTTCGTCCCGGAATAATTTTGCGCGAACTACCGCGTGCTTATTTCTGTCTTACGCCGAAGCTCTGAAATCCCTGGCGCATCACAGGTTTTTTCGACGACAGCACGCCGGAGTTGACGCCGGTCCAGCCGATCTCGCCGGATAGCTTGCCGTATTCGATCTTCGGGCAGCGGTTCATCACCACCTTGATGCCGACAGCTTCGGCGCGGGCAGCCGCCTCATCGTTGCGCACGCCAAGCTGCATCCAGACGACCTTGGGCAGCGGGTCGAGCTGCAGCACCTGGTCGACGACGCCGGGCACCGCCGCCGAGCCTCGAAAAATGTCGACCATGTCGACCGGCTGCGGCAGGTCGGCGAGGCTGGCGTAGACAGTACGGCCAAGGATTTCCTTGCCGGCATGGCCGGGATTGATCGGGAACACCGAAAAGCCCTTGGCTAAAAGATATTTCAGCACGAAGTAGCTTGGCCGCACATCGTTGGGCGAAGCGCCGACCATGGCGATCGTCTTCACCGAATTCAGGATGCCGGCGATGTAGCTGTTGTCGTAGGTATCGTGGTTCATGCTGCGACGGTCTTCCTGCGGTAATGATAACGATAGAGCTCGCGATTGAAGCCGAGCGAGGCGTAGAGCGCGCGTGCGGGCGTGTTGTCGGCGACCACTTGCAGGCAGCCGGCCTTGGCGCCCGTCCGCCTGGCCCAGCCGATCAACCCGCCGACTGTCCTGCGGCCGAACCCCTGCTGCCTGAATCTGGCGTCGGTTTCAACTGCCTCGACGACAAGCAGCCCGTTGCGGATGACGCCGAAGGCAAAAGCTGCGATTTGGCCATCACGCTCACACGACACGAACGCTCTGTCACCCACGATCAAGCTCGTCATATGGCGAAAGATGCGGCGCTCCGCCTCGTCGTAGCCGCCAGTACGGAAGCGCGCCTCGAACCAGTTCTCCGTCGGCGCCGCTGAGAACGTGATATCGCCATCATTGTTTCCCTCAAGCACGTCGATCTGGGCATGGAGGTGTATCGTATCACCTTCCCTGTCGTAGCCGCGACGGTCGAGTTCGGGTTCCAGTTCGGCGGCGATATCCGGGATGCGGAACAATGGTGTCTGACCATGGCCGGCATAGAACGCTTCCGCGGCATCGATTACTCGCTCAGGCGCGCCGCGCAGGCCACGCATGGGATTAGCGGAATTCGGCCGCCTGATCCGCCCGCCTGAACGGCGAAAGATCCATCCGAGAGCGACGGTCTCACGCGCAGGAGGCCACGCCTCGCGGCAGGCGTCTTCCACTTCCCAATTGAGATCTTCCCGGTTCACGCGCCCACCGCTAATCATCGCCTTCCCGCAGCGCCTCCTCCATAAACATCCCAGGATCGCTGCAGAAGTCGCGCATCATGCGAAAATGATCGGTGTCCTGAAAATCGATCAGGTCGAGGCCGAAGCGGCCGATGCGGAAGAGCCGTGCGTTCGGGCAAGCCATCAGCAGCGGCGAATGCGTTGCCATGATCACCTGCGCGGTGCCGGACTGCTCCATGCGTTGAAGCAGTTTCAGCAGCTCGATCTGGCGCGTCGGCGACAGCGCGCTTTCCGGCTCGTCGAGGATGTAGATGCCTTGCCGGCGGCAGCGCTCCTCGAAGAAGCGGATAAAGCCCTCACCATGCGACCATGACAGGAAATCGGGCGGCGTTCCGCCAGATTCCCTCGCCGCTTCATCGAGGTAGCGGGCAACGGAATAGAAAGACTCGGCGCGAAAAAACCAACCAGCGGTCACCTTCGGCAACCAGTGACACCGAAAGCTATCCGCCAGCCCTGCGCCGCTCTTGTCGATGGCAATGGAATGGTCGACCGGACGGTAGCCTTTGCCGCCGCCGGCCTCGTCATAGCCGGCCAGCGCGCCGATGGCTTCGAGCAGCGTCGATTTGCCGGTGCCGTTCTCGCCGACAATGATGGTGATGGCGCTCGTGAATTCAAATTCGAATTCGCGGCCGTGGAAGATCGGCAGGCTCCACGGATATTGCTCCCAATCCGCGACGCGCGACGGCTCAAGCAGGATGCGCTTGAGATAGGGCGCTTTCAGCCGCGTCAGTTGCTTGCGGGCAGCCACGTCGAACCTTCAGCGATGGAATGGCTCGGTTCCATTCAAGCCGGCTACTCGTCGGTCCATTCGGGCTTGCGCTTGCCGATAAAGGCACCGATGCCTTCCTCGGCGTCGCGCGCCAGCATGTTTTCCACCATCACGCGGCCGGTATGGGCATATGCATCGGCCAACCCCATTTCGGCCTGAGCATAGAAAGCCTCCTTGCCGGTCTTGACGGCCAAAGACGATTTGGATGCAATGGTTTGCGCGTATTTGTTGACAACCTGAATCAGATATTCGCGCGGCACGATACGGTTGATCAGCCCGAACTCCTTGGCGGTCGCCGCATCGATCGTCTCGCCGGTGAGCAGCATTTCCATCGCCTGCTTGCGCGAGACGTTGCGCGACAGCGCCACCATCGGCGTCGAGCAGAACAGGCCGATATTGACGCCAGGCGTGCAGAAACTCGCCTCATGCGAAGCGATGGCAAGGTCGCAGCTGGCGACCAGTTGCAGGCCGGCGGCGGTGGCGAGGCCGTCGACCTCAGCGATCACCGGTTTCGGGTGGCGCACGATCGTCTGCATCAGGTTCGCGCAAGCCGCGAAGGTCTTTTCGAAAAAGGCCTTGCCCCGATCCGGCTCGGCGCGATGTGCCGTCATCTCCTTGAGGTCATGGCCGGCACAGAACACTTTTCCCGACGCCGCCAGGATGATGACGCGCACGGATCTGTCGGTCTTAACGCGATCGAATTCGGCCTGCAGCGCCGCCATGGTCGCCAGCGACAACGCATTGGCCGGCGGGCTGGCGAGCGTGAGGCGCAGGATGCCCTTGTCCTGGCTGACAAGAACAGGACCGTGGGCGATGGCGGGCTTGATGGCGACGACTTCGGCCACTTTCAAAAACCTCATGCTTATGGAGCAACAGAACTAGCACGCTGCCGGTTGAAGAACAGCCGCGAGACGTGTTTTCTCCGTCGCACCGTTTGGTCCAGGCGCACCGCCCGGAGCTGCTCATTCATATAGGACGTCGCCATGCCCGCCCAAAGCGATCTGAAGCCAATGCTCAACGCGGCGGAAGTCAATGCACTAATGGCAAGCGTCTATCCGCAGCTCAACGACAATTTCACCTCCTATGAGGCGATCGACGTTTTTCCGGGCGGCTGCACAGTGCGGCTGAATGCCGACGAGCGGCATCTGCGCCCCGGCGGCACGGTATCCGGTCCGGCGCTGTTCACGCTGGCCGACATCGGCGGCTATGTCTGCGTGCTCAGCCATGCCGGCCCGGACGCGCTTTCGGTGACGGTCAACCTCGACATCAATTTCATGCGCAAGGCCGAAGCCGGTCCGATCGACGGCCATTGCCGGATCCTGAAGCTTGGCAAAAGCCTGATGGTGTTCGATATCGATATTGTCGCCGGCTCGGACGGACACACTGTCGCGCACGCCACCGGCACCTATTCGATCCCGAGGAAGCGAATAAGCGACAAGCCGGCCTGACGTCTTGCCGGAACTCCCAGTCGATAGGTTCGTTCTGCGGCATGCCCGATGTTACGACCTACCTTGCCTTCGTCGGCGCCGTGCTCGCCTATCAGCTTTCTGGTGTCGGTCCGGACATGATGCTGGTGATCAGCCGCGGCGTCGGGCAAGGCTGGCGCCATGCCCTGGCGACTGCAGCGGGCTGCGTATCGGCCGGCGTCGTCCAGATTCCATTACTGGTAATGGGGCTTGCCTCGCTGATCACATCCTCCCCATCTCTTTACAGCTTCCTTCAGATCGTCGGCGCCATCTATCTGATCGCCATCGGGATCAAATTCCTGTTGGCCCGTCGGTCGGGCAAAGGTGGCGGCGCGTCTACCTTTGCCGAGACGAGCAGTATCCCAGCCGCTTTCCGGCAAGGCGTGATCTGCAATCTCACCAATCCGACGACGCTCGCTTTCATGCTGGCGGTGCTGCCGCAATTCGTTCATCCCTGGGTCGGTTCGCCTGCACTGCAGTTCATCATTCTCGGTACGACCATGAAGATGATGGGACTGGTTGTCCTCAGCGCCGTCGCGTTGACCTCCGGCGCGGTTGGCGGCTGGCTGGGGCACCGAGGCACGTTCGTCGTTTGGCAAGAAAGGCTGGCAGGAGCCTTGATGATCGCGATCGGCGTCAAGCTTCTCCTTGCCGCCGTGACCGGGCGGCGGTGAACGAAAGAGAGCTATTTTGACAAATAGGTGTGAGGTAAAATAATACCTTCTACCTTAGCTATTGAATTTAAAAGGCTTTTCGCGACCATAAACCGTAACCGACGCTTGACGCGCCAAACACCCTCGCCTATAAGCCGACCCGAAGCAGCGGCCCGCAAAGGCCGCCGTTTTGTTATTGGCGGAGCGGCTCCGGTCATCCCGTCGATCCAAGCAACAAGAAACGCCTTCTCTGTCCCTCCTGGACGGGAAAGGTCAAACCTGAGAGCAAAACATGGCTACCTTTTCGCAGAAGCCTGCGGATGTGGTGAAGAAGTGGGTGCTGATCGACGCCGAAGGTCTCGTCGTCGGTCGTCTGGCCACTGTCATCGCCAACCATCTGCGCGGCAAGCACAAGCCCACCTTCACCCCGCATGTCGATGACGGCGACAATGTCATCGTCATCAATGCCGACAAGGTGGTGTTCACCGGCAAGAAATACACCGACAAGGTCTATTACTGGCACACCGGCCACCCCGGCGGCATCAAGGAGCGCACCGCGCGCCAGCTGCTCGAGGGCCGTTTCCCCGAGCGTGTCGTCGAGAAGGCCGTCGAGCGCATGATCCCGCGCGGCCCGCTTGGCCGCCGCCAGATGAAGAATCTCCGCGTCTATGCCGGCGCCGAGCATCCGCACACCGCCCAGCAGCCCGTCACGCTCGACGTGGCCAAGCTGAACTCCAAGAACAAGAGGGCCTCGTAATGGCTGAGCTTTCCTCGCTCGCAGAACTCGGCACAGTCGCCGCGCAGCCGGCCGCGCCCGTGCATGTCCAGAAGCTCGACAAGTCGGGCCGCGCCTATGCCACCGGCAAGCGCAAGAACGCCATCGCGCGCGTCTGGGTGAAGCCGGGCTCCGGCAAGATCACCGTCAACGACAAGGAATTCGCGAGCTATTTCGCGCGTCCGGTGCTGCAGATGATCCTCAACCAGCCGATCGTCGCGGCCAACCGCGCCGGCCAGTACGACATCGTCGCCACCGTCATCGGCGGCGGCCTCTCCGGCCAGGCGGGTGCGGTGCGTCACGGCATCTCCAAGGCGCTGACCTACTATGAGCCGGGCCTGCGCTCGGTGCTGAAGAAGGGCGGCTTCCTGACCCGCGACAGCCGCGTGGTCGAGCGCAAGAAGTACGGCAAAGCCAAGGCCCGCCGCAGCTTCCAGTTCTCGAAGCGCTAAGCGATACGATATCCAAGTTTACGAAAGGCCGCCTCCGGGCGGCCTTTTTTGTTCTACTTACCAGTGCCCGGCCGGCGTCCTGATGTAGTCGATGAAGGCGCGCAGCGGCGCCGGCACCAAGCGGCGCCCGGGATAATAGAGAAACGGCCCGGAGAATTCCTGCCACCACGGTTCCAGCACAGGTTCCAGCGCGCCGCTCTCGAAATGCGGGCGTACCCAGTCCTCGAAGAGCCAGAGAATACCGACGCCGGCGATCGCCGCATCGATAGCGAGATCGACGCCGCCGCCGATGCTGACGACCAATGGCCCCGTGGTATCGACCCGCACCACTTCACCATCCCGTTCGAACTCCCAGGGCGTCATGACCCCACTCGGGAAGCGGCCGCGCACGCACGCATGGCCAAGCAGGTCACGCGGATGCTGCGGCCGACCGTGCCGATCAAGGTAGGCTGGCGCGGCCGAGGTGGTGAAACGCTGCGTGCGCGGCCCGATCGGCACGGCGATCATGTCCTGCTCCAGCCGCTCGTCATAGCGGATGCCCGCATCGCAGCCGGCCACCAGCAGGTCGACAAAGTTCTCCTCCGCGATCACCTCCAGCCGGATGGCCGGATATGCAGCGAGAAATCCCGGAACAATCTTCGGCAGCACCAGCCGCGACGCACTTATCGGCACGTTGAGGCGCAAGGTGCCGGCAGGTCGGTCACGAAAACCGTTCACGACGTCGAGCGCGGCCTGCACCTCACCCAGCGCGGGGCCAAGACGCGCCAGCAGGCTGGCGCCTGCCTCGGTCAGTGCAACACTGCGCGTGGTGCGATTGAAGAGCCGCACACCAAGCTGGGTTTCCAGACGGCGGACGGCTTCGCTGAGCACTGAGGCGCTGCCTGCAGTCACGCGGGCCGCTTCGCGAAAGCCGCCGGCGCGAGCGACGGCCATGAATGCTTGGAGATCGTTGAGATCAGCCGCCATTGTTCTTATTTCCGCACAGGTCGTGCCGGTTATACCCGGTTATCAGGACAGCAGCCATCCCTTATCTCCCTCGACGACAGCGAAGGAGAGCAACAATGTCCAGTGTAGACAAATCCGGTACTTATAAACTCGGCGACCGCTCGGTGCATCGCCTCGGCTATGGCGCCATGCAGCTTGCGGGCAAAGGCGTGTTCGGCCCGCCGAAAGACCATGACGCGGCGATTGCCGTGCTGCGCGAAGCGGTGTCGCAAGGTGTGAACCATATCGACACCAGCGACTACTACGGGCCTTATGTCACCAACAAGCTGATCCGCGAGGCGTTGGCGCCCTACCCCGACAACCTCACCATCGTCACCAAGATCGGCGCCCGTCGTGGGGAAGACGCCTCCTGGCTGCCGGCTTTTACAGCTGATGAGCTCGAACAGGCCGTGCACGATAATCTTCGCAACCTTGGCCTCGAGGTGATGGACGTCGTCAATCTGCGCATCATGTTCGGTGTGCACGGTCCAGCGGAGGGCTCCATCGAAGCGCAGGTCACCAAGCTTGCCGAGCTTCAGCGCAAGGGCCTCGTGCGCCATATCGGCTTGAGCAACGTCACCCGCGCGCAGATCGCGGAAGGCCGCAAGATCTGCGACATCGTCTGCGTGCAGAACCAGTACAATCTCGCGCACAGGGACGACGACGCGCTGATCGATGAGCTCGCGCGCGACGGTATCGCCTATGTGCCGTTCTTCCCGCTCGGCGGCTTCAGCCCGCTGCAGTCGTCGACGCTCTCGGACGTCGCGGAACGGCTCGGTGCGACGCCGATGCAGGTTGCGCTGGCATGGCTGCTGCAGCGCTCGCCCAACATCCTGCTTATCCCGGGCACGTCGTCGGTCGAGCATCTGCGCGAGAATCTGGCGGCGGCAGAGCTCGAGCTGTCGGGGGCGGTGCTGCGGGAGCTGGAGAGCGTGGCGAAAGCGGCGTGATGGACGATTAGCTGATCTCCCCCCTTGTGGGGGAGATGGCCGGCAGGCCAGAGGGGGGCGTGAAGGAACGCGGCGCTGCAGGATCAAGGTTCCTCGCCCCACGAATGTGGGGAGAGGTGGCTCGGCGAAGCCGAGACGGAGAGGGGAGCGCCCTACGAAGGCCCCCTCTCCGTCCGCTTCGCGGACACCTCTCCCCCACCTTTGGCGGGGGCGAGGAACCCAAGCACCGTTACGCCGGCGGGACAGCGCCCCCTCTGCCCTGCCGGGCATCTCCCCCACGAGGGGGGAGATTGGCAGCTCCAGCGCCAACGCCAGCTAATTGATGCTCGCCGTATGCGCCGGCTCAGCAGTCCTGCCGTCCGTCGTGTAAGGCACGCGATAACCATTGGCCGTCAGCCACGCGATTGCCGCCTTCGGCTCGTCGGTCTGAATGATGGTGGCGCCGCGGTCGACCCAGAAACCCCAGGCTTCGCGCGGCAGGCTGGCGGCGACGGCAAGCTCGTCGCCGCGCCCCCCGGCGAGGAAGCCGCCCGGCTTGTTGACGACGGCGTAGGTGTCGGCCCAGAGGTGCCAGTCGCCCCGCGCCGCTTCCGCCCGCATGCGGGTGCTGAACAGCGGCCCGCCGGTCGATGTCAGCGTCTCGGCGCCGTTGCGCCAAGTGATCAATTCGACGGCGCGCGGCGCGAAGGCCTTGTCGACCTCGCTGGCGAAAACTGCATCATGCACGGCGTCGTCGGCAAGGATCGGCATGAACTGGAAGCCGCCGCCGGCCTGGGTAAGTGCCGCGCTCGCGGCATCGATGCGCTGCCGGTTCCAGAGGTTCTCCTTGACGATCACCTGATCGGCCATGCCGAGATCGCGCGCCTCCGCGACCATGCCAGGCAGGTCGGTCACCTCCAGCTTGTTGTCGAGGTTGATCAGGATCCTGTCCCTGGTCGTCAGCAGCATCTCGCGCAGGGTCGACACGGTCTCGTCGGTGACGGCGCCCGTGCCCTCGATGACCAGCCGGCATTTCTTAAGCTCGGCCAGCGTGTATTTCACCACCTCGCCCTTGCACGTGGTCGTGCGGTCGAGCCAGCTGTCATGCATGATGACGAATTCGCCGTCTTTCGCGCGCCGGACGTCGACCTCGACGATCTCGGCGCCGATCGCGATCGAGCCCTCGACCGCGGCCAGCGAATTCTCGGCGTAAAGCGTCTTGCCGGCCTGCATGCTGCCGGCGCGATGCGCGGCGATCATCACGTGGTCACGCCACTGGTTGGCATGCTCGAAGCGGTCGAGAATCTGGCTGGCGCGGCTTTCACCGGCTAAGCTTTGCCCCGCAACGGTGGCAAGGGCGGCGGAAAAGGCAAGGCTCAGCCAGAGTGTTCGCATCGGGGAATCGCACCGTTCCGGGTTGGGACCCGGTTAGGCGATGCCCATGACAGCGCGGTGAACGAAGCCGGCTAGTTTTTGGATCAGATCCGCTTGGAAATGCGGCGGAACCAGGCCAGTGCCGGCATTTCGACGAAGCTCCATGTGAACCACGACGCGGCAATGACGGCGATCAACATCGCGGCCAAAGCCGCGAAGCCGATCCAGGGCGAGCCGGGGCCGAAGCCGGTCGCATGGTCACCGCGCAGCATCAGGTCGCCGACTATGCCGAGCCCGAGCTTGCGTTCGATCAGGCCGCCGACATTGATCATGCGGGTCTGGACGAAGATGTGGACCATGTAGATCGAATAGGAGAGCGAGCCGAGCAGCAGCATCGGTCGGCTGCGCAAGGCCAAGCTGACCCACCCGCCCTCATGGGCAAAGAGATAAAGCGCCAGCGCGAACACGACCGGCGCGGCAATGCCGGCGTCATTCGTTCCCGCCACCGAAACGAACAGCGCGATCACGACGATCATCGCCAGCTCCGCCAGCGTCCAGGCGAGGCGCCCTGCCCCGCCGCTCAGCGCCTGTCGCGCCTCTGCAATGGAATCGTGCTGAAACCAGGCAAGCAGCGCGCCGAGCGAGAAGCCGTAAAGACAGCGGAGGAAGCCGAAATCGAAGGACACGTCCATATGACGCGTCGAGACCGCGAGCAGGAAAAGCGGCGCCGTCGCGGCTGCGGCAACGAGCCATATCCAGGCGCGCTGGCCGGCGGTGAACACGACGGCGGCGAAAAGCAGATAGGTGAAGAACTCGGCCGAAATGCTCCAGCTCGGCGCATTCCAGCTCAGATGATCCTCAACGCCCATGCCCTGCAGAAGGAAAAGGTTGGCGACCAGGCTCTTCAGGTCGAAGCCTGCGGTGAAGGGCGCCGGGCCCGTTCCGTGAAGCGCCGGCAGCACGAGCCGCAGCGCCTCGAAGCCGGCGAAGGCTGCGAGCATCAGGAAATGCAACGGATAGATGCGGCCGAAACGCACGAGCGCGAACCGTGCAAGGTCGTCCTGCCCGGCGAGCCGCCCGCCATAGGCGCTGGCAATGACGAAGCCGGAGAGCACGAAGAAGAAATCGACGAACAGATAGGAGCCGCCGACAAAGGCGCTCTGCGACACTATCGAGGTGGTCGGGAAGTGGAACAGCGCCACCAGCAGCGCGCAGATACCGCGCCAGGAATCCAGCACCAGGAAACGCTCTCCGGCCGTCGTGCCGACACGGGTCGCGGCGGGCGCGGATGCAAGATTGAGCAAGGCAGTCTCAGCCATAATGATACAGATCCTGTGTTGCCGTGGCACTCGCCGAGCGCCGCTTCGTTTCCGCAAGCTGTGACTGGCATGTTGCGTGCCGGTTCTGTAGTTGTGGCTGCCCCGACGAAACCGAGGATTCCTAATGGCGAACAATGAGATCGACCACGCCTTCACCGCCCGCTCCAAGACGGGCGCGTCGTTCGAGCCGACCTATGCCGGCGCGCTGTCGTTCATGCGGCGCAAATATACGAAGGACGTGAAGGGCGCGGACGCGGTCGTGTGGGGCATTCCCTTCGACGCCGCCGTCACCAACCGGCCCGGCGCCCGCTTCGGACCGCAGGCGATCCGCCGCGCCTCGGCGATCCTCGACAACGATCCGCAATATCCATTCTCGCGCGACCTCTTCGAGCATCTCTCAGTGGTGGACTATGGCGATTGCCTGCTCGACAGCGGCAATCACCAGAAAACTCCCGGCACGATCGAGCGCGAGGCGGCCAAGATCCTGAAATCAGGCGCGTTCCTTTTGACGCTGGGCGGCGACCATTTCATCACCTGGCCGCTGCTCAAGGCGCATGCCGCGATCCACGGGCCGCTGGCGCTCGTGCAGTTCGACGCGCACCAGGACACCTGGCCCGACGACGGCAAGCGCATCGATCACGGCTCCTTCGTCGCCCGCGCGGTGAAGGAGGGGATCATCGACCCCGATCGCTCGATCCAGGTCGGCATCCGCACGCATGCACCCGACACGTTCGGCATCAAGATCCTCTACGGCCATGAGGTCGAGGAGATGCGCGCCTCCGACATCGCCTACGCGATCGTCGAGCGCACCGGTGGCAAGAAGACCTATCTCACCTTTGACATCGACTGTCTCGACCCGGCCTTCGCGCCGGGCACCGGCACGCCGGTGGCAGGCGGCCCCTCCTCGGCCAAGATGCTGTCAACACTGCGCCAACTCGGCCAGATCGACATCGTCGGCGCCGACATCGTGGAGGTTGCGCCGGCCTACGATCATGCCGATATAACGGCGATCGCCGGATCGATCATCGCCATGCATTATCTCGGTCTGCTGGCAGAGCGAAAGGCGCGGCTCGACGAACTGAGCAACGGCAATCATGCCGCGGCAAATCACGCCTACGGCATATGACATTGGAATCGCGAGGAATTTGGCAAGCGATGAAACCGAAAATCTTCATTGACGGCGAGCACGGCACGACAGGCCTGCAGATCAGGGCGCTGCTGGCCGACCGTGACGACCTGGAGATCATCTCCATCCCGACGGAACGCCGCAAGGAGACTGCCGCCCGCGCCGAGATGCTCAACGCGGCCGATGTCGCGATCCTTTGCCTGCCGGATGCGGCGGCCAAGGAAAGCGTGTCGCTGATTACGAACGATACGACCAAGGTGATCGACGCCTCGACCGCGCATCGCGTGGCCGAGGGGTGGGAGTATGGCTTCGCCGAAATGGACAAGGACCAGGCGAAGAGGATCGGCAGCGCGAAACGCATAGCCAATCCGGGCTGCTGGCCGCAGGGGCCGATCGCGACGCTGCGGCCACTGGTTGCGGCGGGCCTGCTGCCTGCCGACTTCCCGGTCACCGTCAACGGCATTTCCGGCTATTCCGGCGGCGGCCGCCCGATGATCGAGGACTATGTCGGCAAGGGCGAGGACGCGCCCGAGTTCCTACCCTACGGGCTGACGCTGCAGCACAAGCATGTGCCGGAGCTCCGCACCTATGCAAAGCTGTCGCACGACCCGATCATGCAGCCGGCGGTGGGCAATTTCGCGCAAGGCATGATCACCGTGGTGCCGCTGCAACTCGGCGGTCTCGACCGCGTGCCGACTGGCGCCGAGCTTCACGCGGCGATTGCCGACCATTATGCGTCGATCGATGGCGGCGTGGTCGAGGTCGCGCCCTACACCCATATGGAGCGCATGCCGGAGATCGATCCGGAGATCTATAACGGCACCAACCGGATGAAGGTCTACGTCTTCGCCAATGATGAGAGGGCGCAAGCACTGCTGATGGCCGTCTACGACAATCTCGGCAAGGGCGCGTCGGGCGCCGCGGTGCAGAACCTCGACCTGATGCTCGGCATCAAGCACTGAGCGGTCGTGAACCTGGAGCTTGCTACCGCCGAGGTGATCCGCAAGGTTCGCCTCAGCCTCTGACGCGTATATCGGTCGGCAGCGAATAGGCGCCCTTGGTGCCGCGCCAATGCGCGGCAGCGAAGCCAAGCAACACAAGCGCGATCGTCTGATGCGTCAATGCCATGTGCAGCGGCACCTGCATCAATAGCGTGCCGATGCCGATCGAGGCCTGGACGACCACCAGCGCGAACAGAAGCGTGGCCCGGCGGGCATGGGTGGTGCCAGGCTGGCGTCGCCACGTCGCGGTCATATGCCAGAGCGCCACGACAAAGATCGTATAGGCGCCCACTCGGTGGACGAACTGCACCGTCTTCGGGTTTTCAAAGAAGTTCAGCCAGGCCGGCTTCAGAAGAAGCAGATCGGAGGGGATCACCTTTCCATCCATAAGCGGCCATGTGTTGTAGGAAAGGCCCGCATGCAGCCCGGCGACCAGCCCGCCGAGATAGATCTGGATCAGCGCCAAAAGCACTATGAAGCCGGCGAGCCGCTGCGTCGACCGGTCGGCGGCGGGCTCCGAATGCGGCGCCAAGCCTCGCGCCACCACCATTGTCGCCGTGAAGATCAGCGCGGCAAGCGTCAGATGCGTCGCCAGCCTGTATTGGCTGACCGAGACGCGGTCGACCAGGCCCGAAGCCACCATCCACCAGCCGATGCCGCCTTGCAGTACACCAAGCAGAAGGATGCCGACCAGCTTCGACCCAAGGCCTCGTTCGATGCGGCGCGTCGCCCAGAAGAACAGCAGCGGCAAGGCAAAGACCACCCCGACGCCGCGCGCCAGGATGCGGTGCGCCCACTCCCACCAGAAGATCGATTTGAAATCCTCGACGATCATGCCCTTGTTGATCTCGGCATATTGCGGGATCTGCTGGTAGCGCTGGAACTCTTCCTGCCATTCGGCGTCGTTGAGCGGCGGGATGACGCCGTGTATCGGCTGCCACTCAGTGATCGACAGACCCGAGCCGGTGAGACGAGTGGAACCGCCGACCAGCACCAGCGCGACCAGCACGAGCAGCACGACGTAGAGCCAGCCGCGCACCAAAGCGCGGTTGTGCAGGTCGCGGTCGCGTGTGGCATAGGGGGCTGTGGCGGTGATGGCAGCCATTTCGCATTCCCGGCGGTTGAAACGCGAGATTGGTGGACCAAGGCCGCTCAACTGGCAAGACTGGACAGCGCGGCACGCCGTCGCGCCGGGTCGCGACGGTTGCGCGCTCTTGTCATTCGGCCTAAGCGGGGCGGGTCAACGGAACCGCGACATGCCCATTCGCCTGAAAAAGCTGATCGGAACCATATTGCTGGTGGCGCTGGTCGTCATCTACGCGCTGATCGCCTCCGCCGTCGCGGTCACCAGGCTCGCCGAATACGGGCCCACGGCGCATCTCCTGTTCTTCCTGCTCAGCGGCTTTCTCTGGGTTCTGCCGGCCATGGCCATCATCAAATGGCTGATCATCGAGCCGCGCCCGAAGGGCTGACCTCAAAGGCATCAGGCCATAGTGCTGACCAAGGCGCAGAGCGAGGCAGACTTCAGATCGTCACGACCATCTTGCCCGCATTAGCCAGCGGTGTCGTGATGCCGGACAGCATCGTGCGAATATGCGCAAGGCTCTGATAGCGGCCGTTGACGGAGATGCGCGGCAGCGCGTGCAGGAAGCCGGCGTGCTCGGCGCGCAGCACGCCGTGCCGCGTGGTCACCGCCGAGGCATAGCCTGCGTCGCGGGCAAAGCCCACCTCGCGGCAGCCGACCGCGCTGGCATAGCCATAAGGGTAAGCCAGATGACGCGGCTCCTCGCCGAGTTTTTCCGCGAGGACGCGGCGGACGTCGCCGATCTCATGGCGCGCATCGGCCTCGGACAGCCGCTTCAAGTTCCGATGATTGACGGTGTGCGCGCCGATGGTCACCAACGGGTGCGCGGCCATGATGCGAAGCTCATCCCAGTTCATCAACGTGCATGGGCGGCCCGAGCCGATTTTGAACCCAGTCGAACGGGCGAGCTCGCGCAGCGCTGCGCCTTGCTCTTCCTCGGGGACTTCTAAGGTCAGCCAGGCGTTCAGCCGCGCGACGGCCTGGATCTTTCGGCCTTGTGTCGAGCAATCGATCGCCGTCGACTTGCCCCCCATCGTCAGCGTCAGGCGCGAGCTGGTGTCGACGATGTCCTCGATCACGTCCCACCAGAGATCGACGGCGCCGTCGATCAGGCCGGGGGCGACGTAGATGGCGATCGGCGCGCCGTGTTTTTCCAGGATCGGAAGCGCCTCGGTCATGTTGTCGCGATAGGCATCGTCGGCCGTGATCGTGGCGAACTGGCCGCCTTTCCCGCCCGTCTTGATGCGTTCGATCGCTTCATCAAGGGAAACAAAGGCATAACCCTGCCCCTTCATGTCCGAGATCAGCTTGTCGAGGAAAGTGGGAGCGATGTTCAGATGCCGATTGACGCTGTTCGGCTTCTCCGGTGTCGCGGTGACGCGGTGCAGCATCAGGATAGCGCCGATGCCGCCGACAAACGGCCGCGCCAGAGGCGCAAGGCCGGAGTAGCGGGCAAGGTTCAGCGCCAGCTTCCGGATTGCATCGCCCCCGTCGATCATTCCTTCACCTTTTGCGCCTAGGCTTATTCAAGCACGACGTTCGCCTATGCGAACCCCAGGTTGCAACCAATACGTCTTAAGGATTGAGGGATGGTTGACGCCACCGCGTCATTTGATGGCAATCGGGTCGCGGCCAACGAGGCTTCCGCGCGCCCGGTGCGAGCCGACCGGGACCGGTGGATTGCGACCGCGAGCGACGGCACCGGCCTTGCCGACTATGTGCCATTCTGCGCCTCGGCGCTGTTCGCGCCGGCGCAAAGCGCATCCTGGGTGAGCAACTGGGCGGCCGCGACCGGCGCCGACATGGTCGTCGCGACGCTGTCCTGCGATGGCCGCCCCGCGCTGTCGCTGGCCCTGGAGATCGTGCGACGCGGCCCGTTCAAGGTTGCCCGTTTCGCCGGCGGGCGCCACGCCAACGGCAATTTCGCCGCCGCCGACCCGCGTTTCCTGCCTGCTATCGACGGCCAGGCGATCCGCTCGATGTTCAAGGCAATCGCGCGAGCGCGGCCGGACATCGACCTGATCTCGCTTGAAAGGCTGCTGCCAGACCTCGACGGCGTCGCCAACCCGCTGGCCGCGCTGCCCGGCTTTCCAAGTCCGAACCTTGCGCTTGCGGTCGATCTCGGCGGCGGGTTCGACGCGCTGCTGTCGCGCGCGAGCGGCAAGCGCAAGCGCAAGAAGCACCGCTCGCAGACGCGCAAGTTCGAGGCGGTCGGCACCTTCCGCCGCATCGAGGCCCGCACCCGCGAGGAGGTCGACAGGCTGCTCGATGCCTTCTTCGAGATGAAGGAAGCGCGTTTCGCCAAGATGGGCATCGCCAATGTCTTCGGCGACAGGCAAGTACGCGACTTTTTCCGGGCGCTGTTCGCCGATGCGCTGGCCGAGGAAAAGCCGCCCTTCCTGCTGCACGGCTTGGATGTGGCGGGCAAACTGCGCGCGGTGACCGGCTCCAGCCGGTCCGGCAAGCGGCTGATCTGCGAGTTCGGCGCCATCGCCGAGGACGATCTCTCGTCCGCCAGCCCGGGCGACTTCCTGTTCTTCGACAACATCCAGGAAGCCTGCGAGCTTGGCTTCGATGTGTATGACTTCTCAGTCGGCGACGAGCCTTACAAGCGGCTCTGGTGCGACATCGAGGTCCAGCATTTCGAGGTGCTTGCGCCGCTGACGCTGAAGGGCCGGGTGCTGGCGGCAGGGCTGCGGCAAGGCGCGCGCGCCAAGGCCTTCATCAAGAACAACCCGACGGTCTGGAAGCTGACCAAGGTGCTGCGTCGCAAGGCTGCCGGACAGGCAGCGCCCGCTCCCGCCGAGGACGACAGCTAGGCCTGGTCAGAGTCGCACAATCGCCGTCGTGTTCCCGGCGCGATGCGCGCAAGCGGGACCTGAGTGACTCAACGGAACCTATCGAGCGCCGGGAGGTTTTCGCACCCAGAAGGAGAATGGCCATGGCTAAGTGCGACCAGTGCGGCAACGACTATGACAAGGCATTTCTTGTGAGCCTGGGCGGGCAAACCTACACGTTCGACAGCTTCGAGTGCGCGGTCCAAAAGCTTGCGCCGACCTGCCCTCACTGCAGGGTGCGGATCATGGGACATGGCGTCGAGCAGGGCGATGTCATCTATTGCTGCGCGCACTGCGCCGGGCAGGAAGGGGCCAACGCTCTGACCGATCGCGCGCCGTGACAATCGCGATTCCGCTGCCCCTTCAGGCCACGCGAGAATGCCTTTCCGAACGCGCCCTTGACCGCGACTCTGCGGCAGGCGTTCAGTTCTGGAGCGGTTGCACCGTTTCACGGAAACGGCGAACCGCGCTGTCTCTTTGTCTTTGACGCAATTCCAGCCGGAAGGCTGCGGCGGGGGCCGGCCTAGGGTTCACGGTCCCGCTCTCGATCATCCACGCACGAAAATGCGCAGCGCGAAGCATCAAAACTAGGTGCCTCGCCACCGATGTAAAGTGCAGGAGTCGCCGAGAAATGCCGCGGTTCGCCCTTGTAGCTAAGAATTGCCTCGGGGCTGAGCCGTGTCCCATTCGTCGCGGTGCCGGCCTCCGGTCTTATGCGGCCGACCGGCGTCGGGGCAATGGGTCTCCCGGTTCATGGCCGACCGGTGTGACCAGTGTCAGGTTGGGATAGCCGTTCTCGATCAGCTTGACCGCGGCCTGCGTCACCTGGTCGTCGGCCTCCAGCATGGACAGGAAGACTTCGGTGCCGTCACCGACCAGGCGGCCGATGCCTTGCGCGTCGGCCGGGCCGCATTCGACCACGACGAGATCGTAGGCCGTGGTCAGCGACTGCATGATGATCGGCAGCCGATCGGCGGCGCGCATCGCGCGGACGGGGTCGGCGGTGCCGACCGGAATGACATGCGCATCCGAATAAAGATCGGGGTGGATGACGTCGCTGAACTGCGCTTCGGAAGCGAGCAGATTGGTGATGCCCGGGAACAGGCTCGAGTCCAGCATCGGCCGCGACGCCGCGCCCGATGCTGTGAGGTCAAGCAGCAGCACGCGCAGGCCGGCGTCGGATACTTCACGCGCCACGAGCACGGCGGAGGCGGCCGCCTCGTCGCCTTCCGGCGATACGAAGATCGCGCGCGCGGCGCCGGAACCGATCAGCTTCTCGGCAGCCCTGTCGACATCTATCTCGCCGAGCCTGGACGGACCCGGCTTGGGTTCCGGCTCGGGCACTGGTTGCTCTGCCGCAACGGTGTCGGCTTCAAATGTCTCATTCTGCGCGATCGGCGGCTGTCTCTCCGGACGTCGCTCGCCGGCCATGGACGTCTCATAGGACGCGAAAGGACTGTGGTCGTCGTCGATTTCGGCTACAACCGGCTCGGTGCGCGCAGCGGGCATCGCCACCTGCTCGATATCGGTGAAACGGGCGCCGGCGGCCGGACGCATGGCACGGCCCGAGAACAGCTCGCCAAGCAGCGTGCCGATCGCCATCAGCAGCAGCGAAGCGGCGGCGGCGGCCCCGGTGATCGGCCCGATCTTCGGAAAATAAGGTTGCGACGGCACCTGGGCCTGCGCGATCAGGCTCGCCGCCACAGGCGAGTATCTGCGATCCTTGCGCGAGACTACCGCATTGTAACTTACCATATAGGATTCAAGTTGTTGGCGCTGAACGTTCGCGTCGCGCTGCAAGGCATCCAGCTGCACCTGCTGCTCGCCGGCGCGCGCTGACGCGGCCTTCAAGGTGTTGACGTCCGCGATCAGCTGATCCTCGCGGGCCTTCGCCGTCTGAGCCTGAGCCGACAACCCCCGGATGATCTTTTGCGCCTCGTTGCGAATCTGGCCGTCGAGGTCGGCAAGCTGCGACTTCAGCGCCCGGATGCGCGGATGATTGTCCAGCAGGGTTGTGGAAAGATCGGCGATATTGGCCCTCAGCTCCACCTGGCGCTCGCGCAGGCGCTGGATCAACTCGGAAGACAGGACCTCCGGCACGCTGTCCAGCGAACCGCCATTCCGCAGCGCCCGGCGCACGCTCTCGGCACTCGCCTCGGCGGCGGCGCGGCCGGCGCGCACACGCGACAATTCGCTCGACAGCTCAGAGAGCTGCTGAGTCGGAAGCACCGAATTGTTGCCGCCCATCAGCAGGTCGGACTGGGCGCGGAACGCGGCGACCTTGGCCTCGGCATCCCTCACGCGATTCTGCAGATCGGCGATTTCCGGCGCCAGAAAGTTGGTCGCGGCGGCGTTCGATTCGAGCTTGGCGTCACTCTTCGAGGCGATATAGGCCTCGGCAATGCCATTCGCGACCGCTGCGGCAAGCTTGGGATCCTTCGAGGCGAACTCGATCGCGATCGCGCGCGTCTTTTCAACGGCGTAAACATTGAGCTTGTCGTGCATGGCGTTCAGCACACGCTCGTCCGGCGGGATATCGAAGGGATCGCTTTTCAAGCCGACGAGCACAAGCACACGCCCGAGCGACGACATTTTCAGCGTTTCGTCGAACTCCGGCAACTTGTCCAGGTTGAGCTTGGTCGCCACCTGCTTGAGGATGTCGGGCGAGGAAATGATCTGGACCTGGGTGGCCACGCCCTGCTCGTCGAGAATCGGTTTGTCGTCGTCGTTGGTGCCCGGTGGCCGGGTGTATTCCGATTCGCGCGAGCCGATCTCCAGCTTGGCTGTCGCTTTATAATAGGGCGTCGCGAGCCAGGCGAAGGCGAAGGCCAGCCCGGTGACCAAAAGCGTGACAAAAACAATGCGCAGCCAGTTCCTCGCCAGGCTGGCGAAAAGCTGTCTCAGATCGACATCGACGTCTGCGGCCGCTGACTGAACGGACATGCATCCTGCTCCGAGCTTTGAGTCGAAGCTGGACCGTAAAGAACTATGGTAACTCACCCGTTAAGATCAGAATGAATGCTTATTAGAGGGCACTCAAAGAAGATTGCTCGAAAGCAATAGAACAAATTGGCTTTTTACCGATCTCCGCTCTCCCGGACCGCGCTCCTTTACCGCCCATTAACCCTAACAGGATGATAACGGTCGCACTTTCCTGGGGTTGTGCCGCGGCTTGCGGCAAGAGCGATGAAGGTTCCTGGCCGGTCATGAAAAGCACTGCTTTCCTCTTTCGCGCTTTGCTTGCCCTGTCGCTGCTCACCGGCTGCTCGAGCTACCGCCCGACACCCGCCGCCTTTCATGAAGTGCTCGATCAGCCCTACCGACTCGGCGCCGGCGACCGCGTCCGTGTCACGGTGTTCGAGCAGGACGGGTTGACCAACACCTACAGCGTCGACCAGTCCGGCTATCTGTCCTTTCCGCTGGTCGGCGCGGTGCCGGCGCGCGGCCACACCGCGCAGCAGTTGGAAAAGGCGATCGCCGACAAGCTGCGCCAAGGCTATCTGCGCGATCCCGACGTTTCGGTCGAAATCGACCGCTACCGGCCGATCTTCGTCATGGGCGAAGTGGGCGCTGCCGGGCAGTATTCCTACGTGCCGGGACTCACCGTGCAAAAGGCGGTCGCCATTGCCGGCGGCTTCACGCCGCGCGCCAATCAGGAGAGCGTCGACATCACCCGCGATATCAACGGCAAGGTGATGACCGGGCGGGTGCTGACATCCGATCCACTCCTGCCCGGCGACACCGTCTACGTCCGCGAACGGCTGTTCTGAAAAACCCGTCGTGGCGGTGAACCTCAGGATCGTGCACTGCTTTCGCTCACCTGTCGGAGGAATCTTCCGGCACGTGCGCGACCTGACCGAGGCGCAGGTCGCCGCCGGCCATGCGGTGGGAATCGTCTGCGACTCGACCACCGGCGGCGACTATGAGGAGCGCTTGTTCGAGGCGATGAAGGACAGCCTCGCGCTCGGCATCCATCGCACGCCGATGCAGCGTCATGTCGGGCCGGGCGACCTCGCCTCGGCCTGGCGTACCTATCGAATCATCCAGGAATTGCGGCCGGACGTGCTGCACGGGCACGGCGCCAAGGGTGGCGCCTATGCCCGGCTGTTCGGCTCACTGTTGCGGGTATCAAGGTTTCGCGTTGCCCGCCTCTATTCGCCGCATGGCGGCTCCCTCCACTATGACGAAACGACGGCGATGGGGAAGCTGTTCTTCGGCCTGGAGCGCTTCATGGCGCGCTTCACCGATTGCCTGCTGTTCGTTTCCGACTACGAGCGCAACACCTATCGCCGCAAGGTCGGCGAGCCGCCCATACCCAACACGCTTGTCTATAACGGCCTGCGCGCCGCCGAATTCGAACCGGTGACGACGGCAGCGAATGCCGCCGATTTCCTGTACATCGGCATGATGCGCGACCTGAAGGGCCCGGATATCTTCATCGATGCGCTGGCTATGGCCGGCGACGAGCTCGGACGCCCCTTAAGCGCCGTGATGGTCGGCGACGGCGACGACCTGCCGCGCTACCACGCGCAAGTGGAGCGACTCGGCCTGAAAAGCCACGTCCGATTCCTGCCGCCCATGCCGGCGAGACAGGCTTTCGCTCTGGCCGAGTTGATTGTGGTGCCATCCCGCGCGGAGGCGATGCCCTATATCGTGCTCGAAGCCTTAGCCGCTGGCATGCCGATGATCGCGACCGCTGTCGGAGGCATTCCGGAAATTTTCGGCGAAGGCTCCCCTGCCCTGATCCGCCCCGACGCATCCCAGCTCGCCGCCAAAATGGGGGCGGCGCTCAGCGACTTTGACGGCTATCGAAAACTGATGCCGCAAGCCGATGAGCTGAAGGCCCGATTCGGTGCTGACGTCATGGCCGCCGATATCGAGAAGGCCTATTTCGCGGCACTGAACAAATAGGCCGCGGGCCGCAACAACTCCAAAACCACCGGTTGTTTCAAGGCTTTCTTAGCTCTCTTTTGCTATGCAGTTGCGCGAAGCTCGCGGACAGTTCCCATGAATGAGATCGACCCCGCGCACCGCTTTTCCATGGATGCGGTGCGCAACTACGATGCTCCCGCCGATGGCGAAAAGCCTGGCGGCATCAACGATGTGGCGCGCCAGGTCGCTTCGCAATACCGGCGTGATACCATGTCGCCGATCATGGTCAGCGGCGTGCTGCGCATGGTCGAGTTCGCGATGCTGTTCCTGTCTGGGCTCGGCGTCTATTTCTACTATGTCGGCTTCTTCAGCTATCTGGCCTGGCAATATCCGTTGGCGATCGCGGCTACGTCGTTCCTGGCCGTGGTGCTGCTCGACGTGACCGATTGCTACCAGATCGCGGCGCTGATGCGCCCCCTCGCGAATTTCGGCCGCGTGCTGCTGGTCTGGGCCGGCAGCTTCGCGCTGATGGCGCTCACCGCCTTCGCCATCAAGGCGTCGGAAGACTATTCGCGTCTGTTGTTCGGCACCTGGTTCGTGGCCGGCTTCGCGCTGATCTTCGGCCTGAGACTCGTGATGTCCAGCCTCATCCGGCGCTGGGCGCGCGACGGCCGCATGGAGCGCCGCGCGCTCATCGTCGGCGGCGGCAAGGCGGCCGAGCAGCTGATCCGCTCGGTCGAGAAGCAGCCCTACAACGACATCCGCATCTGCGGCATCTTCGACGACCGCAACGACAAGCGCTCGCCGCCGATCGTCGCCGGCTATCCGAAGCTCGGCACCATCTCCGAGCTCATCGAATTCGCCCGGATCGCGCGCATCGACATGCTGATCGTCTCGTTGCCACTGACCGCCGAATCGCGCGTCCTGCAGCTTCTGAAGAAACTCTGGGTGCTGCCGGTCGATATCCGGCTTTCGGCACATTCCAACGCGCTGCAGTTCCGGCCGCGTGCCTATTCCTATATCGGCTCGGTGCCGATGCTCGACATCTTCGACAAGCCGATCAACGACTGGGACTCGGTCGCCAAGCGCGCCTTCGACATCGTCTTTTCACTCATCGGGATCATCGTCTTCTCGCCGGTGATGCTCGTCACCGCGATCGCGATCAAGCTCGACAGCAAGGGTCCGGTGCTGTTCAAGCAGAAACGGCACGGCTTCAACAACGAGATCATCGAAGTCTACAAGTTCCGGTCGATGTTCACCGACCGGTCCGATCCGACCGCCAAGCAGACGGTGACCAAGAACGATCCGCGCGTCACCCGCGTCGGCCGCTTCATCCGCAAGACCTCGATCGACGAGCTGCCGCAGTTCTTCAACTCGCTGTTCGGCTCGCTGTCGCTGGTTGGGCCGCGCCCGCATGCCATCGCCGCGCAGTCGCACAACCTGCTCTACAACGAGGTGGTGGACGGCTACTTCGCCCGCCACAAGGTCAAGCCCGGCGTCACCGGCTGGGCGCAGATCAACGGCTGGCGCGGCGAGATGGACACCAACGAAAAGATCCGCATGCGCACCGAATACGACCTCTATTACATCGAGAACTGGTCGATGCTGTTCGACCTGCGCATCCTGTTCCTGACACCGATCCGCCTGCTCAACACGGAAAACGCCTATTGAGCGCCATCGCCAGTGAATTGCCGCCGCGGGCGGTCAACGCCAAGTTGATCTCGCTGATCGCATCGGCTGCGATCGGCGTCGGCATCCTGCTTTCCGGCTTCGTCATCAGCGAGCCGGCGCCTTATGAAATCTACATGGCCGGGCTGATCGCAGTCTGGGCGCTGTTCGGCCTTCGAATCTCGCGCGCGATCGTGCCCCTGCTGGTGCTTCTGGTGGCGATGAACATCGGCGGCATGATCGCGATGACCCAGATGGCCGACCTCGCCAACACCCCGCTCTATCTCTCCGTCTCCCTTTTTTTGGCCTTCAGTGCGGTGTTCTTCGCTTCGGTGACCTCGGTCCAACCCAGCCTCTACCGGCTGATCTTCATCGCCTACGTCGTGTCGGCCGTGGCGACGTCGCTGCTCGGCATCGCCGGTTATTTCCATGCCTTTCCGGGCGCGGAAATGTTCACCAAATACGACCGCGCCGCCGGCGCCTTCCAGGACCCGAACGTGTTCGGCCCATTCCTGGTGCTGCCCGGCACCTACCTGCTCTATCTGCTCTTGACCGGTCCGGTGTCGCGGATGCCGCTTCTGGCGGTGCCGCTGCTCATCATCACCGCCGGCATCTTCTTCTCGTTCTCGCGCGGCGCCTGGGGCATGTTTGCCGTGTCGGCGGTGCTGCTCACCGCCTGCCTCTTCCTGCAGAGCGCCAGTGGCAAGTTCCGGCTGCGCGTGGTGGTGATGACGATCGCTGCCGCGGCGCTGCTGGTCATCGCCCTCATCGTCATCCTGCAGTTACCCGGCGTGTCGGACATGTTCACACAGCGCGCGCAGCTTGAGCAGAGCTATGATTCGGCGCGGCTCGGCCGCTTCGCCCGCTATTCGATCGGCTTCCAGCTGGCGATGGAGCACCCGTTCGGCATCGGCCCGCTGGTCTTCGGCACGATCTATGGCGAGGACACGCACGACATCTGGCTGAAGGCGCTGATGGATTATGGCTGGCTCGGCTTCGTCTCGTTCCTGACGCTGACGCTATGGACGATCGGCGCCGGCTTCCGCATCCTTCTGCGCGACCGGCCGTGGCAGCCCTATCTGCTCTGCGCCTATGTCGCCTATCTCGGCAATATCGGCCTCGGCACCTTCATCGACATCGACCACTGGCGCCATCTCTATTTGCTGCTCGGCCTGGTCTGGGGCGCGATCGCGCTGGAGTACCGGCACCAGCGGGAATTGCGGCTGGCGAGGTCTGCATCCCTTGCCTGCAATTTCACCTTTGCGATAGGCACCGAATTCGGTTGACCCGCACCGCCTTATCACGATACATCGCCACCCGGTCCGGAGTGTAGCGCAGCCCGGTAGCGCACTTGACTGGGGGTCAAGGGGTCGTCGGTTCGAATCCGGCCACTCCGACCATTTGAAAGAGAACTTCCCCCCAAGTTCTTAGGTTGAGCCGAAGGCTTCCGCTCCTTGGGCAACCGTTTGGTCCAAAAACAGCTTCTCGTTTTTTAGAGTAGTTCCGCGACTTGTCGGCAGAAGCTTGGGGGCTGTCACGCGAGCGGAAGATCTATCTGGCCAGGAGGCCGAAGAACAAGAAGATCGTTGTCCGTCCGCCAGTGGGGCATGCGGTGCGCTTCTTCATCGGCGATCAGAATCGTCGACGCAGTCACGTGCCTGGCGCCGAGCAGCGCCTCGGTTCTCCCCCATGGCGCCGGGCGCTGACACCGGCGTGGAGCGTTAACGGATTTGTTAATGCGGCTCGGCGTATAGGATTCCACGCAGTATCGACAGTTCTGAGCACCGCTTCGCGCTTACAGCAACGGCACTCTGTATGAAACCGAAGCCTTCTTCAGCGGGATCGAGCCTCACACAGCTGACCAGCTTGCGATTTTTCGCCGCTCTCTATGTGCTTGCCTTCCACTCGGCAGACATTGACGGAGCGCCGCCCCCGATCGCCAATTTTGTGCAGAACGGCTATCTGGGCGTCTCGTTCTTCTTCCTGCTGTCCGGCTTCATTCTCACCCATTCCTACTTCGACAAGATGTCTGACTGGTACGAGATCCGACAGTTCGCCTTAGCGAGGTTTTCCAGAATTTATCCAATCTATCTCCTTGCCCTCATTGTGGCTTTGCCGCTGACAAGCATGCCCTTGGATCACCCGCTTGCATCACTGGCGACACTTGGCCTTGTTCAGGCATGGGGCGGACCAACGACAATGCTCGGATTCTTCTGGAATCCTCCGGGTTGGACACTCTCGATCGAGTTCTTTTTCTATCTTGTGTTCCCGTTATTGCTTCCCGTCCTTTCAAGGCTTACGGGCGGAGTCCTGTGGATCAGCCTGGCAGCTTTGGTGCTGATTTTCGTAGTTATGTGTCTGCCGGGTCTCGGACCGACCGGCTACCTTGCGTTCGGCTGGATGAAGCTGGTGCCTCTCCCGCTGCTGAGGCTGCCCGAATTCATGACCGGCATCATTTGCGCTCTGCTGTTTAGGACCGGCGCGTTCGATCGCTTCCGCAGCGACCGGGCAGCCATTCTGGCCATGGCGTTCACGGTTGCCACGCTTGTCGCGACACGCATGGTGACGACAGGGGGTTTCGCGGCGATCGGCTTTGTCGCGCTGATTGCGACATGCGCCGTGAATGACGGCAAGACCCAACGCGTGCTGTCGTACAAGCCGCTCGTGCTGCTGGGCAATGCAAGCTATGCCCTCTACATCCTGCAAATCCCGGTGCGAAAGTGGATTCCGGTGCTGTTCACCGGAGAATGGGATTGGGTCGGAAGTCTTTTGTACCAGCCTTTGCTGGTCGTTATCTCGGTCGTCGTTTTCATTCTGGTGGAGGAACCTGCCCGCAAGCACCTGCGCTCCTCAATTCCGCAGCGAGCGAGCACTTCCGTCGCATGATTCAAGCGCCATGCGCCGCGAGCATGCGGCGTGCGCTTTCCTCGTCGGTGATCAGGATGGTCGGCGCAATCAGGTTCATGGCGCCGAGCAGCGCCTCGGTCTTTTCCGCGCCGCCGGAGGTAAGGATGCGGATCGGCGCCTTGCGCAGGCGGTCGACATCCACCGACATCACATGGCTGTTGACGGGATGGTCGACCAGATCGCCATTGCGGTCATAGAAATGGAACAGGAGATCGCCAACGGCGCCGCGCGCAAGCAGCGCCTCGCGGTCCGCTTCCTTCAGGAAGCCGCCGCGCGAGAAGGTGGTGGCCGAAGCGATGCCGCCGACGCTGAGCAGCACGGCGTCGAGCGCATCGGCCATCTCGAAAATCTCCTGCAGGCCGCAGCGCTCGACCAGCGCGATTTTTGTCTCGACGCTGTCCACGACCGCAGGCGTCGGCATCAGATAGCCGTCACCCTGGAATATCTGGGCGAAGCGCCAGGCGAACTCGGCCGGGTTGACCCGGCGCGCGACGCCGACGCCGCCAAGCAGCGAAATCACGCTGAAATCGGTTAGCGATTTGGCGCTGATGAAGGGCAAGGTGTTGAACAGCGTCACGCCCCAGCCGACGCCGACCCGCATGCCGGATTTCATCGCGTCGGACAGGAACATGCCGGTCTTGGCGGCGATTGCCGGGATCGGGTCGGCATTGGGATCGGTGAGCGGCGCCACCAGCGCCTGCTGTAGTCCGAAGGTCTGTTCGAGCGCGCGCTCCAGCCGCACGATCTCCAAAAGCTCGCTCTCGATGGTGATCTTCACCTCGTTGCGTGCCCTCGCCTCGGCCAGCATGCGCACGATGGTGACGCGGCCGACGCCGAGCACGTCGGCGATCTCGTTTTGCGTCATCTGCTCGACGAAATACATCCAGGCGGCGCGGATCCTGAGGCGGTCGGTCCGGCTTTCGCTGACGACCTGCTCGGATGCCTCGGCCGCCGCCCTGCCGTTTTCGGATTCACCCTGCCGTCGCCTGCCCAAATTCCCCTCCAACCCCGGCGGTGACACTGCCGTCGCCGATTCTGCATGCTGGTTAAATATCGCCTATTGATCTACCAATCGAGACGAACAATCTAGAGAGGGCGGCTGGCGCCCAAAGCCGTGACAGGCTTCAGCATTTCGAGGCAATTGGCGATGCTGCGACAAATATCCGAAGACGTCCGCGCCAACCTGAAGGACCGGCTTCGGGAACTGCGCGACGCCATCCGCCAGAACCGCCACGACAGCGCCGGCGACCTCGCGCACGATATCGCCGGCAATTTGCCTCCCTTCCCGGGCCGCAGCCTGCTCGGCCACGCCGCGAGCGCCGTCGACGAGGCGCTGACGATTGCCGAATCCTTCGTACCGCATTCCCGGCCGCTCAAGGTCGACGGCACGACCGTCAAAAGCCTGCGGATCTATTTCCCGCATGGCGATGAAGACCGGCAGATCGGCGGCGAGCGTCAGTTCAGGCGCGACATGTATTATCTGACCCGCGCGGTCCTCGCCGGCTACGGCATCGACAATCCGCGCGTCCACGAGGCGAGTTTTTCCGCCGTGCATGTCGCGATGCGCAAGCGCCACGCGAATCTCCTGGCTGGCGCGACGGCGGATGCGGCATCGACGGACCAGGTCGCGGCGGCCTGTGCGGCTCTGCTCGTCGAATGCCTCAACCACCGTCCGGTTCAGCCTGGCGAGATCGGCACAGGCCCGGCGATAGCCGGCGACCGGTCTCTCGACATCAGGTGCCTTGCGCCTGTGGCGCTTGCCTGCGGACTGGCGACCAGGGCGGACGGAACGCCCGAGCCCGACATTCTCGAGATCGCGGAGCTGGCTGCCGAAGTGCGGAAGGACCGCATCCGACAGGCCTGTGCCCAGCCCAATGCCATCCAGGAACTGACACCGGTTCTCGCCACCCTGCTCGCGCATCTAGCGTAACCGCCGCGAATTATCCGCTACCGTTCGGCCGCCATGGCCGCGATGGTCTTCTTGGCGCGCTGGATCGAGGCCGGGCTCATGCTGAGCTCGGTCAGGCCCATCCCGATGAAGGTGGGGATCAGGTCCGGACGGCCGGCGGCCTCGCCGCACATGCCCACCATGATGCCGGCGGCGACACCCGCCTTCGCCGTCAGCTCGATCGCCGACATCACGGCCGGATTGGTGACGTCGTTGAGCTTGGCGACCGTCGGATTGAGACGGTCGGCGGCCATGATGTACTGGGTCAGGTCGTTGGTGCCGATCGAAAAGAATGCCACCTCCTTCGCCAGCGCGGGCGCGATCAGCACGGCGGCTGGCGTCTCGATCATCACGCCGAGGTCGAAGCTCGCATGCGGCACGCCTTCGGCCTTCAATTCAGCCGCGCATTCGTCGACCAGCGCGCGCGTGCGCGTGACCTCCGCGATCTCCGAGACCATCGGCAGCATCACCTTGATATTACCGTGGACGGCGGCGCGCAACAGCGCCCGCAGCTGCTTCTTGAAGATGTCGGGGCGGTCCAGGCACATGCGGATGCCGCGCCAGCCGAGGAAGGGATTCTCCTCGTCCGGAAATTCGATGCCGGCGATCGGCTTGTCGCCGCCGATGTCGAGCGTGCGCACGATGACCGGATGCGGCGCGAAGGCCTTGGCCAGCGCGCTGTAGGTTTCGGCCTGCATCTCTTCCGACGGCAGATGCATGTGGCGCATGAAGAGCAGTTCGGTTCGGAACAGGCCGACGCCCATGGCACCTGCTTCCTGCGCCGCCTCGATCTCCTCCAGCGAGCCGATATTGGCCGCGACCTCGATCACCGTGCCGTCGGCGCGCGTCGGCGTCACGCCTTTGAACACTTTCAGCCCGGCGCGCTCCTGCGCGGCAGCCTCGACGCGCCGGGTGAAGTCAGCCTGCGCGGTCTCGTCAGGGTCGACGATCACATGCCCGGCACTGCCGTCGATAGCCACCTCTTTGGCGGTTCGCAGCTCGTTGACCTTGTCGCCCAGACCGAGCACCGCCGGGATGCCGTGCGAGCGGGCGATGATGGCAATGTGCGAGGTGGCGCCGCCATGGCCGCAGACCACGCCGCCGATGCGCTTCAGCGGCGCGCGCGCCAGATCCCAGGCGCCGATGTCGTCGGCAATCAGGATCGCGCCCTGCGGGATGGTTTCCAGGCTGACTTCGTCCTGGCCGAGCAGCGCCAGGCAGATCTGCCTGCCGACGGCATTGACGTCGTCGGCCCGGGCGTTGAGATAGTGGTCGTCGACCGCGCTGAAATCGGCGGCAATGGTGGCCGCCGCGCCAATGACGGCGGACACCGCGTCATCGCCTTCCTTGATCAGCTTCTCCGCCTCGCCGGTCAGGCTGTCGTCGGCGGCGATGTCGCGCAAAGCGGCGACGATGCCGCGGTCGCCAGCGGAGAGATTGTTCTCGGCGAGCGTGCGGTCCATGCGCGCCTGGACGCTGGCGACGGCGCCGCGGAAGCGCTCGAGCTCGCCGTCGATCTCATCGGCCGGCAGGCGTCTGCCCGGTCCCTCGATCTCCGGCGGGAAATGGGCAAAGGCCGGCCCGATCGCCACGCCCTCGCTTGCGGCGACGCCTTGAAGTTTCGGGGTTCCATCCACCGCTGCGGCAGAAGGCTGCGCGGCCTCACGAGCGGGCGCCGGGGCTGCGGCTTGCGAGCCCTCATCACCCGCCTCGCCCTCGTCGTCGAGGCCGGCGCGCGGGTTCTCAAGATAGCCGATCAGCGCCTCAATCGCCTCGATCGCGTCGGCGCCGTTGGCACGCACGGTGACTTCCTGGTTTTCCTTGACCGCCAGGAGCATCAGCTTGACCGAGCTCTTGGCGCTGACCGCCTTGCCATCCTTGACCAGCTCTACGTCGGATTCGAAACCCTTGGCGAGCTTCACGAACCGCGTGGCGGGACGGGCGTGCAAACCTTCGTGCACTCTGACGATGGTCGAGCGTTCCATGGCAATACTCTAGGTTTGGGCGCCGTCGACAGACAGCGCGGATATTATCAGGCGGCGATGGTGATGACAGCGCCTGGCGTCAGCGCCGCCACGAGCGCCCCGGTGTCGACCTCGGATGCGCAAACCTCGCCCGGCCTTTCGGCCTCGGATGCTCCGTTGAAGGAGATCACGACATGACCCATTTCCCGGACCTTGCTCCAGGCCGTGGAGCCGACCGCCGTTATCGTCGCCGAAACCGGTCCGAGCGTAATCGACGCGCCCTTTTGCGGCGCGTCGTCACTAGGCCCCTGCTCTGCCAAGTGCAGCACCGATACTTCGGCGAGTTCAGGAGGCGAGCCATCCGCGAACAGGATGACCACGCCGCCTTCGGCGAGGTCCGCCACTTCGGGTCCGACAGCAGTAACCCGTGTCTTGAGAAGAACCGACATATGGCGAACCTCGTTGTTACGCGTTTTTAGAACACGATCAGGGAGACGATCCATGCGATCAGCACGGAGACCGGCCCCATGATCTGGCGGCTGATGAGCACCGCCGGCACGCCGATCTCGATCGTCTTCGGCTTGGCTTCTCCGAGCGCCAGACCGACGGGAACGAAGTCGCAGCCCACTTGGGTGTTGTAGGCAAACAACGCCGGCAAAGCCATTGCTGGCGAGATGGTGCCGTTGGCGATCTGCGGCCCGATGATGGCGACGCCGATGACCTGGGCGATGACCGCGCCTGGGCCAAGGATGGGCGACAGGAACGGCAGGCCGCAGATGGCCGAGATGACCAGCAGGCCGACGATGTTGTTGGCCAAGGGTCCCATCGGCTGTGCCAGCACGTCGCCGATGCCGGTGTAGAGGATCAGGCCGATCAGCATGGTCACGAAGGCCATGAAGGGCAGCACGTTGCGGATAACCTGATCGATGGTGCGGCGGCCGGAGTTGAAGAAGATGCCGACGACACGGCCCATGACGCGGCCGATGGAGCTGATCAGGCCGATAAGCCCGCCCTCGTTCGGCAGCGGCTCGGCCGCTCTGGCAGTGGTGTTGTTGCTTGAACTCATCGATGCTGCTCCCCCCGCAGTGGTGACCGCTTCGGATCCGTCCGCCATTGTGACGTTGGCCGGCTTCACGCCCGAAACGTAGATGTCTTCCGTGATGAACTGGGCGAGCGGACCCGCCTGGCCGACCGGTGTCAGATTGACGGTCGGGATACGCTTGCGCGGATAGACGCCGCAGCGCGCGGTGCCGCCGCAGTCGACGACGACGACCGCCATCTCGCTTTCGATCGGCGGCGCCTTGAAGCCGTCGACCGCTTCGGCGCCGGTCATGTCGGCGATAAGCTGCGCCACCGGATGAATGCCGCCACCGGTTACCGACACGACCTTGCTGCGCTGCTCGGTCGGCTCGATGACCAGCGGGCCGCCCCAACCGGTGGAGCCCTTCGAGATCTTTACTGCCTTGTATGTCTTGGCCATGGTGTCCTCCCGTCCTTAGAGCTCGACGCCCTGGCGGCGTGCCATGATGGCCGTGATGCGTTCGGTCAGGATGCCCTTGAGGAGGATGACGACGAGGCCGACGATGGCGTACCAGATGGCCACCTTGACGTGATAGCCGTTGGCGATGACGCCCCGCTTCTCGAGATCGAGCAGCGCGACCAGCATGCCGCCCCAGACGAAATATTCGCCGGGGTTGATATGCGGGAACAGGCCGAGTGGCGGATGCACGTAGGACACCGCCGCGTCGTAGAAGGCAGGCTTGTGCTTTTCTTCGAGGAAGGAGCCGAAAGTGTAGGCCATCGGGTTGGTGAGGAAGAACACCGACAGGACCGGCAGCACGGTGTAGCGAGTCAGCGCGATACGGCCGGCGCCACGCGCCAGGCCGTGGACGCGTTCCTCGCCGACTAGTTCGGTGACGGCGTAGAAGGCGGTCATCAGCACGACCAGCGTCGGGATGATGCCAGTGACGAAGCCGGCGAACACTTCGCCGCCCTTCTGGAAGATACCGATGAAATACTTGCCGATCGCAGTCAGCCAGCCGAGCTGCTCTTCCTGCTGCACATTCTTCAGCTGCTCCTTGAGCTGATCGGCGGTGACCGGCGCATTGTCGGTCGTCGCCTGCGCCAGGACCACGAGATGGTCGGTGGCATGCTCGACGCCGAGCTTGCCGTGCCAGGCAGCATCCGAGACCATGGTGCCTGCGACATGCAGGTTGTGCACCGCCAGGTCGGCATGCTGCGCCAATAACGAAATTACAGACATTTCTCCTCCTTATGACCCCCGCCGGTCATTCCCAGCCGGCTGCCGGCGTCGCTTAAGCCCTTGCTACGTTCAAACCGGACAGGCCCGGCTTCTTCCCCGGCTCCGACCGCGCGCGGTCGATCTGCTCGATCGCCCGTTTCACGGCCTCGGCCACACCGGGTTCCCCCTCCCCCATGATCGCAGGGTTGGACCGGAGTCGATCGAGGGGGATGCCCTCGAATTCTTCATGTCGCTTGAACTTGGTGAGCACCGAACGGCCGCTCATGACCATCATGCGACGCACGATGAGATCGGGCGTCACGACGACGAGCGCGATGGTGCCCTTGGCGAGCCGGCCGCGGAAGTTGCCGGCTCCGACAAAGCCGTCCTTGAACTCTCCGGTGACGCCTTTGAAGACGTCCGCATAATGCCGCATCTGCAGCCAGACGCCGAGCGATTGCAGCGCCCAGACGACAAACAGCAGAAGCAGCGCCCACTGCCAGATCGCCATTTCGGTTTCCTCCCGATTCTCTTCCTCCGGCACATATTGGACGGAGGCGAGATGACCCGAAAGTGAGAACATTTGTTTCCTAGAATGTCAACATGTATTATATTAGCCGCCGTAACGCTCCACAGGCGGCTGACCGATTTCGGCAACGGCAGCGCCTGTGCTAGCCTGTCGCCAAACGGGATATGAGACATGGATCTGCCTTTCAGGCACGAACTGGCGCTTATGCCGGACCTTCGTCACCGGCTGCGGCAGCTGCGCTGGTTTCGCGCCACCTTCCGCAGCAGCGCGAAGGTGGTGTCGGAAACCTTCGGCGTTCGTTTCGAGATCGATGAGGCCAAGCTGACGCGCGCCTTTCTCGACTGGATCGACGTCATGGAGGCGCAGAAGCGATTCGCAGCTGTCGACCGCGCGGACTTCATCGTGTTCGCCGCCGGGCTGGTGCTGCGCGAGCTGATCCGCCAGGCGCCGGCGCGAGAGGTCTCCGGTCTTACCGAAATGATCGAGACGGAGGCCAATGCCGGCACGGCGGAAATCGTGCGCTTCTGGCCGGAAGGTTTTCTCTATACCAACTACTGCGTGTCGGCGATCTTGGCCGTGCACGAGCAGGAGTTCGGCACAGCGCCCAGCATCGACAAATGCGCCGACGACCTGCGCACCTGGTGGTCCTACCGCGAGAACGCGACGGAAATGCCCGCCTATGCCGTGGCCTTCCTCGACCGCTTCCTCGGCGCCGAGCCCAACTGGATCACACCCGACCGCGCGCAGTCGCGCCAGGCCATGCAGCGCGCGCTTGGATCCACGCCGGTCAGCGAGGCGCTGCGCCAGCTTTGATGGGCAGGAGATGCATCCGCCTCACTATTGAACATCTGACTTTTTATCGATAGCGATGTGCGTATTGGCACAGAGGCCGGGGAGAAGCGCGTGGCGCAACCTAGACTGATTTTTGATTGCGACGGCGTTCTCGTCGACAGCGAACCGCTGGCCGCCAAGGCCTATGAGCGCGTCTATGAGAAGCATGGCATGCCCGGCGTCCATGGCGGCATCATCGCGCAATGCATCGGCATGAAGCAGGCCGATATCATCATCAAAATCAAGGAACTGACCGGCCATCAGTTCCCGCCCACCGCCGACGGCGACATCTGGGCCGAGACCAAGCTGCTCTTTTCGGAGGAGCTGAAGCCGACACCGGGTATCCTGCCGTTCCTGAGCGCGCTTGCCGGCGACCGCTGCATCGCCTCGTCATCTTCGGTCGAACGCATCAACCACAGCCTGTGGGTGACCGGACTGTCGCGCTTCTTTGGCGAGGCGATCTTTTCCTCCTCGATGGTCAAGAACGGCAAGCCGGCGCCGGACATCTTCCTCTACGCCGCCGAGAAAATGGGCGCGAAACCCGCCGACTGCATCGTGGTCGAAGATTCGCCTTTTGGCGTCCAGGGCGCGGTTGCGGCCGGCATGATCGCGATCGGCTATACCGGCGGCGGGCATACCTATCCCGAGCACGGCGCCCGGCTGAAGGCCGCAGGCGCGGATTTCGTCTGCGCCGACTGGCACGACGTCAGCCGGCAGTTGGCCGGTCTTGGTGTCCCGGCCTGAACTAGCGGAGACTTGGGAAGCGACGCCGCGTCCACTCCCCAGGCGGGACCAATCCCCCCACGCGGAAGTTGAAGGACAGGACCCTCGTTGCATCGGCGTCGACCTCGCAGCGGAAGCTCAGATCATACCACTGGGTTGTCGTGCTGAAGGCAGCCTGCGGAGGGTTAAGAACATTGCCCTGCTTCAGGGGAATGGTCGGCAGCCATTTGGGCGAGTAATCGGCACTCTGCAATTCCTGGTTCAGAACATTGGCGCAAAGATTGGCAACGCGCTGATCGCGCGGCACGTTCTCCATCGAGCTTGTGGCAAACGCGTTGCCGGTCGCACCTGGCGAGTAAAGCTTTCTGACGCCCGGCAGGCCGGAATAGATCGGCGATCCCGCAATCTCGCTGTCGGCGGGGCTTGATCTTCCCGGGTTCCCGCTTGGCGCTCTCAGAGCTCTTGCGGATTTGAACTTCATCGCCTTGGAAGGCTTGGGCTTTGCTTTTTCGGCCGGCGCAGGCTTGTCGCCGCCCTCGGCCGTCAACGGCTTTAGTGTTTCGGCCGCTTGCTTTTTGGCGGTTTGCGGAATTGCCTCCTGCTTGTCCTGCTGCTGTTTGTCGGTGTCCTCGGTTGCCTGCTTCTCCTCGCTTTGCGCGGGTTTTTCGTCCGGCGCGGCGGCTACCTGCTTCTCTTGAGCCTTGTTGGTGTCCGCCTGCTGTTCGGGTGCCGCAGGCGGAGTAGGCTGGCTTGGCGCGGGCTGCGATGCGACAGGCGGCTTCGCGGGTTCATCCTTGGCCGGCGACGGCGCGTTGGCTGGCGCGCTGCCGCCGTCGAGGGATTTCTGCGGGCCGGTATCCTTCTCGCCATATTGGAAAACGCGCTTCAGAACCGGGATGTCCTGCGGTTTCGGCGGCTGCGGCGGCGGAGGCTTTTGCACAGCCTGCTCGGGCGGCTTTTCGGCCTTCTTTTCAGGCTTTGGCTCCGGCGGCTTTGGAGCGGGCGTTGGCTTGGGCTGCTCGGGCGGCGGCACGATCGCGACATTGACCGGCTGTTCCTGCTGGTCCGGCTGTTGCTCGGGTCTCGGCAGGCCAAAGAACAAGAACGCTGCGATCAGGGTATGCAGGAATAGCGATGCGGCCAGGGCCCATCGCCAATTCCGAAACCATTCCCGCATCTTGCCGTTCATTGCGCCCGATGTGGAACGAAATGACGGCAGCTTCAAGCACCGGGCCGGGATTTGCGCGAGCTGCCGGCCTGACAAGTCGGTGATCGCAGGGCCACGCGGCGTAAGAGCAAGCCGGATCAGCCCTGCGGGGATTGGCTTACACCAGCATGCCCATCGGGTTTTCGATCAAGCGCTTGAAGGCGCCGAGGAGTTCCGCGCCGAGCGCGCCGTCGACGGCGCGGTGATCGGTCGACAAGGTCACCGACATCACGGTGGCTATTCTGATCTCGCCCTTCTTGACCACCGCCCGCTCCTCGCCGGCGCCGACCGCCAG
>NZ_JAIUGS010000029.1:0-40311 GCF_020164735.1 Mesorhizobium sp. ESP-6-4
CCGGCCCCCATGCCACCCCAGCCGAATACAAAAACGGCCCGCGAGGAGCGGGCCGTTTGTTGTTTGGTTGCGGGGACCCGCAACCTCTTTTGTCATAACATTGTCGGAGGATTGATTTTCTTCGGGTTTGGCGAGTTCGAGGATGCCGAACAGCTCGCCGCGTAACTCGGCATGGACCACGCCGCGCTTGTCGCCTGGCGTGAGCACGATCTTTCCGATTAGCGAGCGCACCGCATCGGCGGCTGGATGTCCGTCCTCGTGATCGGCGAGTGCTTGTGTGAGTTGCTCGACCCGCTTGCGGTAGAGAGTGGCGATATTGGGATGCAGGTCGGGCACGTCAGTGGGCGCCAACGCCAGACGCGCGGTGATCTCCGCCTTCTGTCTCTCCAGGTCTTCCATTCTCGCCTTCATCGAAGGTTGGTAAAGGCCATCCTCGATCGCGGCCATGATGCCCGCGATGGCGCGCTCGGTTCTGTCGAGCGCCTTACGGTCCTGTTCGCCTTGCGCGCGACGCTCTTGGTTGAGACGGTTAGTCTCCTGCGCATAGGCTCTGATCGCTTCGGCCACAGCATCTGCCGAGACAAGCCTTTCCTTCAGGCCTGCGAGAACGCGCTGCTCGATCTTCTCGCGCGTGATAGTGCGGCCATTGTTGCAGATGCCGCGGCGCTGGTGGTTGAGACAGGCATAGCGATCGCGTGTGAACAGGCCGTAGCGCCCTCCGCAACAGCCGCAGGTGAGCAAGCCGGAAAGGAGGGAGACCGGCCGCTTCATGGTGTGCAGCTTTCTCGCCCGGGCTTTGCGCGTGGCGATCGCCACCGCCTCGAACTGGCTGGCGATGGATTTCTGTCTCTCCTTCACGGCCTGCCACAATTCATCCTCGACGATCCTGAGATGCGGCACCTCGGTGCGAATCCACTTAATCGGCGGATTGGCCCGTGAGACTCGCTTGCCGGTGGCAGGGTCCTTGACGAAATGCAGGCGGTTCCAGACCAGCACGCCGGTATAGAGTTCGTTGTTGATGACACCGGTGCCCCGGATCACATGCCCGCGCACGCTGGTATCGCCCCAGTGCCGCCCGAGCGGACCAGGAACGCCTTCCTTGTTGAGGTCCGTGGCGATCGCCTTCGGGCTCTTGCCGGAAGCAAATTCGCGGAAGATGCGGCGCACGATGGTCGCTTCCTCCGGCACGATCTCGCGATCGCCACGGACGGGTTCGCCTGCTCCATCCAGTTTCTTGACCACCCGGTAGCCGTAGCACAGCCCGCCTCCGGCTTTGCCCTTCTCCACCCTCCCCCGCAGGCCACGATGGGTCTTGAGAGCAAGGTCCTTGAGGAACAATGCATTCATCGTGCCTTTGAGGCCGACATGCAACTCGCTGATCTCGCCCTCGGCCAAGGTGACGATGGCGACGCCGGCGAATTTGAGATGCTTGAAGAGACTGGCGACATCGGCCTGGTCGCGGCTGATGCGATCGAGCGCCTCGGCCAGTACCACTTCGAAGCGGCCGCGCTGAGCATCGCGTACTAGCTGCTGGATGCCCGGGCGTAGCACTGTAGTGGCGCCGGAGATCGCCGCATCCTCATAAGTACCCGCCACGCTCCAACCTTCGCGCGCCGCCTGCTCGTGGCACAGCCTCAACTGATCCTCGATGGAGGCGTCCCGCTGGTTGTCGGAAGAATAGCGGGCATAGAGTGCGACACGGGTCATGGCGGCTGATCCTCTCTCCTGTTCCCAAGGGGTTTGCCATCCGGCCCCCTGCCCTCTCCCTTTCGACCGTCCGGCCGATTGTCGTTAGCCGCCAGCTTCACCTCGAAGGCCTCCCGCGCCAGCCGCCGGGCGATCAGCCGAGCGACATCCAGCACCACCCGGTCCAGCTTGGCCGCCGCAATGTTTTCGGGGCGATCCTCGCGGCTGGCGAGGGCGCCGTTGTCGTTCGCCGGAAGCAAAGCCTGCGGCCCGGTGCTGGTTTCCTCCGACATGCCGGTCGCTCTCCCAAGTGGATCGCCCACCATCAGAGTCCTCCGGACGGCGAAGAAAAGCACGAATTCATGTCGTGGGGTCACAGCGTGCAATGACTTGCGCCGTGCGGTTTCGTCTCAATCGTAAAGGTCCGGCTCCAGGCGACAAGTGGTAAGGGGGCGTGTCAGAAGACAGTTACATCGCCACGGTATTCGGCCTCGCCTTCCTCTTTCAGCGCTGCGACCAGCTCGACGGCGGACTCCCAATGCCTGGCAACGTCGCTCCGCGTCCGTCCGCGGCTCCGGCGACCAGCCGGCAAGTCTCCCGCGATCGCCTTTAAGTCACGCAGCACGGAAGCTATGTGCGGCCACGGGAAGTCGGTAGGGTCACCAATATCCCGATCGGCACCCACGATCATTTCCAACTTGGCGATGACGCCGACGAGCGATGTAGCCGCGACTTCGGGGATTGAATCCTGAAGCTTCAGAGCTTCGGTCATCGCAAAGACCTCGGCCTCCCGCGCAACTGCATAGTCCCGTGGACCGCCGAGAGTGCGCGCCGCTTTTCGTTGAACTCCCGTCAGTGAATCTGCGGCCAATACCTGAATTCCGGGATTGACCATGATTTGGCTCTCCAACCGCTGCTGCACGCGGCATAACAGCATGGAGGTGTACCGAGCCATTTGCCAATCGCTCGCCAGCAGAAGTGCGGGATCGCGCAGGGCTGCCGGTTGCAATTCTGGCTCGTTGCAGGTTGCGGCGAGAACAGCGGGCTGCTTCGCTGCCGACACGCCAGCACCGACTGATAGGTCGGACTCAGTCCGGATTTCCCTTTCTGCTGGCGATTCATCGATCGCATTCGCCGACTGAACCGTCCCCGTCTTGCGCGTGACGAAGGACAAAGTCGTGGTATTGTCGGAATCAGCCATGATCCGAGCTCCCAACAGCTTGGCTGTGGTTGGGCTGGGTGCGTGCAAGAGCATGTCGCCCGGCCATAGTCGCGCACGGCCGATAGCTGCGAGGACTTACGTCTTTGCAAGCGGCCGGAGCGGCAAGTTTATCCATACCTTTAACCTATCCGAGATCACTTTGCAATCACATGATCTAAAAGATATCACCGGCGCACAAATGCGGGCCGCGCGCGCGTTGGTCCGTTGGAGCGCGAAAGATCTCGCCGAAGCGGCGAGCGTGGGCGTGGCGACTGTAAGACGTGCCGAGTCCGACGACGGCATTCCGCCGACGACCTTAGCTAATCGAAGGGCAATCCGCAGCGCGCTGGAGGCAGCGGGCATCGAGTTTATTGCTGAAAACGGCGGTGGCCCTGGCGTAAGGCTCGCTCGCCGTTTTTGATTTGGGTGCTCCTAACGATATACGACCAAGAGGCACTGTGGGCGACTCCGTGTGCGTCTTGCCTAGCCCACCCTTCCCCGCAGCCTGAAGCATCACCGAAACGCGGCTTGGGCACCCACTTCATGAGGGCCGCCTTCCGAAGGCAGAGCTCACAAGTTCGAATGTTGTCGGGTTCGCCAGCAAAGTCGACGGGTTAGCAGATCAGTTCGTTCCGTTCCCGTCTTCCCGCATAACCATCCCACATAACGAGTGGAATCGCGGACCTACTTGGCTAACAGGGCCAGCATCCAAGTGGCTACCGCAGGCAGGCTGGCAAGACTGGCATCGAGCGCCTTCGTAGCTAGGGACCCGAGCGCGTCGCTAGGAAGCTCTTTAGCTTTGCTACGACCTTCGCCTTCACAGTTTCGTCTTCCCCGGATGACTGCACCCTGGAAATCAGGAGATCGCGCAAGGCGTCCCCATGTAGCCGGACGGTTACGTCACCCAATATCGCGCCTAAGCCGCCATCGTCGGCGATGAAGTCAAGGCCCTTTGCCGTGAGGTAGTGTCTCAGTCTGAAATTTTGGCCGGCGCTTGTCGCGCCCGGTGCCGGTTCCATATATGCTTAGCGCAATTCATGTGGAGCGCGACCCTCTCAAAATTCCGGATGCCGATTTTACGGCTGCAAAAGCGTGGGTTCGCGCATCCCAAGCCGAGATAGACGGCCTGCGCTATCTAATTAGAGAGACGGAGCGCACTATCGAGAGTTCTAAGGAACTGCTCGCGAGATTGAAGCAGAGGGAAACTGATGCCGACCGGACCTCAAGGCCAGAAGCGTCCTGCCGATGTGCAACGCCGTCCACGTCATGCGCATTGCGACGGGCGAGGAAATTGACCACGTGCCGGACGGCAAGAGCGCCGCCGCTAAGGAAGCTTGGTTCAAAGGGCGGGAAGAAGGGCGCCGCCAACATGACGCCGGAGCGGCGCGCGGAGATCGCTAAGAGGCGGCGGAAAGCCGCTGGAGCAAACGGTAGGCTCCAATGACGAGGACATTCGTTTTCTGAGTTAGCCCTGCAGAGGATCCCCCACGATCGGCAATGGCCTGTTCGCAGTGCTTCCGCTGCCCGTAATTGAATGTGCCAGTGAAGCAATAGAAACGGCCGGGGAACGTCAAAGTTGGTGCCGGATCGCAGAGTGGCAGGGTCATCGGCTTAAGCACCTCGCCGAGTTCGAAATCACGATTTGAGAAACTATTCAGCGTGTCCAGAAGCTCAGTGTGTTCATCAGAATCGAGCACACCATCTGCAAGGATCTCATTGATGCGGCGGTAAAAGGTTCGGATGAGCGGCTGGTTGCTGATCTCGACGTTGGCCGCCAGCCATTTTTGGAGAAACTCTACTCCCGCCTTGTTGATGCTTCCATCTGCCGCCACGCCTCGCGCGAGACCGATCAGTTCGTCAACCTGGCGCGAGGAAATGCGTTCCCCGCCCACGCGATTGTAAAACTTGTCGTCCATTTTGCCCCTACCTCTTCTAGCACAGCGTTTCGCACGCCACGCCGTCCCCGTCCCGATCCAGCTTGCCACCCCACGAGCAGTTCTGCAGATACCATTGAGCTTCTTCGCACGAGCCGATCTGCTTGCACGTCCGCCGCGGTTCGCACGAGTAGCCGCTCTGCGCGACCAGCTTGCGGCTGATGATGCCGAGCGGCTGGCTGGCCGGCGCGGCGCCGTCCGCGTGCGACGCGCGCCAGTTCCACGGAGCTTCGAACTTGCCTCCCCATAGACCGACCTTCGCCGTTTCCGCTTTCGCCTGTTGCTGCGCGTAGACCCCGTGGCTGTAGCGGGGCCAGTCCAGCGCCTGGCCGTGCTCGACCATCCAAGCCGCCACGCTGGCGCCGTCGGCGCGCCGGCAGTCGCCGACGAAGCGGTGATAGCGATCCCAATTGACGAATGTGCATTGGACGGGCCTCGAGGCGGCCAGGAACGCGTCCAGCGCTTCGGCCGAGCGGCGGCCACACGGGTATTCGAAGCCATTGGCGTCGTCGCAGTATTGCCGGCTCTCGGGCGCATCGATGCCGTTGAAGCGGATCCGCTGCCCGTGAACTTCGATCGTGTCGCCATCGATGAGGGACGCAACGCCGGTGATCGACGCCGGCTTGGCGCCAACAAGGTACTGCAGATTGACCTCTTGCAAGCTGTCGCTATGCCGCATCGCGGTGAGCACGGCCAAGGCGCCGGCTGCGGCCACGGTGACGAAGATGAGGCGCCGCGGGACGCTCGCCCAACGCAAGGTTCGGGAGCGCTTTGCGCCGGTGCGCTTGCGCCACTGCTCTGAGCGATTGTCGTAGCGCGACCTGTCCATTGCTTTAAGCCGACCATCCGGGCCAGGTGCTGTCGACCATCGGCATGCCGGCGCAATTGTAGTCGTAGACGAATTGACCGGTCGCCATGTCCCGGCACCTCCATATCAGGCTATAGTTCGGGCCGTAAAACTGATCCCATGCCACGCCGTAGGCTTGCGGTCGTGGGACGTAATAGCCTCCGCCGCCGTTCTTTGCTGCAGCACCGGCGGCCACGGCCAGTCCTCCGACTGCAATGCCAGTCGCCACGGCATTGTCCGTTTGTATGAGCCGGAGGCACTTCTCGGTCGTTGCACCACGCCGAACCAGAAGCGCCGTAACTCGACTTCGATATTGCTCGTCTCTGCTGCTTGCGAGCGCATGACAAAGCGCGTTGGTGTCCAAAGCAGCTAACTGGCCGTCAGAAATATTCGTGCTCGTCGAGCAGCCGGCCAGGAACAAAGCCGCGCTCGAAATAATTGCTGTCGCCTTCATTGATTATCCCCCCGTCCGATACTGAGGGAATTTCGTATCCCGTGTCTATGATTTTTGTTTCGGAGATCGCATCTTGAACTCATTTAGAGCGCGGGGCGGCAGCCGGCCGGTGCCTTGTTGCCAGAGATGAATTTGCCGTTGTCGATATGGGAGTGATAACTGCTCATGGCCGCTCTTCCCGTTGGAAAAGCCCCACCTGGCTCGGCTGTGCTTTGTTTCTTGAGAAGCTTCTGCTCTCTTGACATCTAGCAAGAGCACGATCAGCTTCATCGGGTTTTGAGGGATCATCGACCCAACGGGGAATTCCCATGAAGAAGACCTACGAGAAGCCTACGCTGATTCGCAAGGGCAAGCTTTCCGCAGTCGTTGCGGGGCCGTCTGTTGTCGTTGTCGTGCCGCCGACCTGACCCACGCCGCGGATAGTCTGAATCGCCCGTCGGCTCCGGTCGGCGGGCTTTTTTGTTGGAACAAGCAACGTTGGATGCTGGTTCGTTTGCCGCGATGCATGCGCCCCGACTCGGCGCCCGCTCCCGCTGCGGTTTAAGATCGCCGCGCAAAAAAGCCCCGGACAATCCTGCCGGGGCTTTCTGCTAGGTCCGCCGAAAAATTAGAACCTGTAGTTCAGACCGACGCGAACGGTGTGGAAGGGCACTTTGACTTCAGCACCGATGTCGTCGAACGTCGTTTTACCCAGGTCGGTGTAAAGATACTCGGACTTGAGGGACCATTTGTCGGTGAAAGCGTATTCAGCGCCCGCACCAACGGTCCAGCCGACCTTGGTCTTGGAAAAGTCGGCCCCAGGGACAGAGACCTTTTCGTGACCGTAGGCCAAGCCGCCAGTGCCGTAGACCAGGAAGCGGTCGACGGGCGTATAGCCAATGCGAGCACGCACCGTGCCGAACCAATCAACCTTTGTTTCCAGAGAGGGGCCGCCGAACGATAGCTCGCCCTTGACGTCGGAAGCCTGGATGTCGGCTTCCACGCCGTAGACGAATTGGCCAACCTGCCAGTTGTAACCGGCCTGAATGCCGCCCAGGAAGCCACTCGAGCTGAGATCGAAACCACCAGGGCCGCCGCCGGCAGGATCAAGACTGAACGTGCCGAAACCGCCGCCGGCGTTCACGCCAATATATGCGCCGGTCCAGTCATAGGAAGCAGCAACCGGCGCCTCCTGCAATACGTCAGCCGCATAGGCGGTGCTGGTAGCTAGGACGAGAGCGGTAGCGAGAAGAACCTGTTTCACGGGAATACCCCTTTGTTGCCTGGTCGGATGAATGGCCCAAGGTCACCACCCGAGTGAGATAGCGATGTCGCCGAAGCGCATCGATTGTCAACGCCGCCAAGTTCGAAGGCGTGGATATTGTTCGGGAGATGCGTGGAAGCCACACTTTCCGCACGATTTCGAAAGCGCAGCACAAAATCGCAAAGGCCTTCACCCTGCGCCGGAACGTAAGACGCGACTTCCGTGCAAGGAATGCACATAAAGTCGCCACCCATCGGGGGCGCCGCAAACCGGCTGATCGAGCGGCGGAGGGGAATGGGCAGGGACAACGAGTAGCCAAGTCTCGCAACCCTGCCGCGCTCCGAATCCTTGCACCCGCTCAGACCGGGGGACCATCTTCGCAGCACCGCTTGGGCATCGCTCTTGCGAGAAGCGCGCGTCTTGAACCGAAGGCCTTGACCGCCTCGTGCAACCATTCAAGCAAACGCAAGTTCGGAAAGCGTGGCGCACTCCCGAGCGTCCGTCGCGTCGCATCAGACCTGGCAGCCTGCGGCGCAAGAAAGCCCGCAGTCCGTCCCTCGGCTGCGGGCTCTCTTTTGGGGCTGTTGACCGCTCCACGGCTTCCAAGAGAACGAACAAACATTCAGTTTAGCTAAAATGTTCCATTGCAGCCTGGAACCGTTTCGAACCCGGCAAGTTTCTACGGGTGAGCGGCCAATTTGTCCCTCCGATTCGCTCGCCGTTATAGTCCCCTAGCTACAGCCCGCCGCTTTGGTCAATTAGCGGCGGGCTTTTTGTTCCGATGTCTTGCGCTTCGGTGCCAAGTGGCTCGTGACGAGCCTTACGGCGCTACGCTTCACGGTGATCCCCAGATCCTTGCCGCCAACCGTCACAGTGTCCTCATCGACGCGTAGGACTTCGCCGGTAAGCTCGATCTTCTGCCCGCTGCTGATGTTCGGCGATGTGTTTACGATCGAATGCGGCTGGTGATAGGAAGGGATCAGCACGCTAATCCGGTCCTCTGTGACGCGCTTGCGGATCGTTGCTGTGATCGCAACCGTGTCGCCTACCTTGGTGTTCTCCTTAGCCATACCATGACTCTGGCGCGGCCTGCGGGTTCGTCAAGCGACTGCTAATGTTCGCCGATAGCCCGCCGCCCGGTGTGCCCCCACACCTAGCAACGGGCTAAGGGTGGCCGGCGCCTCTTTGGGGAGATTGCCTGAGCGCGCGCCGGCCTGGTGAACCGTGGTCCGCCGCATATGCAGCTTAGCTAAAACATCTTGGTTCAGACATGGTGTGATCGCGGAAGGCCTTGGCAAGCGCGACCGAGGTTCTTATTTCGGACTCGCATGGGGCGACCTCTTGGAGGCCGCTATGGGGCAACGAATTCCCCTTCGTTGAAGACACGCTTGGCAAGAAGCTGGCGGCCGGCACCGGCCTGTCGGTCTATTGCCTCACGTGCAGGCGGAATGCGCTGCTGGACGTCGCTGAGCTGGTCAAACGGCTTGGGCCGGATCACTCCTGCATGCACTGGGGCTTGATCAAGGTGATCTACTCCACGAGGCCGTGCCGCCGGCCGGGAGGACCGGAACCTCCAGTTTACGAACCACGCATTGACACCGGAGCAGCGCAAGGGCTGAACACCCTGACCCTAGCGCAGCCGGCCCGTATCAGACTGGCACATCATCTAGGCATCAATGTTGCTTCGCCGGCAGAAGGCGGAGAAGAACTGATGACGCTTGCACGTGAGCTTTTCGATAGCGATCTAACCTTCCGTTGCCCTGGGTGTGAAACCGCGGTGGCCCGAAAAGGATCCTGGATCAAGAGCTCCAAGGTCTTCGTCTGCGATGCCTGCGGCGCGCAAACGCGCCTGACATACGGGCTCAAGCTCGCAATCTTTGATGCGCATTTGCGAGGCCGCCGATGATCTCCAGGGGCGGCGGGGCCATGGTGAAGAAGGCCAACGATTTTCGGTGTTCGAGCCGACGCGCTGCGAGAGGCCTTCAAACAGTCTATTCGCGAGCAGGGGACGACACCTGTCGACTGGGAGGAATGCGCCAAGCGCTTCCTTCGGCGAACAATCAGAGCAGAGGCGAACCGCCGCTCTCGTATCAACTAGGTCGAGACGGCCGATCCCTCCTCAGGGGTGTAGCCGTCTTGGAAGCCGCAGGAGACCCGTTGCTTGCCTCATTAGCTGGGACGGGCTCTTCCTTAGCAACAGCTAAATTTGTTAATGCGTCGTCAAAGCAGAAGGAGCATGATGCTTTTCTGCCCCGCGCCGCACACGGGGTAAGGGCCCGGCCTGTTTGCCAAGTCCCCTGACGTCCCGCAGGCCGGGCATCGTATAACTCGGCGTTAATTCATCCTACGCGCCTTATCAGCAATAGCGGCGCCAGATGGGCGGTTACCATCGTGCTGAAACAAAAGCTGCGTTCCGATCGTTTGCGATTTGCAAACCAGCGGGTGCGCCATGCCATCCACCTCGATCAGGAAAACCGAATACGATCCGGCAAGCAGGATCTTGTCCGTCTGGTTTGTGGCCAGCGGCCAGCGTTACGATTTTGAGGGGGTTCCTCCGGAGACTTACACCGCGTTCCGGTCGGCGTTTGTCAAAGGCCGCTTTTTCAACGACCACATTCGCAATCACTTCCGCTATCGACGCATTCCGGACTAGCTGTCTAGTTCAAGGGGCTCGTGGGCTGGCCTCTGGTGCCAAATCACCTGCCGCAAATCACGCAAGTCAATGGCTTGGCCGCAGGTGGGGCATACGAGGAAGTGATCGGACTCCCGGGCCGGCTCGCCGTCATGGCGCCGTCCGACAATAGGGCGGCCAAGCTCTGAAATCTTCATCCTCGAAGCTTCTCCGCCTCGCGTTCCAGCGTCCTCCGATCGTTGCCATGTTGCTTGATCAGATCTCGAACCTGTTGAACCGTCAGGCCCACCTTGTTGGCGAAGTGGCGAACCTCATAATCCTCATCCGCCGACACCCGGTCGCGGTCACGCGCACCGCGCTTGCTCTTGTCGTCCGCCATGGCTGTTCCTCCTCGTCGTGAGGGAGAACAGCAGCGGGCAACGAATGTTCCAAGCAGCGAACGTTCCCATTAGCTTCTGCTAACGGAACTGAAATGACCGTGCGATATTTGAATCAAATTCGAGTGGTTTGGTTCTCGGTCCGGCTGTCTTTCATTCGTCCGATGGAACCGGAGTTAGTCGATCAGCCGCCCAAAGGGCGGCGACTGGATGCCTCGCTTCGGATTTTCGCGAAGAGAATTGATCGCCGATCGCATCAGCGGACAATCGCAGAAGCTCCATTCTACCTGTAGCTGGTCAAATCCGGCGCGAGATGCTGCTAGAATTCTGTATGGCAGTCCGAATAGCGGTTGTCCTGGCGCTTCTCTTCGCCTTCGCCTACGGATTCGCAAAACTCGTGGAACGTTACGGCGGCGTGGGCGATAGGCCTTCCCCGTGTGAATCGTCAAACCCTGCTTGCTCAAACCCGAACGCGCCGCCGCCTGCAAAGGAGCTTGGTGGCAAGGTGCCAATCGATGAAATCACGCCGCAGCCGAAAAAGCACTGAGGGGGAAATGGCCGGGGGCTAGCCGATCGCGCCTATGTAGATCGGAACTGCCATTTCCATCAAAGTTGCCTGCCGGCCCGGATCATCGCCCGAGCAATGGCAAGCTCTGCCTCGACCTTGGCGTTTTCCTTCTGGGTCAAATTGTCGGCCGCAATCAGCCGACGCAGCGAGCGCAGCACTTCGCCGCGCGCCCATCCTGCTTCAAGCATGCAGTCCACGATCGCCTGAAAACCGGGCTCCATAGCTTCTTGACAGCCGACCTCTCGGTCGGGGTAGTCGCCTTCGCGTCTCGGTCTGCTGATCATCCGTTGCCGTCCACCGTGCTCTCTTCGTCCAACTGTCGCGGCACCGGCAGATAAGCGTTGGCGACGAGCCATTCGCCGACAATCGTTTCTACCACATCCGGCTTGGCAGTGCCCATCTCGGCCGCCAGGCTGGTCAGCGCGTCGTCGGTGCGGGGATCAAGGCAGACCCCACCGGCGTTTCTGATCAGCAGCGCGGCCCGACGCAACAGCACCTGTAGGTCCGCCCGAGAAGCGTCCGAAATGTGGTCGGCGGTGCTTTCCAGTTCATGCACGAATTGATGGCGGGACATCGGTCATGCTCCTACAGGAAGTGCTCGCCTTCGGCCCTGTGTTCATAGCGGAACCAGTGCGGCGCATACTTCGGCTTGACAAAGCCCCAACCGGCGTCCTTGCTGCAGCCGTCGTGCTCGCAAACGTGGTGCTGACGCCAGCCGGCGTGGCGTATTCGGGCTTCGGGATTCTGATTTCGTCGCTCATAGCGGATTGATGGGTCCCACAAGGCCGGAATGGTCGTTGGGCTGTTTGTTGATCGCCGCGGCGTTCACCTCGCGTCCGACGCGGTTGAATTGAAGCTGCCCGTCAATGTCGTGGGAGAGCAGCGCCTTAAGGTCGCTCGCCGGCGTCTCCGCATTCAGCCAGGCATCGTAGTAGGCTGGATCGAGGATCAGCGGCTGTCTGTCATGAAGCTGGCGCATCGGGTCGCCGGCCGGCCCGGTGATGATCGTGCAGCTCGTGAGATCTAGCGCCTTGTTGTAGGCCCAAAGCCCCGCGAAGGAGAACGGCGCATGGCCGGGCATGAAGATGTGCCAAGGGTCCTTGCCGCGATCGGCCGGGCTGATCGTCCATTCGTAGAAGCCATCGGCAGGGATAAGGCAGCGCTTTGATTTGAACGCATCCCGAAAGGCGGGGGTGGTGTCGACCGTCTCGATACGGGCATTGAACATCGGCGCCTTGGGCATTTCCTTCGCCCAGAATGGCACCAGCCACCAGCGGCCCGAGCGAACCTTGTGATTGCCATCCTCGGCGGCGGTGATGAAAGGCACCTCGTCGGTCGGCGCGATGTTGTAGCGCGGCGCGTCGTTGCGGCCGATGTCCGCCGGCGCCGTCAACCTATAGAGGCGGTGGATTTCGGACCATGGCAGATATCTGGTGTAGCGTCCGCACATTGGCGCCGATCACTCCATGTCAGGCACGTCGCCGCTCACAAACAGCGTATTCGGCGGCCCGTAGTCGCCGAGCGCCGGATCGGCATCCCGGCTCCATGCGATGACGCTCACATGTTTGCCGGCCAGTGATTTGGCGGTTCGGATCGCCCGCTCTTCACTTTGCTGATCGGCTGGACCGAATATAGGAAACAGCTCGCCGTCGTCGCCGCGGTCAAGGGCGACCACAACAATCAGCTTCGGCTTTTTCTGCTCTGGAAGGACGTGCGTTGACATTCAACGGCCTCTATCAACTGAGCGGTGCTGCCCCCGCCTCAAGAGCGTCGATCGCGTCGAGCACTGCCTGGCGCTTTGGCTCGATAGGCTCATTTGGGTGGAACCCTGCGAGCGACAGAGACGTATAGGCAACCGTTACGGCGCTGACGAGTTGCTGCGCTTCCGAATTATCCGGAACCTCAGCAGTGGCGGCCAGAGCAAGCAAGAAGACCCTATCGTCATGATATTCGTGCTTGCCGTCCTCGGCCTGGATGAGGGCCCGCATCCGGCGGAGTGCAGTGGTGCGGTCGGCGAGTTGCACATCCGGATTATGCAGCAACTGCAGGCCGCTGACCTGCATGCGCTTCTCGTCCGGCCACCCTTCGCAACACGCCTTGATTGCGGCATTGCTGGCCGCCCACCAAATCTCAGCGGCGGCATACTCGCCTTCCGATGGTTCTTGGTCAGGCGGGAAACCCATTTCATCCCAGCCTTCGACTGCGAATGACCCTTCCGCCGCTTCCTCGGCCGTCAAACCAGATTGCTCGATTACGGCCCGAGCTGCGGCGAGACCGCGCTGTTTTTCTTCAGGGGTGGCTCCCCTGGCGTCCATCATAATGTCCATGACCGGCCTCCTGTGGCTGTCAGGGCATCAGTGAACAAAATGAGAACACTGGAGTCAAGAGGCTCTTGACCAAGCAGGAATATGTTCCTCATTTCAGAGTATGCCGGAACAACCGCAAAAATGGCCGAGAGGCGCCGCCTGGACATTGACCCATGCTCACGACGCGGGGCAGGTGGCGGGCATCCGCTGCGCCCGCTGCAACATCACGCGCTACTATAAGCCGCTCGAGCTACGGGAGGTGATCGGCAACGTCACGATCGATGAGGTGAGGGACAAGGCGCGCTGTCAGAAGTGCGGCAGCCGGGAGTGGATGAGCGCGCAGCTATTCCACGCGACCGGCGAGCAGGCCCATACGATCCGCTTTCGGCGCCTGGTAGAAATCCGATGGGAGAGGCGGGTGATTTGGCGGGATGAGTAGCGGACGGCCCCACGAAACCATCTTCAAAAATACCGACCATACGCAAGCTTCTCGAACAACGTCGCACGTCGCGCCGGAGGGATCGCACCGCGTTGTGTGTATCCGAGATCGGCCAGTGTAGGCTCCATTATGGCGGCCAAAGAGTCGAGATCAGTCGGCGATAATCGACGCCATTTTCCAATCGACTTCGCTGAGAGCCGCGGCTTCTTGGGCGGAGCCTCTGGCAAGTTCAAGCGGGAACGCCAAGCCATCGAGAAAACCCTCTGGCGAGGTCGACGTGATACCTCCACCTGTGCGCATTGAAGAGCATGCCATGGGCTCGGTATGCTCGTTGCGTCATCGGAAATCCGTGCCACGACGAAAGTTCGGAACTGCCGAAATAGACTTTTCGCCACAATGGCGCCTTAGGCGCCACGAAAGGGCTCAACGCCACATCACGACCATCCCTGATCAGGTGAACGAATTTCGCTTGCGGAAAATAGGCCTTTATCAAAGGAACAATGAGAAGCGTCTCGCACAGCTTCCATTCCCACCGCTCCGCTTGGCCAATGTTCTGCAGGTGTTTGCCGATATGACATTTCGCCAGGCGCCGGCTTTCCGGGTCGCGAAGTTCGTTCCCTGTAGGCACGCCGCTTCTCGAAGACAGAATGGCGTGCTGAACCAATGGCACCATCTCCAGGCAGTCTAGTGAGCCACTGACGTTACTGCCCATGTAGACGCCAGCGTCCACCAAAATGCTAGTGAGAAGTCGACTGCCCGAGTGAGCAGTGTTGACGATCACGATAGGAGGCGTCGCTTCCGAAAATAGACTTGATGAGTGCATTGCAATTTACAGTGAGCGGACCTTGGCTTTTAGGCTTTTTGCATTCGCCTTCTGGTCTGTTTAGCAACGCGCGTTGCTCCCGTTTTTCGACCGAGTCCGCTCGCCTTGGCCAATTCTGACCGTTGGGCGGCATAATTTGGCGCCGTCATTGGATAGTCGCGCGCCAAGCCCCACTTGGCCCGGTACTCGTCAGGCGTCAGGCCGTAGTGCACGCTGAGATGACGCTTCAGAGATTTGAACTTATTCCCGTCCTCGAGGCAGATGATGTAGTCAGGGAAAACCGATCGCTTCGGATTGACCGCGGGTGCCTGGGCCGGCGTTTCTGGTTCGGCCGATCCTCCGATCTTCGAAAGCGAGAAGTTCACGTTCGCGATCAGATCCGAGAGAGACGCAACCGGCACCGCATTGTTGCTGACGTACGCGGACACTATATCGGCAGTGAGTTCGATCAACTGGCTTCGGCTGTTCTCAATCTCTTCCGGCATGCATATCTCCGATCCTCGCAACAAATGCCTAACTCTCTTAGCCGGTTTCTGGCCAAGCGCAACAGCCCGAGGATACCTAACGAAGCCATTGCTACGACCTTGGTCGTGGCCGGCATTAACATGCAGTAGGGCGGTAGGACGCGGTCACGTCGCGACGGAGGCTCGCGCCGCGATAGCGCACCCCTGTAGCTGCATCCCGAGGTAGTGGTCCGGGAGCGAGCGCGGAGTCGCGAGTAGCGTCTGAAGCACCTGGTCGGTGAACTTTTGGGCGCGAACCTGAAGCTCGAGCGTTGAAGTCATAACGATAATCCAGCTGCCTGAGAGTGGTCAGTCGTGCTAACTCTGGGGCGAAGAAAGGGAACGTCCGGCGCCCGAGCGGATCGAGTGGGCCCGCTCGCCAATCGCGTGAAATCCGGCGGGTCAGCCAACATTTTGGCTAATTGAGCGGCGAGCCATCGGACCCGGAGATCTCCGCGCGCGCGTACCAGATTTATGGGGACGCGCCTTTACATCGATTGTTTCTGATCACAAACACCTTGGGTCCCATGGCTCAAATGATGATATTCAGGATCGGCATCATTTCGGACACGCACGGCTTGTTGAGGCCTGAGGCAGAGCGTCGCCTGGCCGGTGTCGATCACATCATTCACGGCGGAGATATAGGCGGGCCGGAGATCATCGCCGCGCTTCGCAGGATTGCGCCGGTTACCGCCATCAGAGGAAACGTGGACACCGGAAGCTGGGCCGCGCAATACGCTGACACTGAGCACGTGCGGCTTGCGGGGCGAACCATCTATGTGCTTCACGACCTAAAGACGCTGCAGATCTCGCCCGCGGCGCTTGGCATCGACATGGTAATCTCGGGCCACTCTCACGTGCCGATGATCGAGACCGTTGATGGGGTGCTCTACTTAAATCCTGGCAGCGCCGGCCGGCGGCGCTTCAAGCTGCCGATCACGTTGGCGACAGTCGATGTCACGGCCAGCCACATGCAACCGGTCATTCACGAGTTGGGCGACGGTTGATACGTCGCACGCAGATAGAGGCGCCCGTGATCATGGCCGAGTGGGCGGCCATCAGAACTTTCTAAGCGGCCGGCAAACAGCGAAAGAACCCGTCGCAAGGGTTCTACGGCGGGCAGGCAACCGGCTGCAATCCTAATGGGGGAAATGGGACCGGGTCGTGTGCGTCAAGGCCTAAGAAGGGGCGGCCAAGGCGCGGCGATCGATCATGGCTTGGAAATGCTCCGGCGCCGCAAAACAAGGCCAACGGCATCTCCTATTACCCCCTTGGGTGTTCCTAATCACGGACGGAGCGCCGACTGAAAGCGTGGCGGCGGCCGAACAGGCGATCAAGGCGGGTGAGGCGGCAAAGGCCTTTCCGTTCTTCGCGGTCGGCGTTGAAGGCGCCAACATGGATATCCTCGCCAAGCTATCGACCCGGCGGCCTTGAGCTAGATGGGCTAACTTCCGTGAGTTGTTTTCCTCTCGGCCTTCCTATCAAGCGTTTCCCAGTCGCAAGTCGGCCAGACGGTCGCGCACCAGTCTCCGGCGGGCTGGGCGGAGGTGCCGTCCATAGCCTTTTCGACGGCCCCGAAGGTCAGGTTCTGACGGCTGTCGTATGCGATGGCGCTGGCAGCGCGCCTATTCTGAAGTCGGGTCCTGGCTTGCCAGCCAGACACTGCTTGAACTCGTGGGAACACCCGTCATCCTGGCCATGCGACACCACCATCGCGCCGTACCCGATCTGACGTGTGACGGCTGACAGTCGGCACTTCGCCGCAACGCAGACTGATGACTTCGCTGCGCCGGCAGCCCGCCACGGCTATCACCCGGATCAGTGCCGCGGTGGTCTCGTCCTGCCGGTCCTCGGCCACACTGCATTAAGACGCGGGAATCACCGCGAAATCGCGCTTCTCGCAATGTGCGGTAAACCCCCGCACATTGCAAAAACCGCATCGTAACTCATTGCAAATACAACCAACCGAATGCGGCACAATGTGCGTCCTTTTATCTTGCCATCTTCAACGGTCGTATTCTGCTAGACTTATTTGCTATCGTCGTTACTCCTCCAGGCTACGATAATACACTATTCTATGCTCGACGTCACGATTCGGTATTCTGGCGTCGAGTCCCAATGCGCCGTACAGTCTTCCGCGCTCGGCGACGGGTTAGTTGCGCTGCTTGTTTGCAGCACTGGAACGTCGTGACGCACTTTCCATCGAGCTGACCGAGCGTCGCCACAGGCAATCCGGCGCAACCCGGCCGTCTCGCGATCGGCGCGGCCGCATGCAAGATGACGTGCGTTCCATCGTTCCCGGCCTGCATCGATCCTCATCCGCCGGAGCGGATTTCCTGCATCAGTTGGCGTCCGAGAAAAATGCGAACACCATGAGTTTGAACTGCATTCGGACAGCTCAGCGGCGCTACAAAACCTTTGGAATGCGTGACGAGTCTAGCCGATGAAGGCTCGTCTTGACCGCAGCCAGATCGTCAAACTTGGAGCATGCCATTGGCCAATATCGGGACTATGATCGTCGCTTCGGATGGCGACCGCGAGACACCAAGGTTGTATCGCCGCCCACCTAACGACGGATTCAACGAATGAACCGACCATTTTCTGAACGCTTTGGCTACAGCGGCCCGGATGCTGAAATTACTCTCCGCGAGGATGCTCCAGAGAACCTCCGCTTCGCAATCATTCAGATCGCGCACAACGCAGGGGGAAGCTGGAAGTGGATACGTGAGCAGGTTTGTGCGGTGCTTTTTGAAATTCCAGACGACAACAATTGGTCCGACGCGAATGTCCGTCATGAAGTAGTTGGACTGATCGCCGATTGCCAATGGTTCAAGGTATATGACATCGCTGAGGCCCTTTGGCGCGGGCTTAGTGACGACCCAGAAAATCAGGATCGATATCGGGAGGAACTCAACCGATTCTTCCGCGAAAAGGGCATCGGCTGGCAGCTAGAGGAGTACAAAGGCCTTACGTTCCGAGGCAGCGAAGGCTTCTCGGCCGTCACGGCGAAGGCACTGCAAGTACTTGAGCAAAGTGACAGGACGACAGCCGCCAACGAAATTCGCGAAGCACTGGGTGACCTTTCGCGCCGCCCAATTCCAGATCGCACCGGCGCGATCCAACATGCAGTTGCTGCCCTCGAAGCCACCGCACGCCATGTCACTGGGCAACCGAACAAGAACCTCGGTCAGCTCGTCGAGGGACTCGATTTGCCCAAGCCCCTTGACCAAGCCCTGGACAAGCTCTGGGGGTTCGCTTCACAGTATGGACGTCATCTCCGGGAAGGAGAGATGCCGGACGACGACCAGGCCGAGTTGGTTGTGAGCATCGCCTGTGCCGTTTGCATTTTCCTGATCAGTCGTAGGCCCGAGTAGCAGCTGAGGTGCACTGCCTAGTGATATGAACGGCTATCGATGTGAATCTTTGCTGCTGGAATATCGACGAGACAGGACGCCAGCCGGAAATGGGGCAAATGCATTTCGGCGGAAGAGCGCGGGCACGGCCTTCCGACCAGATCGAGACGATCACGAGCCAACCTTTGTCGTGGTTTGATGTGACCGACTAACAATTCGACGTGGCTTCGGTTGCCTGATGTCAGTTCGTGAAGGCCATGGACCTCTGCGCACAAAGTTCGGCTCGGATCGCGCCGAGCTTGTGTATGGGCAGCAGTCTGATGGCAGTCTGGTGCACATCTCAATGGCCGTCCGCGGGCTCGGATGCGATTGCGTCTGCCCCGGGATGTGCGGGAGTCGCCTGGTAGCCAAGACGTTGGCAGAGACGCCACATTTCGCGCACCATCATCGCGACGCCTGTGGCGGAGGTCCCGAAACTGCCCTCCACAAACTAGCCAAGCAGATTGTCCAAGAACGCCTTGTCTTGTTCGTCCCGAAGCGGATCGCGAGCCATGGGAATGTCGAACGGATCCTGCCAGGTCGAGAAAAGATTGAACTCGAGTCGGCAACTCTCGAATTCCATGATCCGCAACAGATAGTCCCTGATCTCTATGTCACCCTCGATGGACGAAAGCTGTTTGTAGAAATTGCGGTGACCCATCCTTGCGACGAAGAAAAGATTCGACGCATCCGCCAACACGGCATTGCGGCGATAGAAATCGACCTTTCGCACATAGCCAGGGATGCCGCGCCGGAGGTGGTTGCCGATGCTGTAATCCGCTCTGCCCCCCGCAAATGGCTGTTCAACGAGGCGATCGACAATGCTGTCATAGAGCTGCAGAAAGAGGCCAACGCCGCACGACTCGCTGCTGAGAACAAACTGACAGCCGATGCTCGACAGAAAGCCCGCGCCTACGACATTGCTCTGCGCTCGAGCCCGAAGGCTCTGCCCATATCGACCATCGATGTCTTGCGAGGCATCGGCCTAGACAAACACATCGGGATAGAGGTTGCCGGGCATGCGTGCTTCACCACGCATCCCACCAACTGGCAGGCTATTGTTCTGGCAGACGTCCTGTACGGCAAGGGGCTTGGAAAGAAGCTGCCAACGGCAGTTTCGGTGACAAAGCACCTTATGGACAAGGGCCTTGTCCGCGCGGAATTCAGATGGATCAGCAACGACCTTGAGGCGGCCGTCGAGGCGCTAGACAACCGCTTCGCCGCCCCATGGAGAGCTGTGGAGTTCTATCTGAAATATCTTACGGGAGTCGGCGTCGCACTGGATTGGACGCACGGTTTCGCAATTTCGCCGGCTGTAGCCTCGTCCTGGTTCGATTGGGTCATTGAAGAGATGGGCAGGTCGGCCGCCCGAAAGGGAATAGAAGAAACGATAGGATGGCTTCTTGACCAACTGCCTGACGAAGAACGTCACGGCATGACGGTCGAGGATTGGCTGAATATGACCAATCCGGAAACCGGTGAACCCTACGCCGCCGTGCTGGAAAGCACGCGAACAATGCACCCGGTCGAAGCTGAGTTGCGGGCTATTGTTGGCCTTTTCAAAGGCACTAGGACTGACGTGCGTGAACTTTTGGGCCTTCCGATTGCAAACGAATGCGATCGCCGCCTGGCTGTGATTGCCACAAAGGAGGCGGAGAAGAAGGCCAGTGCTGCCGTGCAAGCTGAGACGATCAAGATCAATCGGCAGAACGAACTCGCTGAGTACGCCGAAACGGTGCTCGACGACCCGGACGCATGGCTGAACGAGGCGCATCCTGATCTCGACGGACGCTCGCCTTTGGAGGCCGCTTATCATGGCTATCACGCTGCCGGGAAGGCGCGGGAGATCCTTTCCGCGATCGAACGCCGCCGACAGGCTGACCGTGACAGCCTAGCCGAGGCAAACTTTTGGCGCCAGAAACTGCGCAAAGCGGTTGAACAGCGACTGAGCAAGGATGAGGCCGAAGCGTTCCTGAACGACAGAGATGAGGACTACAACCGCGCGACAGCCGTGATTTTTTGCCGGGACGAGGCAAGCTATCGATCAGTCCTCCGTAAGCTACATATATGGATCCAAGCGTTCGGCTCTCAGCGACACCGGCCATTCTAAGTTTCTGTAAGATACATCCGACTCAGAGCTGCTTGCCCGGCCACGGCCGAACAACGTGTTCTACGTTCTGGCGTCGAATCAAGGCGATCCTGTAGGCCCTAAGGTAAAAGCTTTGCTCCGAAAAAGCTGAGTTGTGCCAGTGGCCAAGCGAAGCCCAGAACGAAAGCAAGGGCGGATATTGTAAGGCTTGCCGCCCAAGCGACCTTGTACCGCAGGCTCCGTGCCCAAGCGCGTTCCGCTCTTGCATGCTTTTCGTGCGACTGTCTAATCAGCTCATTTCGCGCTTGATTTGCTTCATCGGCGAGCCGCTTAGGAGAAGCGATCACTTCGGGCATCGCTCTGATCGCTTCATTGATCTGATCCCGGTTGTGCGATGTCGCGAAATGCTCGCCCTGTTCATCCGCGCGAAGAGCAAGGAAAAACAGGCTGGAACCCGCCGCGACGACGCCGACCAGAAATGACCAAAAGGATGGGGTGAGAAAGTGGAACACATAGGCCGGATCACGTAAGCTGGCGGCTAGCGAAGCCATGGATATTGCGCCACCTGCTGAACCGGCTCCGAGCCATATGTGAAGCTGCCGGCTGTAGGCTTCGCTCTCAGCGTTCTTGTTCTGAACGACCCGCAACGTGTCAGTTGTATCGATCTTCATCGTATAGCCCTCTGATTGCTCCTTTTATCAGATTCGCCGCCAAGGCAGCGGCTTTGGTTCCGACAACGTCAGCCCGGATTGAGGGGGCCGGAGGAACTGAGGCTCTTGCGAACGGCCCTGGCGTCGGTACGCTGGACAAGAAGCGCGCGGGCAACGCGCGCAGAAAACAAGCCTACGGCCTGTGCCGTCTCCGAATTCGCTGTCAGGGATCGTCACCCGAATGGGCCGAAATCGCCTGCGGGTTCGGTGGCGGTAGCCATAGAGCCCGGCCGGCAAAGCCGGGACAGTGTCATCCTTGGCGACCTGCCGGAATCCAAACCACGCCCCTCAAATCCATGCTTCGACTGAGATGGCGAACCATGTAAAATCGGATCTCGCGACTCGCAGTATTTGTCGTTGAGCAGACGCACATGGATTTGAAAGAAGCCATTACCGAACGCCTGGTCTATATAGACGAATACCTTTCTGTTGCCGAAGTTCCGGTATCACAGCGGGCTACTCAGGCTGCGGTCCTTTTTGTCCAGGACTGGATCATCGAAATAGAGGGCGACGACAAAACCGATTTTTATGTGAAGCCGTGGTTTGCCGTCATCCACCATCATGTCAGCGAATGGTATCGGGAACACTACGGACCGGCGCTTGATCGGAACTCGAGCTCGACGGCTACGGGCGTCATCCTTGTGCGCGGCGTGCCGGTGGAGGTTGCGGTGCCCCTTAACCGCCGCACTGTTGAGACGCCTGGCGTGACGTTCTGGCTGCACTTTCCGGTGACGATTGAGGACGGCGAAGATCCCGAGAATTGGCTGGTCGGCTCCCCGCCAATAGACAGGCTCGATCGGAAAGAGCGCACAAAACTTAATGCAAAGCTGGCGAATGTCGGCACGGGTTTGCGGTTGATCCGCATCAACATGATGGGGATCAAACCCCGCGACGAGACGGTAAACGGCCTTCTGGAAGGGGTTCTCTCTGAATTCGAGAGTGCCGCCGACAATATCCTGCGGAAGGATGTTGCTGGCCGGGGGGCTGCCTTGTGGTCGCTGCAAATGGCCGTCGAAAAGACCCTGAAAGCCTTTGCGCAGCACAAGACCGGCACCTTCCGGCAAACGCATGATCTGTTCGTACTCTATGACGATGTAAGGGATCAGGGCATTGGCGCGAAGCGCGATTTGCTCAAGAAGATGCCAAGGGAGCCGCAAATCATGTCCGACCGATATGGGCTCGGCGGCACACCGGCAATCTTCGAAGTGATGAACGCCTACAACGCGGCTCTTGCATTCGTCAGCGAGGCATCACACTCATTTGCACGCGAGCTCTACGTTGGCGGCGCGCGGTTTCTTTTGAAAAAGCCGCCCTGGCTGGAACTCCCGCCGGCTGCGAAACGAGAGGAAAACCGGGCATGACCCTGTCTATCCTCTCTCCGATTGTGTCGGCGATTGCGCTGATGGTGTCACTCTTTACCCTATGGTTCACGGTTCTGCGCCGGGGAACGATCCGGAGCACGCATCCGGTATTTGTCGCCGTTCGATACGACTTCGTGAGCAAGGCGGTTCCGCAGGCGAAGATTTTTTGCGGGCGCTGCTCTTCAGTACCGGCAAGCGTGGCCGTGTTGCGGAGAGCCTTTTCCTGCGCGTGCATCATGGCGAGCAGCAGACTGAGTTTTCGTTCTGGGGTATGGGCGACAAGGACCTTGTGAGGGGGAGCGGTCTGTTCGTTCCGGAAACGGGCATTGCCACGAACCACCATTTCAATCCGCTCGATGCTGACGAGCTGTTTGTGTTTCAGCCCGGAATCTACTCAATCGAACTGGTAGCAAAGCTCCTCGGACGACGAAAACTAACCTCCTTGTGGCGGATACCGCTGCAAATTCCGGATGGTGCGTTCGGCGATGACATCACTCCTGATACGGCGGTGTTTTTCAACTGGTCGGCAGAAACGGGAAGATACGTCGCATCGGTGGAAAGTCGTCCGGGGCAACCACCCAATTCTCCTGCTCTTGGAACTGACCGAAGGTCTAAGCCTTTCTATCTCGGCCTTTCTGCTGCTCAGCCTTTTTCCGCAACGTCTCGATTACCGGCGCGTCAGGTTGGTCAGGAGGGATGATCGGCGGATCGTCGAGATCAAGAACGACGGCATCGGGATCACTTGCTCCGATCTGCCAAGCTTCCTTTATCTCAAGGTCATATTTTCCGATTCCCAGCCCCAGCATGGGCTTGGGTTCCGCATCTAGTGAGGGCAAGTGTGCGGGCGCCAGAAGAAAGCGTCCGTCGCGCTTCAATTGCCGAATGAAGTTCCGGAGATGAATGTCATTCTTTGGCTGCATGACGTTTAGGCGCGACACGAAGCCCACAAGCTTGTCGCTCTCTGGAAGATTCTTTTCGACATTCGGTCCCACAACCACGGCATAGGCGAACGGGTTCTTGGACGAAACGCCGCGTATGACAGCGATACGCAGGTCATTGTCGGGATCGTGCTCGCCAAAGCGCTCCCGGAAGCCATCGAATATAGCTTTCCCGGCCTCCGCGTTCTCGAATGCGATGCCGAGCACGGGAGGCGGCGCGTCCTTATCTGGCGAATACATGAAGAGCGTTGCACGCCAACGTGCATCGTTCCATTTCGACACAACGATCGGCGAAACGATCTTCATGTCCGTGTGCTTCATGCGCTTGGTATCGAACGGAAAGCCGTCCATCGGTTCTTCCGAAACGGAGACACCGGATTCCGGGTCGATAATTTCCGACGGCACCCAAGGTTCCGCGCGTATCGCATCGTATGATCGGTCGGTCGACGCTACCCAGCATTCAAGAGACAAATGATCCACGTCACCGAAGAAACTGCCCGTGATCAAAGGGATATTTGAGAATGTAAGCGCCCGATCAAGCGCGTTTTCTTCGGCGAAGACCTGTTTGCTCCATCCCTCTACGTCATCCGGAATCGCTATTCTAATGATGACCTCAACGGCAGCTGTTTTCAGCCATTCAACGAAGGCGAGAACGTCCGCCTTCGTTGTCAGCTCGAAATGCGCCGGATGTTGAATGACTCCAACCGGAATCCCCATGCGGTCTTCGAATGTCAGGATCGGAGCATTACCACTCGTCGTGACTGGATCAACACGGAATCGGATTCTCTCCAGATGAGGTAGTAGTCTATGCTCCAGGCTCGTGGCGAGCAGTGCTTCAATTCCGCCGAGCAATGCCTCTGCAACCGCCAGTGACACAAGGTTGTTTGCGGCCTCGATGATGATCTGGCATCCTACGACAGCGCTGGTCAGCTCAACCGTTGCGCCGGAATAAAGTGAGATGTTCCTGACGAAAAAGTCGTTGCCGAAATAGGCGTACCAGCGATTGAAAGTGTCCTCTATGTTGGCGGCGCTTTCTGTATCGGGCCACCAGCCTTCCTCCCTGGCGACTTGATCTTGGCCCAGCCGGAAAAGAGCAATCAGCCGCGCCTCCGGCATAGCCAGGCGCTCGAGAGCATCGGGCAGGGAGCGGATTTCCGCTAAATCTGAGTCGACCAATCTGAGTAGTAGTCCGCCAAACATCCGGGAATCGAATAGACGCGCCTCTTCATAACGTTGGCGCGATTTCTCATCATGAGCCTGCGCTCCCCGTACAAGCATAGCGAGCTCGTGAGACTGAATGGCATACAAAGTCCGCCCCAGTCTGCATTCCATGTGAAACAGTCGCTTTAGGTGCGTGGGATTGACGACAGAGATGTTGCCAGTCCGTGTAAACTCCGCGAGATCTTGAGACACGGCCGCAAACGCGTAATTTCGGGCGGCCCAGTAAAGGCCGGCTTCCTCGAAGGCGAGGCTTGAACCGAAAAGTACTTCAGAAAGTTCGTCGCGATATTCTTCCTTAACAAGTAACCCGACCGCACGGCCAAACCACCGAATGGCATCGAAATGCAGGCCTTTTTCAAGTTTCTGGAAGGCTCGTTGGCTGTTCCTCTTGCCGGCCTCCCCCTCGCTTCGGCGGCTGGCAAGCAAGTTCGTAACTTGCTCGTAAAGCTCATCGAATTCCGGGCTTTCGGGTATGTGTTTGCCGAGTTCGGTTAGCCCGTCGGCAATGCTTTCGAAGGGGAAGGCACCCAGGCCATCGGCATCCTTCAATACAAGCTTGAATCGCTTCCAGATATCGATGAGGGCGTCTGGTCCCTTTTTGCCAGCCTCGACAATCTCAAGCATGAGAGCCAGAGAGCGCGCGTGCAGCGAGTTGTTCGGACGGGCCTCCAGATTAATCACGCGTGCCAGCGCCGCTCGGGCGCGGACCAAACGTTGATCGAGTTGAGCGGTATCGGGTGTCAGCAGTTGCTGAGTGACGGAGAAATGGAGCAGCGGTAGAATATTGGTCAGACGCTCCAAGTCATCGGAGTCGTCCGAGGACAGGGCCAATGTCTCCACCTCAGCGTAGAGTTCTGAGGTTTTTGTCGGATCGTCGAACCAGAAGAAGGCGGTCCAGGCCCAATTGTAGACTGCGGCCAGTTGCTGCTTGGCGCTGCCGTGTTTGCGCGCGAGGCGAAGCGCCCGGTCTAGTTTTCCCTCGACCTCATATCGGGGACGCTCCAGTCCACGCGAAAGGACCCCTGCACGAATACAGTCATCGACTAGGTTGGAAAGATTTCCGTTATATTTTGAGCCGTCTCCAATCCGGGCTTCGAGTTCTTCTAGCTCCGCAATTCGTTGGGAATCCCGCGGGCCGACGCGATTGGCCTCTTCCGTTTTTTCACGCCCGACGCCCAGCGTCTCAACGACGATATCAAGACTGTGCCCTTCGAAGACCTTGTTTAGAATCCAGGTTTTATCGAGGATAGTTACGGGAATTCCGTATCTCTCCTCAAGCGCGTCTTGCATCGACGCGCTGTCCTTGGACGGCACAAATTGATTTGTGACGAAGTAGATCCGGGGATAGCCACGCCCGGTCTCCGCAATGCTCTTCACGTCTTTGCGGATTTTTTTCTTCCAGTCTGCCGCTGCGCTGAATGCGAATGCCCAGCGCTGATCCGCCCCCGCTCGATCAGGAATGAACCATCGCTCAGAAATCGCAGAAGAGACCGGGTATGTTTCCGAATCGGTCTTGCCGTCGCCCCCACCCACAGGCCCCGTTTGGGGTCGCAGGTTAGGAGAAATGAACTTCTCACAGAGCCGGCGAGCAAACTCCTCGAACGTGGCCTCGTCTTTTTGATTGGTGAGAGTTTCAAGGTGGTATGAGAGCACCTCTTTTGACACGCTATGGACCGCCGAGACGGTTGTGTCGGAGAACAGGTCTGGATGTCGTGCGCGCATGTAGTTGGAAGGCGCACCCTCGGAAAGCTGCCGAACTACTGTTTCGTTCGAATCTGAATCCATCCACTAAGTTTATCCGAGTCGGATGGCCGAGCTAAGGAGAATTGGTTGAGGTTTGCGGCAAGATATCTCCGCGCTGGCGCAGGCCGTCTGTGGGCGACGGCGGCAGTGCGGTGACCAGGGGCGGCGTGCTCAAGCTTGACGTGACGATGGAACGGGCTTGTAAGTGATCACACACTGCGGGTAACCGATGACCAGCCGACAAATCCAGAACATCACGGAGCGACTGCCCTACTCTTTGAGAGAAGGTGTGAACGGCTATGTTGACGCCGTTGCCGCCGTCGTTCCTGACATCGCGAGGGACGCCCGCGTCGAAATTAGCGGCGACAGGCTGGACCAATTCCTCCTCATCGTTGCCATCCGCAGGATCTGGTCCACTGTAAACAGCCAGTTCTGGATCATGAACGACTGCATCAGCGTGGCAACGCGAACACCTCCGGGGTCGGAAGGCCCGCCTCAAACACGAGGCTTCCGCATTGGGCGCGACGAAATCAGCCAAGAGTCCTCGGCAGTCGCGGAAGGGAGAGACCTTCGTCAGGAACTCTATAAGTTGATAGTTAAGCTCGACATCGAACAACTCGTTGCGGAAAGCAGCAGTCTGAGTGATGTGGCCGCAAAGATGTTTGCGAGGGAAGGTTGAACGTCGCCGAAATTGAGAAAGAGCTTAAAGCCTTCATCAACAAGCACTCCGTTCAATTCGAGCACTTGGCGGTTAGGGAGACTGCACTTCTAGAGCTTGGCGCCCTTACTATGGCGACCGAACACTATCGGCTAGCTGGGTACACCGTCACGGTGGAGAACGCGATCAATGGCCTCTTCGTAGCCAAGCTGTCGTCTCGCGGGTACCCATACAATTTCTCGTGGTTTAAGTGTGTTAAAGGTGACGAGCTTTACGAGATACATTCGAACCTGTCGGTGATGGGTGGCCATAAAGACGATGCAGTCTATGTCGTCGACGTGGCTGTCGTTGTAGGCGACGACAAGGTGCCAAAGGCCAAACCAAAGCAGAAATGGGTGGCGCTGGACAACAAGGCGCTGGCGACGTTCGCTGAAGTGAAAAAGCTGGTCGTGTACCCGATGCTACTCGCTCAGTTCATCGGAATTGTACACGAAATTACGCCTTCGAAGCTCACAAGGCTGAAGCACGGCCCGCCTGCCGACAACCACTTTCCGCCTTCTCTGATCACGCTAGGGTATTTGACCGCGACCTCAAGCAAGGCGCTAAAGGGGTTTGCGAAACGGAAGTTCAGGGTTTGCGTCGTCCACAACTTCGATATGTACCTCTCGCAGATGAGACGAGGCGAGGCCTCGAAGTCGCCTTTCGTGATGGTCCAGACCATCCTGTAATAGAAACCCGTCTGAAGGCGGGCGGATCCGAAGTCTGACGTTGTGCGGTCATCCGACGCAACGCTGATGACCGCTTCGCCGCGCGGGAACTTTCCTTTCCTGTCATCTTTCGCCAGGAATCCGACGCATCCCGGGCGCGAAGTCGTTATATAGCAAGCAAGAATCCCAAATCCCGCCTCCCAAGCAAGCCCGACGAATGCAGCACGAGAATTTTCACTACAACGGCACGCTGATCGACCTGAGCCACCTCGGTCAGACGAGCGCCGATTTCAACTGGACTACCCCGAACGGGAACCAGACCTACCGGGTGTGGCTCCGGTATTCAAACCATTGCTATTCCAGGGAACTCGACGAAGGCGAGGACCAGGCTGACGATGCCTACGTAGTAGAGACGACGCCCAAGCTCCGGGTGTATTGTCCGGAGAGGTACGGCCAAACCGAGAGGCTGGTGGGGATGATGGGCACCCTCTTCGAGAAGCCCACCTCGAAGGTCGCGCTCACCCACGACAAGAACTGGACCACCTTCCAACTCTACCTACCACCTGAGGGAGGTGGACAGCAAAGGTACTGCGCTTTCTTCAGGGTCAAGAACTCGGCAGGGCAGCCGGACGACCCCAACCTCCACTTCCTCGACATGCACGTCGAGAGCGCCTACGTCAGGACGAACATGGTCCAGACCGTACGGTCATGCCCTTTCGGCATGGTCGCACATATGACCAAGCACCAGATACGCTACTTCTGAAATGAGGTGGGGGACCGTCTCCGGTCCCCCATAGATATCCTCGACAATGTCAAACCCGAAGGCCCACAGCCATAAGCAAGTGATCAGGGTGACCCCTGATGACCTCGGTACTATCAGTCCGTAAGGACCTCAGTCGATCTGCACCGATGACCAGAACATAGGGCAAGGAGGGTTACAGGTCAAGGCAACGCACTCTCTCTTGGTCAACAGACCCGTACCATGCCTCGGTACACGCCCCCTAGAGGAGCCTCATACATAGTACCCCATCCACCCCCAAGGCAACCCAGGATGATCACCATGACCATCATGATGGTCCGGGCAGCATGGACATATCCCACGTCTAGCTAATGGTTGCGCTGCTGGTGATGACAGTCGTCACTCTTCCGATGCGGTACGGCCAGCACGAGGTCGATCGTCGAATGGCAGCTCTGAGCCCGACTTGAGGTCGGCTGCAGAACGGCAGCTATCAGCGCGGCGCTCGGCGCCATTTGAGATGTGCAACACGTTCCCAGTGTGGAGTGCTGCCCTCACCGAGACGCTCCTGGCCTCCAAAACGCAAAAAACCGCCCCGGTCAGACCGGGACGGTTATTGATTTATGATAGAATTGGTTGCGGGGACCCGCCCCCCCCTTTTGTCATAACATCGTCAAATCTTTGATTTTCTTCAGGATTGGCAAATGCGAGGATGCCGAACAGCTCGCCGCGTAACTCGGCATGCACCTCGCCCCGCTTGTCCCCGGGCGTAAGCACTATCTCGCCGATCAACGAGCGCAATGCTTCGGCGGCGCGACGGCCGTCGTCATGGTCGGCGAACGCTTGCGTGGGCCGCTCCACCCGCTTGCGGTAGAGGTTGGCGATGCGCCGGTGGAGCTCGGCACCTTAAGCCATAAGGTCACCACTTTTTGATCGATGTCTAAGAACTTTGCCTAGAGGCGAGCGTTAATCCAATTCCATACTGCTTGCGAAAGCCACCCCTGATGACCGCCAGAGATCAGTTTCGTAACAATGATTCTATCGTTGTCGTCGAGCTTCTTGCGGAGATCAGTGTCTATTTGGTCAGCGGTTGTGTTTGATTCAATAAACCAAACCGAGTCGAGCCCAGGATCTTTTATGTGTTGATACCGCTGCAGATGAGTGATGAATGCGCTTCGCGCCGTTGCGTAGTTCGGCTTTTCCTTATTAAGGTCCCAAGTCACAAGGTATACGGACATATGAGTCTCCTGCATTACCGCTAAAAGTACAAAAAAGTTATATGCCATCCTGGGCAAGATAACGTCAACCGCACGCTTGGGGCGAAGAACCGCTACGGCAAAAGATTATGGGGAATCTAAAGACCCTCGACCTTGCTGATCACAGGAGCTCGCCATACAGCGTCACAAGCCTCGTCAAAATATCCGCCGCCGCTTCCTTAGTTAAAGACTCTCCATAGCATTGCAGCCAAACCTGCGTAAACTCAGCTATTATTCCTGACGTCAGCGTCGGTCTAGTCACTCATCGGATTATTTTGGCCACTGACCATTGCATAATGAAACGCTGCTAGCTTCGTCTGATAGAGTGATTTGGGTGCCCTTCAGGGGAACAATATTCGCTCACGCAAGGTTTGGCAGGCCACCCTTGACGTCCAGAGTCCGCTCGCGACATTTTTGCCATTGCCAAACTCCTCTCACGGAGGAAACGCGGCGTTGATTGCATCACGGCGCCTTTTTCGATGATCGTTCTTTCCCACGTAGCCTGACAAAACCTCCTCGGCTCGCCAGCCATATTTCTTGGCGAGTTCGCTGAAGCCACCGCCACCGACGGAATTCGCAACCCCCGTGGCAATCGCGAGGCTTCTGCTGTCGTTCCAGCCATGTTGCAAGGCCAATTCAACTGTGGGCCGCATCTGCGCGAGCCATGCCCGGATCTGAATGTCGTGAGACTCGGGGCTATTAACGAACTGGACCATGCCCTCCCGCCACCATTTTTGGGAATAGCATCCCCATCCGGTATCGTTCCCCTTGTGCTTGCCCGGTCTGCATTTGCCGGAGTAGTTGTCGATCATCTCCTCTCGCGATCGCCCGAAGTATTTCTGCGTGTCCATGAGGTTGTAGAGATTAGCCAAGCCACCCACCGCGAAATTGGCGACGCCAACTGTGCCGCCATCTAAGGCAAAAACTTGCGTGTAATTTTTCGATTTGCCGTTACGGGCAAGGACCTTCCACAGTATTTCTTGGGGGGCGTTTGACTGCGCGAATGTGGCATAGCTGTCAAATGTTTTTCCCGCGGCTTCAGCCGGGCACCAAGTCTGAATAAAAATTGCTGACGCAATTAGACCTGTCCACACCGAGCGCAACCGAAGTATGCTGTAACAGCCACGCATTTTACTATCCTCCGTTGTCGCCTTAATTAGCATCAGGATTTGGCTTCAGGACACTGGCGCCAACATGACGCAACTTTGCCCTCAACGCTAACAGTGCTGGATGGTCGGGCCGATCGTCCTGGGCTGGGATCACGATGATCTCAAGAGGCGAAACATCCCGGCGGCCCACCAAGCGACTCGCCTCGAGCTCGTTCTGAACTGCCACCCGCCTTCCAGGGCGAGGATGCCTCGTGGCCTCTGTGTGATCTGTTGGGTTTCTTTGTGGATGCAGTAGATGACGTTCCTGACCTTGCGCATGGCTGTCTCCCAACAAGAGACGAGGATCGCACGAAGTGGCTGCACCAGTGGGACTGGTGACGAGGCTTACTGCTCCTCCAACAGCCCAAAATTCTACCGCCCTTTCCAGGCACTACCGATCGCTTTTCTGACAACCGTGGCGCCTAGCGGCGCTGTCCCTTCGATATCCTCGATGGTTCGCAGGACGGTGTAGTGGTCGATCCTCTCGACATAGCGACCAGGTTTGATACCGGCGCCGTACAACACAGTGAATATGCGATTTCCGAGGCGGTAATCGTCCTCGTCAAACGTAACAATCAAAAGACTGTTGTGACTACGCGCCCAGTTGGCATACTTGCCCAGATGAGCCTCCAACCATGTATCGGCCTGCGCTATGGTGCCGTCATGCATGTCGTTGGCTAGGTTGGGAATGACGAAGCTCACCGCCGACAACCGCGCAAAGTCACGCGGAAATTCGTTCATTGATTTTCCAGTCGCCTTGGCCTCTGCGAAGGATTCCCATGGACTGTGCTTGCGAGGCGATCCCGCCTCGGCATAGCCCGAGAACGCCTTGCCGGCAGGACGAAGGCGGGTGGCGAGGTTGGGTGCGGCAACCTCGTGTAACCCATCGTCACGTATCCCATGCGTCGAGCCACTGAACAGCGCCAGGTAGTTGGGCTGGCTGGGATGAGCGACCCCATGCGAATTGGCGAATAAGGCGCCGTTTTTCGCCAGCTTCTGTAGATACAAAGCTGCGCCGGGCCGCACGATCTGATCGAAGGAATGGTTCTCCATGACGACGACCACAATATGGTCGTACTTCGGCGGCTCGACGGCCCACGCGACAGTGCCCTGACCCAAGAGGATACCGACCGCCAAAACCAGTCTTTCCAGAAGACTTGCGACGTGGCTGACACATTCTTCTCTTCTCCATGCTACAACCCGCGAGCAAAGCGCGCCACGACTCCAAGCGGACGTAGGGCTGCCATCATGTGCGAACACATGGGCTCCGAAAAAAACGTCGCGATTGGTCGGCACTGCCATAGAAGGATTCAAACCTGTGGTAAGCTACCGGGGCCGATGCTCCCACGCGCACGGATGCTGCCTGGGCAGGTGAGACGGAGAAGGCACTCGCTTCGTCCCGTCGATATACGGTGTTGCCATAATACGTCGCCTGTCCGATCGGACAGTTGACGCGTCTAAGGATGGATCAAACGCTTGCGGACTGCTTCAACGACCGCCTGAGTGGTCGTGGCAACCCCAAAAGCTTCGCGTGCCCGCATGGTGTGCCATTTGACGGTTCGCTCTGTAAGGCCGACAATCTGAGACGTTTCAGATGAGGTCTTGCCTGCGGCGGCCCACAGAAGCACCTCCTTTTCGCGGTCGGTCAGGACACCGTCCGTTTCGTCGCCACCGTCTGACAGGGCCTGAATTGACATGCCAGCGTACACTGCCATGGTGACCAGTTGGACTTGCTGGCGTGGCGCAGGTCTTTTGCGAGGAGGCGAACGATAGAACCGACTGCCAATGATGTACGCTGAGCATGGGCACGGCAAAACCACTGCAGATCCCGAATTCAGTCGCTTCTCCGGCAACACGGCGCGAGCCTTCGGTCGCGGACCATTTAGCCGGGACATCGGCCCAGACAAACGGCTTCAAAGTCTTCGCTGAATAGATGCAAACGCCGTCTACAGCCGCATGTTCCGCTTCAACATAGCGATCAAACCAGCCTGCCGGCCAACCGTTCAATTCGACCATTGGTGCGAGCTTTTGCCCGCCGAGCGGCACACCGCTCAAGATTAGGTGCTCAAAGCCGAGGTTACGCACTGTTTCGAGGAGGTCGCTCAAGAGCGGCCCCGTTGCCGTATGCTTCCGGCAGCGTTCAACAAAGTCGAATACATCTGAATCGATCAAGCCGAAGGCCCACAGCGACATGCAAGCAGATGCTAGTTTAGCAACATATTATAAAATGGGGGGGCATTTTGCCAGAAGCGTGGTGCTCTTTTTTGTCCACTTTGGATATGCGGGAATTGGGTCGGCCACCCTGTTTGCGACCCACCCATTGAAGCGAAGTAGATGAAAAAGGTCGGTCAGTCTGTCCCGAGCGCTGCACACACTCTTATGACCAAACTGGCGGGAATACTCGAGTAAGTAGGATGACGGCAGCGGCCCATGCCAGAGGAGTCGCTCGAACAGAAACAGGTCTCGTACTGTCGGGTATACATATTTGCCGGTTGAGACGGGATACCGAGGTAACCGGCGGCTTAGATTGTCCTGGAGTTTTGCTGGCGATCGCATGCCCTGTGCATAGGCTATCCCCTGTCATTCGCGAACGGCGGCCTATTCCGCATGCTTAAAGAGTTGGCGCTGACGAAGCTCTCGCTTGTCATCACGGTTGACACGTAGTGCTCCCGCCAGACGCAAACGAAGGGGGGCGGACAGCATCCCGCAATATAAATTTAGAGTAGGAGTCGTCTCCTTTTGGGCGGTAGTTGTACGTGCTTCTATGCGTAAGCAGGTGCAACTATATTCACGGCCTCCACCCCGCACTCCATGGGGATACTAGGATCGTGCCTCTATCCCCACTGAGGATATGCATCCTGCCGTCTCGCTCAACGGCCTTCGCCTTGGCGGACCCTTGCGACTCCGTCATCAAACTGAAAGGCATGCAAACCCTCAAAGGGCAATCGGAACGGTCATGAAGTCTGGGAAGCCCAGAACGCGGTCAGGTCAGCTTGATCTCCGCTGAACATATCCCGGTCACAGCGACCAATGCCAAGAACGGACTTGGGATCCGGCCCAAAGGCGCCATCGGTATACTGCCACATTGTCCAAGAAGCCCAATTGCGCGGCACGACGGGGGTCGGCCCATACTGCGCTAACCAGAACCAGCATTTCGCCAAAATGGGGTCGGTGCTGGTGCCGAGCAACTGCTTAATGTAGTGCCCGGAGTAGAGACCGGGGAAGTGTCCGGTCTTGTCGTGCACGTGCGTGACGAAGGCGCGGGCCTCTTCCAGGCTCATGCTTGGACCGGTTGGGTTTGGTTCGAGATCGAGGACGAGAAGGGCTTTCCGATCTCCAACCACGCTAAGAAAATTTTCGGCTTGTCTCACGCCATCGCTTCCTGTGCCGAAGTGGTAGGCGCCCCATAGCAGCTTAGCTGTCTCCGCACGTCCTCGGTTCCTAGCGTAGGTTGGATCGACGCCAGTCTGTCCCTGAGTGGCTTTTTGGATGACCCCAACGATGCCGTCTGTTTGGGCCTTGACCAGGTTGACATTGCCATTGTGATGCGAAATGTCGATGACACCGTTGAAAATAGGCATTGCCCGCTCCCTCTTGCTCCTGGACTGCACTTTTCGAGAATACAGATAGGTTCAGGGCTCTCCGTCGATCACGACCCAAGCGTTGCTGATGGGCTGTCCGTTGTGATGCGGGAAAGCACTTCCTGCGAATGTTTGAAGATCGTGGATTGCCGCAATGACTCGATCGCGGCTGTCTACGAACGGAATGTCGGTATTGGCGCTGGCTAAAGCGCTGGTCAGGTTGATGCAGCCGATACTCGCCAGAAATCCATGGCCGGGATGCACGAGTATTTCTCGACGGTTTCCCGTCTGCCGTAGTTCCAGACCAGGCTTGGGTGTCTGATCACAATCATTGCTGATCAGATAGCCTATCGTCACATAGTGTGCACCAGCCTGCGAAGCCAAAGGATATCTACCAGCTTCAATCCTTCGACCATTTCCCGCCACGGCATTGTCGCCGGGACCCTTCGCCTCAACCGACGTACCTTTGAGGTTCGCTTGGGCAGCGCCATCGTGAAAGATTTGATAGGTGCCGATGGTGCGTATCCTGCCCCGCCTTTGCTGAACGATTTGTCGAACTATGTGCAGTTCCCATCCCAGTCCCGCGATCGGCATGTGCTTGTCCCCCCATCAATCCCTAGCAATTTGGTCGACACGCTTGGCGTTGCTAATGATCTGCTCGTGGCCCTCTCCATGAGGTGAGACGTTGCCTTTGCACCCAGGCGCTAAAGTGCGGGCAGTGTCAGAAGACCCTTGCTTGCAACGGAGAGTGCCTGGTTGATTGCTCCCCACAGCACTTTGACGGCGGCATTCCACACCTTTTCCGCCGTGAGAATCGTGAGAGCTGCGACGTCGCTGGCCAGACTTCTAACGGAGTCGGCCAGCTGATCGGCAAACCAGCCTCGAAGATCATCCTTGAGGGTGCCTGCTATGCTACTCTCGGCGATCCAGGCAGCCTGTTGCGCCATCATCTTAGATTGCTGCGTGACTAGCGTTGATATTTTTGTCCAGCCTTGTTTTGCTTGTTTTTGAATAGCATCTATCAGAGCTTTCACGGTGGCGTTGACATCGATAACAGCGGCCAAGACAACCTCCTATCGCTGCAAAGCAGACTCGAATACAAGGATTCGGCTCATTTCAGTTTCGTATTGGTATTTGAACCCGCCTATCCCGTTTGACCCAGTCACGAGGTTGCCCTTCAGCCCACCGCTTTGGTGAACGTCTCGCATCTTGGTCAACACGTTGATCACTTGATCCAGGTGATGGGGCGTAGGATTCACGCAGTTGCTCGCGTCATTGCCGCAAACTCCGTTCAAGTGCGCCATCGTAAGAACTCTTTGACTGGGAGCTGGAACATCGCGCGATGCCGTGGTTATGCGCGCGGCCGTGAAGCCGCCAATGAGTTGGTCATAGGTCGCCTTGTACTTTGCAAAATCACCCGCTGTGCCGCCTTGGGAAAGTGACGCAAACAGCGTCTCAGTTTTCACATTGAGGTCAGAAATGCTGGTAAAGGTCGCTTGGTCGTAGGCCGGAGAAAGCTGGATCGAGCAGCCCGAAAAGGCCAGGGCGACAATGAGAATGATCAACCGAGTAGCGGTCGCTAGGGGCGGTCTGTAACTTAGTCGGGATGCCAAACGAGCTTGGTACATCATAGCAATGTCTAATTTGGATTGGGCCGGTCAACGGGGACTGCTAGGCGACTCTGCTTAGCGCCTCGACTGGTTTGATGAACGCCACCTGCCTCCCCCGTCGCACCAGCAGTGACTGCTCAATCCCCAGTATCCTGCGCACGCTCGCCAGCGCCGCCTCGTTCACCGCGATATAGGCGACGATGTACCACTCGCCGTTTTCTTCCCTGGCCATGCCGAGTGGCTCGGCGTGCCATTTCAGCGCGCCGTGGTGGGGCATGAAGTAGGTTTCCTGGACACCGCCGACGGCGCTCAGGCCCTCGTCGAGGGCGTATTCCATCACCGCGCAGCACAGTTGCGTTAGCGTGCCTCGAAGCCCGGTCGCGTTTGTCGGGAACGACGAAGGTGCGCGTCCATTCAGCCCAGTCGGGACGCCGCGGAACGCCCGTTCGCTCACACATATGAGGAAAAACCTCTGAGACCATGTGCGGCTCGCTCGTTGGAATAAGTCGAGCCGAGGTCACGACGCGGCCCTCTTCCATGCCAAGCAGATAGGTCGCTGCGTCGGTATCGAACTGATCTAATTCGCGACCATCGGGGCTCGGAGGGCGCCACCGTTTCTGGTGCACAAAGAAGTCATGACGACGGCGCAAAAATTCGTCGAATTCGTTTTCGTAGAGATGCTTGTTGAGCGCATTGACGACGTGAGCCGAAATCATCGCGCAACCCCCAATGTTTTCCCAACCGGATGATTGCAGCGATGCTAAAATACGTCACCTGTCCGATCGGACAGTTGACGCGTTCAAGGGGCACACTCTTATGCTCTTGCAGGGACCAACTCCGGCTTCTCTTGGCTATTGCGAATGACGTCGTCATCCCTGTGAGTGAGCCGCTGTCGCCGCCTTGATGCGATACTATTAGGGGGCAAGAACAATGAAGGGACTGCTGGTTTACCTCATCGGTATCGCGGCTCTAGGAGTCGTTATCGGCCTGTTCGTCGGGCTCAGCCAATCGCCGGTGGTTTCGGGCGTGCTGACGTCACTCTTCGGACTCTTAGGTGTCGCCGGAAGCTTCTACCTGCCGTGGGCACAGACAACCACAAATGCCTCTGACACCCGCAAGACGAATGCAGAAGCTGCCCTCGAGTCGGCGTTAGCAGCGGCGGACGAGGCGAAAATTGCCCAAGAGGCCGCTGCCCGCAAAACCGCCTCAGCGACCGCATTTCTTGCCAATGCAGACAAAACGAAGGTGGCTGCAGAAGCCGAACTTGCTGCGCTCCAGGCGATCGTGCCTCAACCACCGGCAGACCAACTGGCCGCAAAGCAGGAAGAAGCCACGCAGGCGGCGGCGCAACGCACCCAAGCACAGACGGACCTGGACGCGGCAGTTGCAGCAGAGAAATTGACTGCTGAAATCCTTGCCGACGCGAATGCTCGTTTCGCCTCGAAAGCCAGAGAAGCTAAGAGCGCCGCTGAGCAGGTCACGAAAGAAGGCAACGCGCGCATTGGCATGACGTACACGGCCGCCGGCGCAAGCCTGACGGCGTTTAGTCTCGCACTCGTAGTAGCGGCGCTCTATGGAATATTGGTACGGACCGGCAGCAACTGGAAGGACCTGCTTCCAAAGGAACTAACATCGCAAGCAGTCGAAGGTATCGACGGGCAAGCGGCCGTGGACGCGGTACTGCTGGACCGGATCCTGGTCGGATTGAAAGTTGGTCCCGAAGAGCGCGCCAAGATCAGTCACCTCGCCGTAACATCTTGCAGCGGTTTCGATAATCTCGGCGTTCCCGCAACAAAGGTCCTGGTTCTGTTGAACAAGCTGGCCGGCGATGAAAACTTGCCCGTGGCAGAATCCACCAAGGAGTTAGCTGGCTTCCAAACAGAAATTGCGAAGCCGCTCGTAGCCAACGCTCCAGGGGAACAACGCAACTTCGGGCAGGCTCAAACCGCGCTAAGGAAGGCTCTGGCGGACGTAAGTCAGCTTTGGGTCTCTCCGACATTTGCTAGTGCGCATCCCGATGCGGCCAAAGCGCTGGGCGACTTTCAGGTCGAAGCCGCACGATATGTCGGATGCGAAGACGTGGACCAGGTTTTGACTGGGCTGATCGGCAAGCTCAAAGACGTCAAGGACACACCGGTTGCCGTCACGGTCACTGCCGTTTCAAGCAACCTGGAACGACTTGAACAGTGAGGCTTCGATGCTGCGCTGTGCTACTGTTTGTATTCTCATAGCAGTCGCGTCGCCGGCGCTTGCGACGCAGCCAGAGGAATTGGTGAACCGCGCCATTACCGAGTTCGCTGCATCCAAGACAAAGCCGGATACGGCCCTCGCATCCACCATCGCTGCGTGGTCAGATCTTCAGAATGCGGTGATCGAGTTCCCCGAGACCGATATTGCTCTTCAAATATTAAGCGCTGACCCTTCCCTCGGCATCGACCGACACGCCGTCGAACAAGCGCTCGTCCAGGGCTTGGCGGCCAAAATCTTTGACCCCGCACCGCCGTTTGGCACCAACGGTCTATATGACCTCAGCGCCGAGGACTCTCAGGCGCTACTCGCTTCACTCATTCGCAACCGTCAGTTCGATTTAGCGCTTCAAGCGATCACGGTCGGGCACAATTGGTTGCCGCGCAAGATTTGGCTTGCACATTATTTCGCATCTTACGGCGACCTCGACAGAGCGGCAAAAGCCGCCGCAGACAGCGTTGAAGCACAAGACGCAGCAGCGCGCGGGCTCCTCACAAGCCGAGGTGCCAAAGCAGCACTCGAGCAAGTTGACGGCATCGACTACAACACGATGGTTGCGGGCGACACGCGGAAACTCGAAACGCTGCTTTTGATCGGGCAATCGAAGGCCAAAGCCAATGATGATGCTAAGGCCATCCGGGATGCGTTGATGCGCGCACGCGATTTGGCCTCGAGCACCGGAAGAGACTGTCGAGCCGCCTTATCGCTTGCTCAGGCTGGGTTAGCGAAGGAGGCAACCGCGAAGGCCGGGTTTAGTAGCGATCAATGGGATGCCGAAGAGGCCACTTGCCTGTACACAATGATCAGCATTTTTGCAGCGCGTGGGGAAGACGACGCCGCGCGCGGGGTCATTGTATCCATCGATTGGGTCCCAGTGCTGCCGCTGCTTGTCCGACTGGCGGCAGCCGAACGTCTCCGCGGCGCTGATGCCGCTGCATTGGTGACACTAGCGGCAGCTCCCATTGATACTGAACGAACGAAATTGGCATCCGCCTACGCCGAAGTAGGTTTCATCGAAAAAGCCACCGATGAAGTAGTTGGGGGCGCAAAGGACCCGGACACATGGGCGAAGATACTTGGAGCAGTCGCCGCCCGAGACGGGGTTGACAAAGCTCTCAAGTTTGCCCGCGAACACGGAGTTGATGTCGATGCCGCAGCGACCCGCTCCATCGCTCTTGGAGGTGCAGTGGACGGGCCCGCAGCAGCAATATCGATGGCGAAAGGCGACCCTCAACTCGCCATTGACATAGGAATTGTGCTGACGTCTCGATCGAACTACGAGGACGCAAATTCGGCTTTTGCCATGGCAAAAACCCACGACCTGACTGAGGGACAGGCCGAACAAATTCGCAGTACAAAGTTCGAAATTGGGCTTGCGGTGAGTGACTTCGCAATGGCCAAGGCAAACCTCCCTGGACTATCGGAAAGTGATACCAGCGTGGCGCAACTCATCGACGCGCAACTGCGGGCCGGGCACTTGGACGAGGCGGTGAAGATAGTCACCGAGCTCGCCGACAACTACTACGCACGGTCCCTAAAAGCGCGTTGGTGTTGGCAAATAGCCATGTCGATGGTCAAGACGCACAGCCCCAGCAACATAGCCAACTTTATCTCGGCTGCTACGCAGGTTGATCTCCAGTCCGATGACCTCAACTGGGGCAAGTTGCTCGTGGCTGCTGGGCAATGGTCGGCGGCCCTAAAAGTCATCGAGCGGTTCGATGACTACAACGGGCAAATCAACAAGGCTGCGCTTTACATTGCAATCCTCAATCGAATCTGACGGGAGCTATCAACGTGCGGATTTTGCGTTCACCTGCCATCGGCAGCTTTGTTGCACTCATTTTCTTTTTCACCCCGGGATTATCGATGGCACAGTTTGGGGGCGGTGGTGGAGGTGGTGG